>CAYZCX010000007.1:0-60481 GCA_964477195.1 uncultured Candidatus Saccharibacteria bacterium
CGATAGCCTTGTCCGCAAAAAAGGAAATTTCCATAGGGGAGTGCATCGCCTTGCCCACTAAATCGCAAGTCATTGGGGACTGTGATGACCTTTTTACCGAGACTTTGAAGAATTTTTTTAGCATGTGCTTCTTCGGCACGACGGGCGCCGGGCAAGCGACAAAGAACGGCTGTGTTTTCGCGGACAAGTGCCCAGTTGGCGGTATAGACGCCATCTTGAGAGTCTTCAGGTGATGGCACTTGGAGAATGGTTATGCCGGCTGCTTCGAACAAGCCTTTAAGCGCGTTGTGTTCTTTTTCGGCGGCTGCTCTATCGAGAGTATCGTCGCTATAATAAGGGTTGATCTGTTGTTTGATGTCAAAATGCTTGGCATCGGACATGAGCATCGTGCGGTTGAAGGTGCTCATATTAGTAATAAGACTCGTGATGGGTTTTGTAGTACATGCGGCGAATGATTTTTTCTATAAGTTTGGTCCATAGTTTTGATTTGGTGGGCTGTACGGGGATTTCGTACGCGCCGACATATTCGGTGATTTCTTTGTTGAAGCTAGTTTTAAAAAGACCTATCCCGTAGTAGGGATGTGTGGAGTCTTTGCTGTGAGCACGAGGGGGGGCACCGCACAAGTCGTGAAGTTCTGAACCGTGTTCTTTGGCCCACGTGATGACATGCCATTGTAAGAGGTGGCTTGCTCCGTAGGCGGTTCGCTTGCGGATAGACGCGCCATCTTTGTAGGTGCTTTTTTTGCCAAAACAGATGGCAAAGGCTGCCGCAACGACTTGTCCTTCAAACTCTGCAAAAAAAAGTTGACCAAGTCCAGCAGCCTCATATCGCTTATAAAATGTGATGTAGTAGTTGGCAGGACGAATGCCAAATTGGGCGTCTTGAGCGGTTTCTTTTAAGAGCGTGTACATCTTGAGGCAGTTTTCATCTGTTGCGGGAACTTTTTTGACCGTTACTCCATCGCGCTCAGCACGGCGAATGGCGTGGCGGCCTTTTTGAGGCAGATTCTTCATGACCGTGTCGAGGTTGTGGCGGAGGTCAACCAGTACTGTCGCATAATTTTGTTGCACGGGGCGGGTCTTTGTGAGGCCAAGACCTGCGAGGGAAACATTGGCAGGGATTTCTGGCTCGATTTTGATCGTAAATACCCCCTGTTTTCGAGCAAAGGCTGCGAGGGGGTCTTTGAGCTTTTTAAGGCCGCCGAGCGTCGTTATCCCCGGTCCTTTTGGAGCGTACCAAATTTTTCCCAGGAGTGGGATAGTTTTTTCAATCACAGTAAGTGCAACATCTCCGGCCATGATATATCGAGGCGTCCATCTGGCAGCTTCTTTTTGCTGAGCAAATTCGGCTCCCTGTACCATGTTTCCTCCATCTGGATTAGCAAGGATATGACGATTCCAGTCGGTGATTTCTTCTGCGCTGGCGAAGCGAACATTCATGTTTACTATTGTACAAGATGGCAATGAAAAACTTTGATAAATATTTTTGCAATTAAAGAGTATTTATGTTAAAATATATATCGAGTCCTACAGAATCCAAACTTCAAAGAGGTGAAGGATGACGGCGACCACGCCCGAAGCAGAGACGCATGTGATTTGCGGGATGACCTTCGAAGTTTCAACAAGGACTGAGGAGGGGATGTTTCACAACGAAGTGGAGATTCTCTGTATTCGAGGAGAAGCGAGAGATTTTTTGCGACTCCCGGAGAATACGGTATTCCCTGGGGTCACCTCGGCCTGGGGAACGTATAAGTTCGAGGCGCTTCACGAAGGAGTGGTGATTCGAACTGAATCAAATCTGTACTACCTTCAGCGCGCGATCAGGACTTATTTCCGTGACCAAGAGGTCGACCGCTACCGTGAGATCTCGAAGAAGCTGTCGAAGCAACGAAGTGCGCTTCGGCAAAGAGATCGAAGCGTGAAACTGCTCGGCGAGCTCTTGAGTAAGATGGACAAAGCGATCGACGAGATCTTCTGGAAGGGGAAGGCTCCTAGTAGCGTGGAGGCCAGTCTCCGGGCCGTGGAGCGTGAGCTCAAGCGTGTTCAGGAGGAGCCGACATTCGTACTCGTCCGTGACATCGTCGAAGGAAGGTTGTGGCATCGTGACCACAACTCCAACACTGCGGTGCTCGAACGTCTCGAGAGCCTGGAAGTTCGCACCAAGGGGGCCGTCGAGGCGGTCTCCATGGACTGGCTGGCTGAATACTATCTGATGGCGCTCGAGGGTGTCAATAGTGTAGGGCAGGCCGGAGCGATTTCTCTGGGTGTGTCTCTGGATGATTTCGTGTCGAAAGAGACGCTGGAGGATCCCGAACTAGTCGCGCTCATGGCTCCGGAAACACTGGAGTTTACGGGTCGCAAGGGCGCTCAGCAGTATACGGTGGAGTACGGCTACGGTGAGATCGATGGCAAACGTGTGCCGATGGGACATCTCACGATGCCGCTGTCGGTATACGAGCGTCAGTCGGAACTTCCGAAGCTGCCTCACCACATCCAGCTTGTCGTCAGCCTCACGGTTGAAGACAAGGTAGTGATCGTGGGCCAAGCGCGCGTGACTCTCGAGACGAAAGTCAAGAAGTACCGCAAGGCCCGCAGCCGAAGCGGGACATTTCCGTCGACCGACGAGTACGGCTTCAGACGCCGGGCCGCGGTCATCGGTGATACGCCGCCCCCGTGGTACACGGGCAAGGTTCGGTGAAAGAGGATGCCCCTTCCTCCAAAAGGGGCCGTCTGTGCACCAACCAGGTGCATGGGAGCCGGTGCGATAACGCCGGCATTCCCCCAAGTCTTTGTGTGATGACACGAAGGTTTAGGAGAATTCTGCGAATAAAATTAGCACTCGCCTATTGCAAGTGCTAATTTTTTTATCTACAATGGAATTACGATAAAAACGGAGGAAAATTCATGAGTACACCTATCAAGCCTCTGGCGGATCGTGTTGTTGCGGTTCGAGAAGCTCAAAAAACCCAGACGGCAAGCGGCATTTTTTTGCCAGATAACGCAAAAGAAAAGCCAGTGATGGCAGAGGTAAAGGCAGTTGGTCCCGACGTAAAAAGTCTGAAGCCTGGTGACAAAATTATTTATAAAGAATATTCAACGACAGAGCTAACGGTCGATGGTACCGAGTATTTGATCGTAAAAGAAGAAGACGTCTTAGCGACTGTTTAGTGTAGGAGTAACAAATGGCAAAAAAAGTATTTTATGATGATGACGCACGCGAACGCGTCCTTACTGGTGCAAAGGCACTCTATGATGCAGTAAAAGTAACCTATGGACCGAAGGGTCGTAATGTGGTCATTGCGAAAGGCTACGGTGGTCCGACAGTCACTCACGATGGTGTGACCGTGGCTGAAAGCATTGAATTACCAGATGACGACGAAGCCCTGCTTGGTCAAAAAGAAGGCGCTGAACTTATCAAGCAAGCTGCCAAAAACCTCAACAAAGCGGCCGGTGATGGAACAACAACCGTGACCGTACTCACCTACAATGTTCTTAAGGAGGCGCATCGTCTTATTGCAGCCGGTCACAACCCACAAGAACTTCGAAAAGGAATCGAGGAAGCTGGCGCTGAAGTTATTAAGCAGCTCGACAAGTTAGCTGAAAGCATCGAAGGCAAAAAAGATCGCGTTGCCGAAGTGGCAACAATCAGTGCGGGCGACCAGAGCATTGGTAAACTCATCGCCAATGTTATCGAAAAAGTCGGCAAAGATGGAGTTGTTACGGTAGAAGCAGGGCAAGGCCTTGAGATGGAAGCTGAAGTTGTCGAAGGCTTCTCGCTCGATCGTGGATTTGTGAGTACCTTCTTTGTGACAGACGTAAACCGCCAAGAAGCTGTCTATGAAAAACCAGTGGTTCTTGTGACGGATAAGAAAATCTCAAGTGTTCAGGAATTTCTTCCAATGCTTGAAAAACTTGCCCAAGCTGGCAAAAAAGATGTGGTACTGATTGCCGACGAAGTAGAAGGTGAAGCACTGAGTATCCTCGTACTCAATAAATTAAAGGGCGTCTTCAACACCGTTGCGATCAAAGCGCCTTCATTTGGTGACCGTCGCAAGGAAATCCTCGAGGATATCGCAATCCTTACCGGCGCTACCGTCATAAGTGATGATCAGGGTATGACATTTGAAAATGTCGGTCTCGACGTGCTTGGTTCTGCGCGCAAGGTGATCGTGACAAAGGATGAATCGACTATTATCGAAGGTGCTGGCAAGCTAGCCGACGTAAAAGCTCGTATCAAACAAATCCACACTCAAGCAGAAAATGCCTCAAGCGAATACGATAAAGAGCAGCTCGAAAAACGTGCGGCGGCCCTCAGTGGAAAAGTTGCCGTTATCAAGGTGGGCGGCGCGACTGAAACCGAGATCGACGAAAAGAAATTCCGTGTCGACGACGCCGTTGCTGCAACTAAGGCGGCTTTGGCCGAAGGTATCGTTGCAGGGGGTGGTGTGACACTCGTTAATCTCTCGGGTGCTATCAAAGCCGATGGTGCCGATAGCATCAGTGCTGGCCGCCAAATCCTGAAAAACGCACTCAAGCAGCCGTTTCTTCAGATTACCGCAAACGCCGGTCTCAACAGCGAAGCACTCCTTGCTCAGGTAGAGGCAGGCAAGCCAGGGTTTGGCGTCAATGTTATGCAGCCAACCACAGGACTGGTGGATGTCAAGAAGGCAGGTGTCATTGATCCAGCTCGCGTCACGAAAGAAGCCGTGCAAAATGCCGTTTCAATCGCTTCGACAGCGGCAACAATGGGTGCACTTGTCGTTGAAATCCCTGAAAAAGATGCTCCTGCTCCTGGCGGTGGTATGCCTGGTATGGGAATGATGTAATTGCCGAGATACCAAAAAATAACCTCCAAGTCGGGGGTTATTTTTTTTGTAGAGACCTCCGTACTTGATTTATCTTTGATAAGTTGTATAGTTAAGTAACACTACAACCGTAGGAGATAACGTGGAAATCAAGTGGCACCTGGTGTTCGTTGAGAGCCTTGGGCAGCAGAGGGAGGTGAAGGCCGTTGAGGTACACTGCGTACCCGATGATGAAGAGCGGTTGATGTTCCACTGGGAACGTCAACCTCGGCGGTGGCGATTCGAAGAGTCAATCACTCCGCTTTTCCGTGACACCGTCAACCCTCTGGTTCCGATCGTCTATCAGCTTACTGATGGACGCACGGAACCGGTCGGTATCATCTATCAAGGAAAGCTTCTGCTTCCGGTGTAGTCGTCCGCTCGTAAAAAGCCCGTCCGAAACATTTTCGGTCCCGCTTTTTCGGGCGGGCTTTTCATTTCGCGGGAGCTTCATTGACAATATACAGAAAAAGTATAAAATGAGATAACCTAGAATCCTAGGCGTCGACTCCCTGGAGGCTCGCATGTATTTGCAGCTTTACGCACCGGCCACGGCTAACCAGAAGAAACTGGCGAATCATCTGGGACTGTCCCATCAGGATGACATCACCCAGGGCGATATGCACCTCTTGATCAATGAGAACCTTCCGCCGGATCAGCAGGAGCCACGGCCTTCGGCCGGACAGATCGATTTTACTCGCCGCCTCGGCGTCACGTTCGATAAGAGGGCAACTCAATCCTACGTAAAAGCATTGATCGACCACGAGATTGCCGTGCAGTCTCGACAGATTCTGGAGGATCGCCCCGAGCTGAAAGTGGATGCAATCATCACCTTCGAAGGTGAACGGTACAGAATCTGCCTCATTGGCGCCATTATGGGGCAGCGGGGCCGAATGCGCTTGGCTCCGGTAGGCGGTGGTCAGACACGACTGATCTACATCTTCGAACTCGCTCATCCGCGAGTACCGTGAGTGACTTTCTGAGGAAGTCGACGACCCCGCACCAACGCATCGGTGCGGGGATTCGTTTTTACAAAGTCTTTTCAATATATATTAATACGGTATAACAAAGTAAAAAACGCTATACTACAGCCACGGATCACATGGATGGAAGGTAGGCCCCATGGTGGAAGAGATTATTCGCTACGTTGTTCGTTACGGGAGAGGAATGTCCCTCACTTTACGAAGGTTCAAAGGATTGACTCCGGGAGAAGAGGTGAGTGTCGTCTTCGTCACCGATCGACCTGGCCCTGTCGTCGTTCACGATGGGGATTTCCGGGTGACGCAGCCTATGGAGCTCGCTTCGGCTGAAAGTGGCGGGGAAATTTGCACAGTGGAGGGATTGTTGCTGAACTGCCGTGTCCTTGCTGGACGGGTGGTCCTCCGCTATTACGAGAAGAATCAGACGATCTTACTCCTCCGTCCCTGATCCAAGGGGTGTCCACGCGGCACCCCTTAATTATTGTAGGATTCGATTATGGGGATTTACTAATGCAGCATTTAATTTTATAGTATATATGTCCTGAAAACCAATTCATCGGGAGGTGATCAGAGTGTTTGAAGGAACTTTCGAGGAATGTCTCGAGAAGGTTCGTCAGGGTGCTCGCGATGATCTGCAAAAACTTGCAGATTTTACGGGAGTCGCTAGCCGAACCGCTGCGATATGGATATATGAACCGACACACGGACCGCTTGGAGACACGTGGATCCGCTGTGTCGAGTTCTTCCGGTTGCAGGAATGGAGTATCGTCGATTTCGATGATAGTGATCCGCTCAGGGTGGCAATCGTCGAAAGCATTGCACTTGGCGTGGTGACTCACGCCGAGTTACTTGAAGAAGCCGGCTACGTGGTGAGGAGCAATAATAGTCCTCTCCATCCGTTTGTGTACGGCGACAGGCAACTGATGAGGTCGTCGCGCAAGTTACTCGAGAACTTCTTCGCCGCAAGGGAAGAGGCTATTCGGGTCGCTCGGGAAGAAGCGACGATTTTGTATCAGGTAGAACCGATTGTCTCGGAGATCAGTATTTCGACAGAAGATGTCGCGCCGCTGATTGACCGTCTTCGAGTTCTTCTTCAAGAGGGTGAAGATGACGTACGCCGAGCTGCGATACTCTTGCGCATAGCTGCTCCGCTTATTCGTGCTATCTGTGAGGATAAATCGAGTGACGGCGACATCGCTCGTCAGCAGCTTCGCGACCTGGTGGGCCAGGAAACGTACAGTATTCTCTCGGTTGATCTGAACGTCATGCGTTCTCGGACAACCTACGAACGAGCCAAAAAGGGGGCAGTGAATTGACTAGCGCCAAGCTAGGAGTGCACGTCGGGGGCATGCTGATGTATGCCGCCGCAACCTACGACAGCTTGCTCAAGACGGCCATCGAAGCGGTGCAGAACGCGCTCGATGCTAAAGCGAAAAACGTCTTTGTCGGCATCGATCTGTGTGATCGTTTCGCTACGATTGCCGATGACGGTCGGGGTGTGAGCCCCGAGAAGTTCGCCAAAGCACTCATGGCGGTTGGTCGCTCGCAGAAAACGCGTCAGCCCGATGCGCTCGGAAAGTTTGGCTTGGGATTGATCTCCCCGCTCGACAAGTGTAAGTTCTTCGAGTTCATTAGTCGGGTCGGCCGCAAGGGTGAGATTCATGCCTGGGTGTTCGCTCAGGATAAGATCAAGAACTGTGAGACAGACTCTCAGATTGATGAGCTTGTCCTGAAGGACATGCCTTCTTTGGAGGCGGCCTTCCAGGCTGAAGCCGATCGTATCGGTGCCGTTTGGAATACGATTGTCCGGTTGCACGACATTACGGCTGATCGGGTCGTGAGTCGTCTGACGGTGGAAAAGCTGGCGAGTGACATCCGAACTCGGTTCGGAGACGCCATGCAAAACCACAACACGACCTGCCACTTGTTTGTTCGTGATGAGCGAGGACAAGTGCAACAGACGGCGGTGAAGCCCTTGGAATACAAGGGTGAGCCACTCGATGGCTCACCGTTCGTGATCGACTCGTCCACAGGGGAAGCTGGCAAGATCACTATCGAGCTCTACCGCGCCGTTCAGTCGAGCGGTAAGAGGCGAGGAGTAATTCGCGTTTCGGACTCCAGGGGTGCTGTTTACGGCATTCCGCTCAAGGAGTTCCTCGCGCAAGTCAAGCGAGACCTTGGCTACTCCACGAAGAACGAGGAAGGCTTCGCCGAACTCTTGAGTGGTTATTTCGAGGGTCTAGTGAGGGCCAACCTTGACATCAACGTCAAACGAGATGGCTTTCTGTGTAACCAAGCACTTCTCGACTTCGTGATCGCTTTCGACACCTGGTACAACACGGTTGGTCGAGAGTTTTATGAAGGAGAGAGGGATCGGGTTCGCGACGATCGCTACAGGGAACTGATGGGACGTTCGCTCGCGGATGTTCAGCAGGTTCTCGAGAGCCGACCGGACTTCGAGGATACTATCCGCGCGATTCGGGATGCGGTCGAGTTGGGGCTGGAGACAGGCCAAGGAGGACATTCCGCTAGCGGAAACCAAGTGCTTCGGATCAAGAGTTCTGCCGGAGGCGGATCTCGCGATCGCTCACCCTCAAGCTCGAGTGGGCAAAAGAACAAACAAGAAAAAACTGCCGGTGGTGATGGCAACGTTGGGTTGGGAACGACTCAGCGAAAGCCTGGCCGCACCGCAGTTAAGGGCACCTCGCTTGGACTTACGGTCGAAGTGACCGAGTTTGAGCTCAGCAACGACCTGTGGCGGTATGATCCGTCTGCGGGTCTGATCAGCTTCAACTCGGCCAACGATGTGTGGGCAGATCTGGACGGGGCGAGCACGGAGACGCGCCATCTCTACCACGATCACTGGATGGTCCAACTCCAGAAGTGGGGTATCACTGAAGTGATCCGGATGCTCATGCTTCCCGTGGACAGATGGGAGGATTTCGCCGCGTCCAGTCGGGCATCGGCTCGGCTTTATGCTGATATGTGTATCAAGCCGTACAAATCCTCGCAGCGGCTTACTCCACTCGCATGAAATGGGCTTGATCCGACTCAATCGGATTTATGGGGCACGACCCTTATCGTGAAGTCGTCATAGTGGCGCCCCCTCGTGTAAAAGCGAGGGGCTATTTTTTATTGCTGGGCCTGAGTGGGGTTTGAGAGATAGTCAATTTCTTTGATGATATCAAGAAGTGCCTGAGCTCGCCTTGCCTCATCGGTAATATTACGTGCGGCTTCATGCGCAGGACCAATAAGCGCTTGGTCGTCGGTAGAGCGAATGAGCAAGAGATAGGTGTCAAATTTTTCTTCTGGAGCGACATTCAATTTATCAACAAGCGGACGCAACTCACTCAGTGCGTCTTTTTTGATAGAGTCGAGATTACCAGTTGGGACAGAAGGGGTAACTATCGGTGCAGCAGGAGCAACTGGTGTCACCGCAGGTTCTTGCTCTAGAGGCGTCGCCACTTCTTCGGCTTCGTCTGCTGGTGGTACGACAGGTTCGTCAGTGACGGGTGTTGTTACTGCCTCATCGGCTTGCTGTGTGACGCCGGCGAGTACCTTTGCCAGCTCTTGATCGTCACTAATTGGTTGCTGAGTTGTTGGTTGAATATCCATGCCCACCTCTGGTTATTACTTATGCTTCTTTTGTAAATACTGTATCATAGAAAGAGTAATGCCTGCAAGGCATAGCTAAGTGGAGGAACATAATGTTAGATGATGATAATGTACTCAGGCAGCGTGATCCATCCGGCGCGTTGACTGTCGCGGCAAAACAATACGAACAAGCTCAATTTCCAGTCCAGATACAAAACCCCGAGAATGACGGGCGCAAAATCGAACAGATTGTCGTGGCAGGCATGGGGGGCTCCGCTCTCGCCGCAGTGCTCGCTAAAGCGTGGTTAAAAAACGAACTCACGATACCGCTGGAGGTAGTGCGCACTTATGATTTACCGGCATATGTCGATGAACACACTCTCGTTATCGCAAGCAGCTACTCAGGAAATACAGAAGAAACATTGAGCGGCCTTGAGGAGGCTATCCAGAGGAAGGCTCAAATTGCCATCATTGCTTCGGGCGGGAAGTTGAAAACTGCCGCAGAAGAAAAAGCTATTGCGCATGTCGCGCTTCCCGACAGTTTGCAGCCTCGCATGGCGGTTATTTATAATCTGCGCGCGTTGCTTGCGTTATTTGCCCACTTCGGCGTGACTTCGACCGAGAAATTCGACGAAATAGCCAAGGCAGCAACCTGGCTTCACGAAGAAACGAGACAGTGGGAGACGAGTGTCTCTGTGGCAAAAAACGAAGCCAAACAACTTGCTCTTCTCACCGTAGGGAAAACCCCGGTTTTTTACGCGGGAAGTCTCATGTTTCCTGTCGCGTACAAGTGGAAGATCAGCTGGAATGAAAATGCGAAGAATGTTGCTTTTTGCAATGAATTGCCAGAATTTAATCACAATGAGTTTATCGGATGGTCGTCGCACCCTGTCAATAAACCATTTGTGATTCTTGATCTCGTCAGCAATCTTGAGCATCCTCGAATTCTCAAGCGTTTTGAAATCACCGATCGTCTGCTTAGTGGCAAACGGCCAAAAGCGAATACGATCAAGCTGAAGGGTGATACGGCAATAAAACAATACCTCTGGGCGAGTATTTTGGCAGATTTTACCAGTATATATGTCGCCATCCTTAATGGAGTTGATCCCACGCCGGTAGATCTCGTTGAAAAATTAAAGCACGAGCTAGCTAAGTAGCGGATAAAAGGAAGAGGCTCGGAAACAATAATCCGAGCCTTCCCGCTGTCCTTCAGCTTTCACGGCGACAGTGTCTATCGGCATTATGCGTATCATATATACAATTATGTTTCTTGCGAAAGATATAAGCTCGAATGAATAAGGGCGGGCCATCTTACGGCCCGCCCTACTCTCAAAGAATGCCTCCCCTGAGCCATGCCGTGGAAGTCTGCGGCTCTTGAAGCCGTGCTTCACGAGAGCGCGAACTCTAGTCATATCGATTCTTTTTGAGGTTTACTAACCGATCAGGGCGTGTGAGAGGAGACGCGAATGTTGACGCCGTCGTGCAGACTCTGCAAGTCTCTTGTGAGGCTCTCAAAGTCCGCTTGAGCCACGTTATGGATGGCTCAAACCGGTCGGTCGCGATATGTGACTTGTAGGCGAGTATGAGCTTCGCCTTCAGTTGAATCGCATTAAGTATTCCAGGACAAACCCTCTCGACGATCTCTTTTACTGTGTCGTAACCTGCTCCTTGATAGACGACATCTACCCAAACTTCCTTCCCATCCGGCGCCTGTAGCTTCACAATGAGGTTGGGCGGAGCGGTGTTTGCGTGCTTCGCAGCAACAAAAAAACGGATCGCAACCCTGTAATCTGAGGACACGAAAAACTCCTATCGAATGCTTTGCTAGCTTTAGTACAAGCCAAGACAAAGTACTGGTCGGTCCGAATTATTTTATCATGTTATTGCGACATGTACAATTTCATTCTATATTCTCTCGTCATCGACATCCTTCTATCTGTAGTGCCGCAAAGACTCGATCGGGTCTTTTTGTGCGGCGCGCATAGCAGGATAGATGCCAAAGATCGTCCCTATACCAACTGACAAACCAAATGCAGCGAGCGCAATTTGCCACGTAAATGCGGGGCTAAAGGTAAAGAATGTACTGATAGCAAATGCTAAAACGTACCCTCCTACATAGCCTAGAAGCCCGCCGAATAGACTGATAATCAGTGCCTCAATGAGGAATTGCCATATGACGTTTCCATTGCTGGCGCCCACGGCCTTACGAAGACCTATTTCACGCGTTCGCTCGGCTACACCGACTAGCATAATATTCATGATGCCGATTCCTCCAACCAATAGGGAAATAGCCGCAATAGCCGTCATGACACTTGTCAGCGCAATAAAGAAACGATTGGCAGGTTCGGCTACTTGCGCGCCAGAGAGCACGGTGAAATCTTTTTCGTTATCATGATTCTTTAAAAGCCGAGATTCTACTTCTTTCAAAGCACCAGGAAGGACCTTGGCGTCTTTTGCCCGAATATCAATCTGTTGAATCTCGGCAACGCCCTGATGAAAACTCTTGCCGCTCTCGAGACTAATAATAGCTGCATGATCAAAGTCGACATTATTAAAGTTAATTGGGTTATTCGTACGTTTCAATATGCCAATAACGGTAAACGTTTGGTTACGAATCTTAAATGTCTGACCAATCGATTGATCGGTGCCAAACAGATCAACAGAAAGCTGGCTACCGATAACCGCCGTGTCTCTATTTGTCACACTATCGATAAACTGTCCGTCACGAATAGGTAAGCCGGCAATATCCTTCAAATCGGGAGTTGTGCTAACAATAGTCCCATTTGATACGGTTGTATCGCCACTCTTTACGGTACTATTTACCACCATGATCGGTGCGGCTGAGTCTATTCCATCCACTTTTTGAATGTCTTCGATGTCTTTTTCGGTAAGTGTACTTGCGGTATATGACCGGTCGATAGTTGGGTTACTAAGGATATCGGTCGTTTTTTCAGGACTGCCGGGACGGATCACGCCAATATTTCCACCAAGCCCATCCACCTGTCGGTCGACCAGATGGCTAATGCCACCACTCAGCGACAGTATGGTCGTCACGCTCGCGACACCAATCGCGACACCAAGTGTCGTCAACAGCGTACGGGCACGGGTTGTTCTGAGCGAATGGTAGGCGCTTTGGATATGATCAACAATCAGTAATTTACTCATGATTTCTTAGCCTTCGATGTTTTTGCCTTGGTTTTTCGTTTTTTAGTGGGCTTTTTTGGCGCTTTTTCTTTGGCGGTTCGTCTGGCGCTGAGGGGAACTTTTTCGGATGACGGCTCCTCAACTTTTATAGGAATCTTGGTGTCGCTATCAATTTTCCCATCTAACATATGGATAACGCGACTCGCATATGTCGTCAAGGCCGGGTTGTGGGTCACCATTATGATCGTATTACCGCGTTTGTGGATATCAGAAAGTTCTTCCATAATAATATGACTCGATTTGCTATCGAGATTTCCTGTTGGCTCATCCGCCAGAATAATAGAAGGATTGCTGACAAGTGCCCTCGCTATAGCGACACGCTGCATCTGCCCTCCCGATAGTTGCCACGGCATGTAATATTCACGCTCTGACAAGTGGAAATTCTTCAAAATATCGCTGGCTTGCTGTAGGCGCTTTGTCCGTAACATACCACGATAGGTGAGGGGGAGCGCGACATTTTCTATGACAGAAAGTCGATTGATAAGGTTGAAGTTTTGAAAAACAATACCGATTTGCTGACTGCGAATCCGTGCACGTCGTGCGCTTCCGAGCTTTTCCATCGAACCGCCATCGAGAAGATAGTCGCCCTCACTGCCTCGATCAAGCAATCCCAGAATATTAAGCAGAGTCGTTTTTCCACATCCGCTCGGCCCCATGATCGTAATAAACTCACCACGCTCAATCGTGAGATCGACTCCATCGAGCGCCCTATGCTCAGCATCGCCTACCCCATAGGTTTTCCGTAGGTCGCGAAGTTCAATGACTGGTATGGAAGCGTCGGCTTTTGGCATAACTATACTATTATATGAACGTCTTCTCTTGAAAAGCAACCGTTGAGAAGAGGTAAATTATACAACTCGCCCTCCATGAGACTTTGACAAATTGCTTATGCGCATGCTAAGTGTATTCAGTAGACGGTTTTACAAAATCAATAACACGAGAGGAAGTGAATGAGAGAACTGAATCCAATAAGTCAGGAAGAGTCAGCTGAAATACTTGCCGGACCTCGGGATATCCCTGCTCACATTGTTCATGAAATTACCGAGTACCTCGCGGACGGAACACCCCTTGTTTCGCCCGCGGCGTTTGATGAGTTTGTCGAAGCTTCTCTTGCGGAAACGCCCAAAACGAATTTGGGCGAGACGATAGAAAATACCGCTCGACGAGTTATCAAACTCGGCTCTACCTCCGTTCATATGGCTCACATGCTTGCGGCAGATATGTGGGTGTCAAGCGTTCATGGCCCCAAAAGAACTGCGCCACGTGCCAGGCGACTCGGCGAGCACAACCAGACAGTCACAAATGTTTATGAGTCAGCTTTTGCTCCTACTCTTAACGAAGATCGCGACAGAATACTAAGGGTTTTCCTCACAGCATTCCAGGATGGTGCCAAGACATACTGCACCACAGTCGAGGGTGACAGCAAGAATCAAAAAGTCTACAATCTTGCGCTTATACAAAACATACTTCCGTATCTCGAGACGCTTTCATCAGATCAAAAAGAAGTCATAGAGCTTCTTGCAACACACGATATGATCGGCACAGCCATGCGAAAATACAACGACAAGGGACAACCGTTTGAAGAAGTAGTGGGTGAGGCTGAAGCTCAGATGGATGAGCTAAGACGACAACTCCCTGATGCGTATAAGGATAGGGCAGAGCAGTATGTTGACGTCGTATTTCGCGCCGATGCGGGTGCGCATACTCAGCATCCAGCGGCTCGCTATGTCGATATAGCGACCGGTCACGTTATGCCCGATGTCACTGACGAAGATAGACGGCGAACCAATACTAAAGGACTGCCATTGACACTCGACCGGCTTTTTTCAGAAGAACCCGAACACCAGGGAAAGCTTCGTTTTTACCGCGCGAAGGATCTCGAAGTGGTTCGTCGTCTGCTCCCAACCATTTATCCGGGTGGCGAACAATGATCGAGAGAATTGATGCAATTGCCTGGGATGTTGATAACACAGGTTTTGATCATCTCACCAAAACCGTTCCCGCAAAAGAGGCATTGAATGCTCTCGAAATTCCTTCTATCCCTGCGACTGCTCGAAACGTTCCTCTCATGCGCAAAATTGCCAATCACGGTGTTCGTCTGACTCACCTTGGATCGCTCGATAGCGGAGCAACCGCGTTTGATTTTGGAGGCGAAGATGTCGTTTGGAAGAATTGGCTTGAAGATGACACAGTGACTGAAATCGCGCGTAAAGCTGGTAAAAAATGCATCGAAATGTCAGTTTCCACGCTCGAAGCTCGTATTAAGCTAGATCTGGCCTCTATTGATAGTCGATGGAGATATCCAGAAGAGTCGCCGACTGTATTTGCCAAGTATCCTCTCGAGCAAAGGCCATGGCTCGAAGAAATCCTCGGAGGCATCGATGGGGTAAAGGTCCGCTTTATGCGCTTCGAAAACAGCGAAACCCTCGGTTGTTTTCAGGTAACGGTGGAAGGAGTCGATAAAGGAACGGGAATTACGAAAGTATTCGATCTGGCAGGTTTAAGTGACGCCCGAGCCGCCGCGGTGGGCGATGATATTTCCGGTGATGGCCCGCTTTTCGACGCAATTCATGCTATGAAGCAGCGAGGTATAGCAGTCGCGATGGGAAATGCTGATCCACAACTTAAGGCCAAGGCAGATCTCGTCGTACCCTCGGTATCAGATACTCCCGACGGACTTACCTATGCAATCCACTATCTCAATCTGGTAAAATAGGGGAGAGTAAGTCTTGGAGAGGTGCAAGAGTGGTTGAATTGGCACGCCTGGAACGCGTGTGTGCTAGCAATAGTACCCAGGGTTCGAATCCCTGTCTCTCCGCCAAAAAATAGTGAAGTGCCAAACTTCACTATTTTTTGTTTTGGAGATTTTCATATATTATTTAAACAACTAAGCAGGATGGGCACTATGGCAAAAAAACAGACAAAACACATGAATTTCTTCTCTCGTCACAAGAAACTCCTTTGGTTTATAGGAACGCCTCTTGTCATTATCATCGTCATTATGCTTGCTTTCAAAGTAAGCCCGTGGCCAGGAGCCTTGGTAATCAGAGCGGTATTTGACTCGGACAGTGCAAAGTCAAAACAAGCTCTCGACAAGCACGCACCAAGCCAGCCGATTACCCAGCTTGCAAATCAACAGTATGATCCACAGAACAAGAACCTACTACTTGATGTGTATTTTCCCTCAAATCTAGAAAACACGAAGACTGAATTACCGGTTATTGTGTGGACTCACGGAGGTGCCTGGATTTCTGGCAGTAAGGACGATCGTTCGGCTTATTTCAAATTACTTGCTGCTGCAGGATTTACCGTCATAGCTCCTAACTATACAATTGCACCCGAAGCAACCTATCCAACGCCCCTCAAAGAGCTAAATACGATGTATGCCTATCTTCAGACAAATCACGAGCGCTTCCATGCCAATGACAAGAGTATCTTTCTAGCAGGTGATTCAGCGGGATCTCAAATTTCAAGCCAAATGGCGGCGATCGTCACAAACCCCTCCTACGCAGCAGAAGTAGGAATCACTCCAAATCTTACACCTTCTGCCCTCAAGGGTGTAGTATTGTTTTGCGGCATATATAAGATGCACGGGCTTGTTCAGCCGACCCCTGAACTCCCAAAGATCATAGGATGGGGAGATGATGTCGCGGTGTGGGCATATTCGGGTACAAAGGACTTTTCGGCGCCAGTCATACGACAGATGTCGCCGTATTATCATGTGACAAGTAATTTTCCGCCAACCTTTATAAGTGGAGGTAACGCCGACCCACTCACAAATGACCAGTCCAAGCCATTTGCAACAGTCTTGCAAGATATGAAAGTACCCGTGGTAACATCATTCTTTTCCGATGATCATCAGCCCAAACTCCCTCACGAATATCAATTTAATCTCGATAACCAAGACGGTGAAGACGCCCTAAGCAAAATGATTGAATTTGTTAACGCCCATCAATAGCCATCGAGCAATCTTCAAAATACAATAAATTATTGTATAATATATACTGTCAGCGGACAAACTAAGGAGTGATCGCCTTGCGAAAAGGGTTACGGATTTTGCTGCCTTCGTTGGCAGCAGCTCTGTTGCTTTCGGGCTGCGCCAACTACGATCCCGGTGATCCAATCGACAGTGAGACGGGAAAAGCTGCGACCGTCGTGGTTTATCAGGGACACGACCTGTTCTGTCTTGAGCAAGAGTTGACTCGTAGTATCGAAGCCTACGCCTATACCTGCGATTTCGCGGCGTTCTACAACCAGTCGCCAACGACTGGATCCAAGCTGCCCGTTGCAAAATTGGGGCTCACGACGATGCCCTACAGAGGGAGATTGTTGTACTGTTTTCAGTTTAAGGTTTCTCCCGATTCCGACGGTTTTACCTGTGACTACGAGCGATTCTACCGCGAAAACAAGGACGTAGACCTACCATTACCCAGCTGACACACTAAGCCCCGCCACAAGAAGCCCGTCTGAATACCAGACCCTCGCTTCTTGCAGGCGGGCTTCTTTCATAAATAGGTATTAACAGAGTATTGACATAAGCACTACTTTATGATTATATTAATACAAGATGCGCACGCATGAAAATATAAACACCTATCCTAAAAATGAACCCTGGCATAACACCCAGGAATATGAGACGAATCCCCAGTCTGATGTCTTACGTCAATCTTTACTTGCGACCGAAAAGCAGGGAGATTTTGTTATTCCTGCAAATACAATTATGGTTGAAATGAATAGTAATACCATCAAACCCGATTCGTTTACCGGGCTTTCCGAATTAGCGAGTAAGTTGCAAGATGAGACGCCTCGTCATGAAACAGACCTCCACGAACGTGGTTATGGAAAAATCGAAGCAGGCAATACGATGTCTTCTGTTGATACGAATGTCCGTCATGACATAAATAAAGACGAGCTCAGCTCAAACATTACACTCCTCTACGATGGCCAGGTAGCAGAGGGTGACTCTCAGACACGGGTCCCATCAGCCGTATTGGTTCACGAGAAACTCTCAGACCTGCAGATCGAAGAATTGCGCGCCAAGCTTCCTGAAGGGGTGCCTCTTATTGACGGAAAAACTAATACGCTTTTGGATGAAGTAGGAAAGGCGGAACGTGAAAAAGGGCGAGATAAAATTCGCTCGGCTCGCGATATAGGTGCCTTTGTTATCCATGGCTTTGGTCAGTACGATACTATTCGTATGCAAAAAGCTATGGGTAGTTTAGATGATATACAGCCTATGGATTGGAATACCTATCTTCACGAGGTTAATGAGACAGAGGGGTATGGTGGTGGCTTTGACGATAATAGTAAAAGTCGCCAAACAAAAACTTCCTCAGATATGCCGCCTACTTCTGGTATCCCTGAGAGCCCAGAAGTTCAAGCGCACGCCAAGCAAGAGATTCGTACTCAGGTAGAGATAGATGCCTACAAAGAAAACGATACTCGCAACGTAAAAAAGGCGAAGGAGACGATTGTAAATACCGCTGAAGCATTATACGGGCCTAATCCGGGAGCTCTAACTACAGAGCAGATTGATAAAGTAGAGCGAAAAGTGCAGTCAAAACTTCACCCTGACCGAGGCTATGAGGCGGGTGGTGACTCAGGGGCGTTTAAAGAAGCGGGGGTGATTTTGCGAGAAGTCCGTAAAACAGCATCGGCGCCCGAGTCTTCACCATCTCAAGGCGAATAGCGCTATATATAGTGTTGTAAATAACAAACGAGCGCTAAAAATACTCCGAAAGGAGTTATTTTTTACTATACCTGCTTGTGGTAATAAAAACACTGCAAAAAGTCTTGCAAACCATACATGTAGGGCCTATAGTCATATTCAGACACTACATATGTAGTAGTTCAACAAAAACACACATTTTGCAAGGAGGGTATCGGCTCACAGCTACGGCGGTATTTTTCTTGCACCCTGAAGAGAGACGGGGGTGAGGGTAACATAAAGTAGCATAGAGGGTATAACAATGAGCGAAATTCATGTGGTGAAACGCGATGGCACTCGCGAGCCATTTGACGCCAACAAAATCAATTTGGCGCTGGTGGAGGCAACCGAAGGACTGCCTGACCAGATTAGTAAGGTCGTGCAGGTCGCAACCGAACTCCAGCTGACATTATTCGACGGCATCACTAGCGAACAACTGGATGAGGCGGTTATTCATACGGCGCTTCAAAATGTCAAAGACGATCCGGACTTTGATAAGATTGCTGCACGTTTACTACTAAAAAACGTCTACAAGAACATCCTTGGTAAATATGCAAACGAGGTTGAACTGAAGAAGCTTCATGAAGAAAAATTCCCCGAATATATCAAGCAGGGTATTGCTGATGGTCTTCTTGACCAGCGTATGAGCAGCAAAGTATTTGATATGAAGAAACTCGTTAAAGCACTCGACCCGACGCGAGATCAGCTGAGCAAATATCTTGGTGTTGTGACAAACAAAAACCGTTATGCGCTTCGTAAACAAAGCGGTGCGCCTATCGAAGTTCCTCAGTTTACCCATATGCGTATCGCAATGGGGCTGAGCTTTAACGAGGAAAACCCTACTGAAGCAGCAATCGATTTCTATCGTCATATGAGTAACCTCGACTATGTTCCCGGTGGCTCAACGCGCGTTAATGCCGGCGGTTCGTTCCCGCAGTTATCGAATTGCTTCCTTCTCGAAGTTCAAGATGATATGGAATCAATCGCCAAAGGTGTCCGCGATGTGATGTGGATTGCCAAAGGGACGGGCGGCATCGGTATTAGTCTGAATAAGCTTCGTGCTGCCGGTAGTCCGGTCAAAACGACCAATACTGAGTCAACTGGTCCAATTCCATTCATGAAAATGATCGATACGGCACTCTTTGCCGTCAGTCGTAAGGGCAAAAAAGCCGGGGCGGCGGCACTTTATATGGAAAATTGGCACCTGAATTTTCCACAATTTCTTGATCTCAAACAAAACTCTGGTGATCCGTACTTGCGGACTCGTCTGGCTAATACGGCGGTGTTTATTAGCGATGAATTCATGAAGCGTGTGTCCAAAGACCAAGATTGGTATATGTTTGACCCGGCCGAAGTTGCTGACCTTCCTGAGTTGTACGGTGAAGCATTCAGCAAGCGGTATGCTGAATACATAAAAATGGCCGAAAAAGGACAGATGCGTGAATTTCACAAAACAAAAGCACGCGAGCAATTCCGTCAGATTTTGATTACACTTCAGGCAACAAGCCATCCATGGCTCACCTGGAAGGATACGATTAATGTTCGTGCACTAAACAACAACACGAGCACGATTCATCTTTCAAACCTCTGTACAGAAATTACTCTCCCGCAGGATAAAGACAACACCGCTGTATGTAACCTCGTAAGTATCAATCTTTCGGCGCATCTCCGCGAAGACAAGACGTGGGACTGGGACCGTCTCGCCAGCAGTACTCGCAGTGCGATTCGTCAGCTTGATAACCTGTGTGATATCACGAATACACCAATTCCTGAGGCGATGAATTCAAATCTGCAGAACCGTGCCCTAGGACTCGGAATGATGGGCTTTACCGATGTGACCGAAAAGCTTGGCTATAGTTATGAGTCAGAACAAGCTTACGATCTCATGGATCAATTGGCTGAATTTGTGAGTTATCATGCAATCGATGAGTCTGCCGAAATGTCAAAGACTCGCGGTACCTATCCTACATTTAAGGGAAGCGGTTGGAGTAAGGGAATTCTTCCTATCGACACGCTTGATGAACTAGCTCAGGACCGCAAGGTAAAAGTCGACGTCAATCGTAAGACTCGTCTGGACTGGGAAAGTCTTCGCAAAAAGGTCAAAAAAGGCATGCGAAACGCGACGCTTATGGCAATTGCACCGACGGCAAATATTGCACACATTGCCGGGACAACTCCTGGGGTTGACCCACAATTTGCTCAGATTTTCTCACGCGCAACGCTGAATGGTAAATTCCTCGAGGTGAATGTTAACCTCGTCAACGATCTCAAAGCGCTTGGTATCTGGGATGACGTCAAAGAAGATGTACTCCGTCTGCAGGGCGATGTTCAGCAGATCGAGGCAATACCACAGCGAATAAAAGATGTATACAAGACCAGTTTCCAGCTCAGTCCGTACGCTTTTATCGAAGTCGCAGCCCGGGCGCAAAAATGGGTTGACCAGGCTATTTCGCGCAATATGTATCTTGAAACACGCGACATTGATGAATATGTCGACATTTACAGTACAGCCTGGAAGAAAGGCCTTAAGACGACATACTATCTGCATGTGAAGCCACGACATCAGGCAGAACAGAGCACCGTAAAAGTAAACAAAGCTGAATCACTCGGCGGACCACGACGGGCCGGATTCGGATTCGCTAAAGCTAAGCAAACAGTATAAGGGGGGATAAAAAAATGGGTATGAACGCTAGTACAATCATCAACGACGATATGACACTAGAGGAAAAATTAGCAGCAATTGATCTTGCAATGAAAAACGCTCAAGATCAAGCAAATGACGAAGCAACGAGGAGCGGCGGCATCGCTGCACCACTTGACCCAGCAGATCTGACGATGTGTGAAGGTTGTCAGTAAGAAAGTAGTAAGGAGGACAGTATGGCAATTTTAGGAACCGGGATCCAGGACGGGCTCTTGCTCAAACCTATTCACTATAAGTGGGCAATGGATCTTTATGATCAGGCTGTTTCAAACACGTGGTTTCCAAATGAAATTCAGCTCGGTCAAGACCTCGCGGATTGGAAGAAAATGAGCGATGAGGAACGTCACGCGCTGACATTCCTCATGAGCTACTTCAATCCAAACGAGCTTTTGGTCAACAAAGCACTGGCATTTGGCGTGTATCCCTACGTCAACGCTGCCGAGTGTCACCTATACCTCGCGAAGCAAATGTGGGAAGAGGCGAATCACTGCATGAGTTTTGAGTATGTGCTCGAAACGTTCCCGATTAATCGTGATGAAGCATATGCAGCCCATGTCGAGACTCCGTCGATGGCACGAAAAGAAGAGTTTGAGACGAAGTTTATCAAACGCATGACCGAAGACACACTTGATATTACCACGACTGAAGGCAAGAAAGATTTTGTCCGAAATCTTGTCGCATACAATATTATTCTTGAAGGAATCTGGTTCTATTCAGGGTTTATGGTGGCGCTTTCGTTCCGTCAGCGAAACTTACTACGTAACTTTGGTAGTCTTATCGACTGGGTAGTCCGTGATGAGAGTCTTCACCTTAAGTTCGGCATCAATTTGATTTTGACCGTTCTCGAAGAAAACGAAGACCTCCAAACCGAAGAGTTTGCGGATGAAATCAAGCAGATGATTCTCGACGGCGTCGATATGGAAGAAGCCTACAACAGGGATCTTTTGCCAAATGGCATACTAGGGCTTAATAGTGATTACATTAACCAATATGTGAAGTACTTGGCTGATCGTCGTCTTGAAGAGCTTGGCTTCGATGCGCACTACAAGGTAAGCAACCCGGCGAAATGGATGGCCGCAGCCAATGATACGCTCGAATTGGTAAACTTCTTTGAAAGTACCAATACAAGTTACGAAGTAAACGCGGGTGGCTCAAGCAAAAAAGAAGGCCAGAGTCCAAGCGCCGATCGCGACGAAAACGACCCAACTAATAGTATCTTGAAGTAGCAGGGGAAGTTATGAAAACCGAGACCGAGGTAAAGTTCCTGAATGTTAATTTCGACGAGCTTCGGGAGCGGTTAAAGGCAGCTGGAGCAGTATTGGAACAACCAATGCGTCTGATGCGCCGCGTTATTATTGAACCGCCCGAGCTTGAAGAGCGTGATGCGTTTGTGCGGGTCCGTGATGAGGGCGATAAAGTAACCCTCACCTATAAACAATTTCATGATCGCGATGCTATTTCGGGTGTTCAAGAGCTCGAGGTGGAAGTGAGCGACTTTGATAGTATGGTAGAAATCTTGCGCCTTGCCGGGTTGGAGCACAAATCGTTCCAAGAGTCGCGTCGTGAAACCTGGCAGCTTGGCGGTGTTGAGGTTGTGCTCGACGAATGGCCATGGCTCGATCCGTACATAGAAATTGAAGGTCCAAGTGAAAAAGACGTAAAGCGGACTGCAGATATGCTTGGTTTTTCATGGGAACACGCGGTATTTGGCCCCACGACGGCCGCGTATCAGCGTCAATATCCTGACGGAGAGGCTCGACAACTTGTGAATATTCCGCGGATTGTATTTGGTGAACCAGTGCCGGATATCATCAGCGGCAAGAAACAAAAGAAATGAGCGCCTTGAGGAGCCTGAGTGACGTCCATCGTTCGATAGCCGTCCCTCGGGGTGCCTCGTTCTTCAGGAAAATGCTGGCGTTTTCGGGACCAGGATATTTGGTGGCTGTGGGGTATATGGATCCAGGCAACTGGGCGACTGATCTAGCGGGAGGGTCACGATTTGGCTATGTGCTTCTGTTTGTGATTCTGCTTTCGAGTATTTTTGCGATGTTTTTGCAGCATCTCACAGTAAAACTAGGTGTTGTCACTGGCAAAGATCTGGCACAAATGTGTCGCGACGCATTTCCTCGGTGGGTAAACCTTTTTTTGTGGGTCATGGCCGAGATGATGATTATCGCATGTGACTTGGCTGAAGTTATCGGAACGGCAATAGCTCTTGAGCTACTTTTTCATATCCCACTACCGATAGGGGTAGTGATAACGGCATTTGATGTATTGCTGTTGCTTTTCCTGCAAAAGAAAGGCTTCAGGTGGCTTGAAGGTCTCGTTATCATACTGATTGTGACGGTCGTGGTGTGTTTTGGATTTGAGATGTTCTTTTCCCAGCCTGCATTTGCACCGCTTATGCAGGGGTTTGTTCCCTCCGCGGAATTGTTTACCAATCAAGAGATGCTCTTCATCGCCGTTGGTATCTTGGGGGCGACCGTAATGCCGCACAACCTCTACCTTCATTCGGCCGTCGTGCAGACGCGTGCGCATGGCCGCAGCAAAAAAGGTAAAAAAGAAGCGATAAAGTTCGGAACTATCGACTCGACGATTGCGCTATCGATTGCGTTTTTTGTGAATGCAGCGATTTTGATCCTCTCTGCGGCGGTATTTCATAGCAGGGGATATGGAGAGGTAGCGGAGATTGATCAGGCATACCAGCTACTCGCTCCTTTGCTGGGCGCCGGTGCGGCAAGTGTGCTTTTTGCGGTAGCACTTTTGGCTTCTGGGCAAAACTCAACCGTCACGGCCACCCTTGCTGGCCAGATTATTCTCGAAGGATTCTTGAAAGTAAAAATGAAGCCATGGATCCGTCGGCTGGTGACTCGTTCATTGGCTATCATTCCGGCAGTGTGTATTGCGGTATTATTTGGTGGCTCGGGATTGTCACATTTACTTATCTTTAGTCAGATTGTACTAAGTCTTCAGTTACCTTTTGCCATGGTACCATTGGTGTACTTCACGAGTCGCACAAAGTACATGAAGGATTTTGCTAATAAGATGTGGCTGAGGAGCGTTGTTTTTTCAATCGCATTCATTATCACAGGACTTAATATATGGCTCATTTCTAATCTGTTTCTCTAATGGTAGACTAAAGTTATGAAGACAAAACTCCTAATATTCGGTATTTCAGGCGATCTCAGCCGTCGCAAACTACTTCCAGCCTTGCAGTCAATCGTCACAGGTAAAGCATTTGATTCGCTGGAGATCATTGGGGTTTCCCGGAGCAATATTGCTATCGCTGATCTTCTTCGGCAATCGACGGGATCGTCGGAGCTTGCCTCGATAAGCTCGATTTTTTCAATGGATATGGCCACTCCCTCGGAATATCATCGTCTCAAGGAGTACTTAGCCGTTGGTGAGGATGAGCAGCTTTTGATGTATCTTTCCGTTCCTCCATCGGCGACCCGTCAGATTATTTCGCTTCTTGGAGAGGCTGGCTTTACGACGCCGAACGTCAAGCTGCTGCTCGAGAAGCCGTTTGGAGTTGATCTTGTCTCGGCGGAAGATATGAATAGTCACATCCGGCAATACTTTACTGATGAACAGGTGTATCGAATCGATCATTACTTAGCTAAAGAGATGGCGCAGAATATTATTGCGTTTCGTTCTGGCAACGCAATGTTTGATCATGTGTGGGATGCCCGTGCCATCGAAAGCATCGAACTAGTGGCGAGTGAGAAAATCGGTATCGAGGGCAGGGCACAATTCTACGAACAAACGGGAGCTCTGAGAGACGTCATACAAGGACATCTGATACAGCTACTTGCGCTGACGCTTATGGACATTCCTTCGGTACTTGATTGGGATAAGGTCCCGGCGCTTCGGCTCAAAGCACTAGACTATCTCAAATCGGCGGATCCGCAAAAAGCACTTCGGGCGCAATATGAAGGATATGAGAAAGAGGTGGAAAATACCCATAGCCATACAGAGACATTTGTTAGTCTCGAACTTACCTCGCAGGATCCTCGTTGGCAGGGCGTTCCGCTTCGTCTTATTACAGGGAAGGGGCTTCACGAGAAAACGACGGAGATCCGGATCAATTTCAAAAAAGCACATGATGCCCAACAAAATCGCCTGACACTTCGCGTACAACCAAACGAGGGCGTCGAGATAGATCTTTATACAAAAAAGCCTGGTTATGAAAGGGAGTTTGAGGTTCAAAAGCTAGCTTTTAGTTATCCAGACGATGCTCACTTGCCCGATGCGTACGAACAAGTGCTTGTTGACGCTGTTTTGTCACGGAAGAGCTTGTTTTCGGGAAGTGATGAAGTGCTGGCAAGCTGGCGGATTTTACAACCCCTGCTCGACGCGTGGTCGATGGATGATGCCCCACTTGTAACGTACCCATTTCATAGCACGATCGACGACATTTTGTCCTAACTTGGATTTTTCTTAGTATACTAAGAGGGTGACATTTTAGTTCAACTAACGAGTGAGGAGGAATGGATATGACCATGCCAAGTACACCAATAGTAACGACAAATGCCCCTCAGGGTGGGAATCAACAATCGCAGTCGCAGCATCAAGATGCGCCGTGGTATGCAAAGCGGCTGATTTTAAAACTTCAGCTCGCCAAGCAGGTGAAAGAAAATGAGAATGCCGGTATCGATACGAGTGTGATCGCATACGATATGACCGATAATAAGCCAATTTATTCACACAATGTCGACTATGTTCATTGGGCGGCGAGCGATAGTAAATTATTTGTCACGTCGCTGCTGCTTGAGGATTTACGAGCTGGTAAAATCACGATGGATACTCAGCTTAGCTGGAACCCTGTGGATCGTCGCGCAGGGGCGGGGGTGTATGATTCAGATACATCACCACTGAGTGGTACCGTACGCGATGTATTGTTTGATATGCTGAACCGTTCGGGTAATACGGCAGTTCGTGCCATCGTTAATAAAGCACTCGGTGGGGCAGATGCGGTGAATCAACGCTATCTTACCGAATATCCACAACTCAAGGTAACGAAACTTGAGCCAGTTGCCGGAACCGATAAATTCCTTCTTGGCTATACGACTGCGTCAGAGGTGGACTTTATCATCAAGCGCTTATCGGGTAAGTGGGATGATTACACGGCGTTTGTAAAAAATGCTCTCGCAACAAATATTTTTGACGATTATGGTCCTCGCAGCCAGGTCAAAGATAAAGAAAATATTACGGTGATAGATAAGCAGGGACAATTGAATGATCCCGAAGGCAACAATCGTCACGATGTGGGCATTATAGAGAACGAGAAAACCGGTCATAAGTTGCGTTATATCCTTATGACGACCAATTATGAGCAGCCAGCAGGAGCACTCACCGACCAGGCAACAACATCGCTTCAGGCGTTTGGCCGCGACATGCTGCGCTTTGAAGGAGACCGCGCACCGAAGCCTCAAGAGCAACAGCAAAACCAACTGAAAGTACAGTCGACTCCTCAGGTAGAGAACGGCCGAATGGTTTACTAGTAAAATATACACATACTATATGTAGAGTATAGTAAAGAATACAATACACCACATATAGCGTAAACCTATAGATATATGCTATAATGAAATCCCATGGAGAAATTAGTAAACATGGGACAAAAAGAAAAATATATATTTGTAACTGGGGGTGTACTCTCGGGGGTAGGTAAGGGTATTACCGCAGCCAGCATAGGTGCCGTCTTGCAGGCTAAAGGTGCGACCATCTCGATTCAAAAGTGTGACCCGTATCTCAATGTAGATGCGGGCCTTTTGAATCCTGCGGAGCATGGTGAATGTTTCGTAACAAAAGACGGTGCGGAGACTGATCTCGATCTCGGACATTATGAGCGCTTTCTTGATATTGAGCTAACGCAGAAAAATGCGACATTATCGGGAAGGCTTCTATCTGAGCTTATTGCGGATGAACGCGCGGGAAAATTCGGTGGCAAAACGGTGCAATTAGTACCTCACTTGACTCAGGCGATTCAACGAGCGATCTTGGCGGCGGGTGAGGGAAGCGACATTCATATTGTTGAGATCGGCGGCACGGTAGGTGACTACGAGGGGCTGAGCTATATAGAAGCAATTCGTGAGTTCTCTCAGAAAGTAGGGCGAGAGAACTGTTTATTTGTTCACGTTGTCTATGTTCCGTTTATTCACACAAGTAAAGAATTTAAGACGAAACCTGCCCAAAACGCTCTCAATGATCTGCGTGGATTTGGAATTGTCCCAGACTGCGTTGTCGTACGCACCGATGAAGTGGCACCCGCAACTGTCGCGGCAAAGATCAGTTTATTTGGCGGCGTGTCCGAGGATAACGTTCTTCTCATGCCCAATGTTGATACGGTATACCGTATCCCTCAGGTGATTGCAAAGAGCGGGTTACACGCGATTCTCACGAAGTTTTCTGGATTGGAAAAAGAGCCAGACCTTTCGATGTGGCAAAAAATTGTCGATGCTCAAAAAGCAAAAAACCCGGTGATAAATATAGGTCTCGTTGCAAAATATATGGATAATGAGGACACATATATCTCCGTACTTGAGGCGCTCAAAGCGGCGGCGTGGGGTGAGGGCACAAGAGTAAAGGTGACATGGATCGAGGCTGAAGAGGCCTCGGAGCAATTATTCGCGAATGTCGATGCGCTTCTGGTGCCTGGCGGTTTTGGCGGGCGTGGAGTGGAAGGGAAGATTGCGGCTGCTCGGTACGCACTCGATCATAACATCCCCTATCTAGGAATTTGTCTTGGACTCCAGGTCGCGGTTATTGCGGCTGCTCGAAAGGCAGGCCTTCACGAGGCAAATAGCACCGAGTTTGGCGACACAACGCAGGACGTCGTATACATCATGGAAGGACAGGCAGGGAAGGAATCGACGGGGGGTACGCTTCGACTTGGAAATTATGAGGCAAAGCTTCTTCCTGATTCAAAAGTGGCCAAAGTCTATGGTGGTACAACTGTGACTGAGCGTCATCGTCATCGCTATGAAGTAAATCAGAAGTTTCTCAAAGAAATTGAAAAAGGCGGATTGATCGTTTCGGGCACGTCGCCGGACAGAAAACTAGTCGAATATATTGAAGCATCGGCGAATACATATTTTGTCGCAACCCAGGCGCATCCGGAATTTCGGAGTCGTCCAGGAAGAGCTCACCCATTGTTTGTTGGGCTTATTCGTGCAGTGCCTCAAGTATGAATAGATGTCTTGGTTGTTTGACAGCGTAGTCAAAAGTTATACTATACATTAGGATCATTGGAACCGATACTTCTAGGAGTGAAAGTGACCGAACTGCCTCTTGGAGAGTGGAAAGATCTTGGTTTTGCCCGCAAGACCGTGAATCTTCTCAGCGAGCGGATGAAGGCGGCGCGTAACGTAGGGGCGACTTGGAGTGGCTCGTATGGCGAGTCCTTCTTGCTTGTCGGCGTGAGCGATTCGGCACGCGTAAGCTTTGCTCGGCATGGGGCAAGCGTTCGAATTGTTTTCGGCGAGGAGAATATCCCTGCATGTACAGTCGAGATATGGACGGATGGAATGATCTCCTGCTTTTCGACCGACGTATCGAGGGAAGAGGTGAACCATCGTCTCGCAACAGCCGGACTTCGGACGGTGGCGCCATCGGCACGGACTGTCTACGGGTGGGCTGAAGGTAATTTAATCACGTCCTTCTTTTACTTCGACGATGTTCTTGTCGATGAAGGGGTGAATCATCCTGCAGGCATTTCTCTTTACGTTCTTCAGGACTATCGATTGCCTGACATTCTTCGAATGCCTGCCGATCCAGGAGAGCAGGACTTCCTGGAATGGCTGAATCGGGTGTGGGGGTGCACCAAGCGCGGTCAACTGGTACGACTGAGTGAGCGTATCCAGGCATTTCCGGGTGATATGTGGGCTATTGGCACCAAGGAAGGCACCTATATTGAGTTTGATGCGACAAGCAGAGAGCGTCCGCGAGTTGTGTCCGCACGTCCGTACTATATGAGCCATCCCCGAGAGGCCTATCCTGGAGAGCTTAGACTTTTCGAGCGTCGGGAATTTCGGCATTCGTTGAAAGACTGGATCCAGCCTTAGGGGCATAACCGGTGGGAAATGCACATATCTGTGCATTTCCCACCGGTGTTTTATATTGACAGAATTTAAATAAAGTGCTAATGTTAACCTAAAGAACTGAAAATAAATATGGCTGAAGAAGAAAAAGACAATAACACCACAATGAGTAGCGACGATCTCGATGCGCTGCGTATCCTACTTCATAATGTAAAAGGCTTGTGTTCTGTTTCGTGGGCCGACGAGATCTACACCGAATACGAAGACTAGTATTTTTAGAAAAAAGGTGAGATGATGTCCTGGCAACAATTCCGTTGCCAGGACGAGAAGGGAAAAGTCACTTGCTTTTCTTCGCTTTCAAACACGATGAAGTGCCGGACGAAGTGCTTGAGCCCGTGCTGAAGGAGCTTCCGCAGGGGCTGCAGACTGGCTGTCTTTATCACCTCAAGAATCCCAGTAATCCAGGCAGTACACGCTACTGGGGTTGCACTCACGATATGCAGTTGATGGACAGTCTCCGGCAGGCGCTGAGGCAACGAGGGTTGCCATTTCAGGAAGTGGAGGAGGAGGAGCTTCCAGACTGGGAGCACGGAGAGCTTATGAGCATTCGCAGGAACTCGTGAGCTAGCTCGTTCGGGTCGATGTCATCGCTCATCGCAGTGATGACATCGACCTTCTTTTTACTTCTGTGATACCTCTGTTATAATAGGTGATAATGGAAGAAAAGATACAAACCCTTATTTCTGAACTTTTTAACGTCAAGCAAGAGGTTATTTTGACACGTCCGAGTCCGCAGTTTGGGGACTATGCGACGAATGTAGCATTGCAGCTCGCAAAACCTCTTTCCAAAAGTCCCAGAGAAATCGCCGAGACAATTGCCGCAAAACTACGCGAAGATAAATTGTTTGCCGAAGTAGAGGTTGCAGGGCCGGGTTTTATTAACATACGTCTCTCGGATAAAGAAATCCTGATGAGTGCGCTCCAGCCAGATATTCAAACGGATGTTGCACGCATCTTACTCGAGTACTCATGCCCAAATCCATTTAAAGAAGTCCACACGGGTCACATGTATCAGACGTTCCTTGGGGACGCTCTCGGTCGTATGTACGAAAAAGCCGGTGCAGTGGTATATCGCGCGAATTTTGGTGGAGATGTTGGGCTGCATGTCGGTAAGGCAATGTGGGGAATGCTACAGGAACTTGGTGGGGAATACCCTGAAAAATTGGCAGCAATCGCAGAAACTGGCCGTCCAAATTGGCTCGGCCAAGCATATGTGGCTGGCTCGAAAGCTTACGAAGAAGATGAGACAGCCAAACTCGAGATTATCAGTCTGAACAAAAAAATATACCAACTTCATGCGGATGGAGATCACGAGTCTGATTTTGCGCAAATTTATTGGACATGTCGACAATGGAGTTATGATTATTTTGCCACGGTGTATGAACGTATCGGTGCAAAAGCATTCAATAAATTCTACCCCGAAAGTGCGAGCTCGCTCCCCGGTATGGAATTAGTTGAAGGACATGCTGATGTATTCAAAGAGAGTGAGGGCGCGATCGTGTTGCCCGAGGAGGTCTCTGGCTTACATACGCGAGTGTTTATTACTTCCGAAGGTCTTCCGACCTACGAGACAAAAGATCTCGGAGTAATTCAGCTTGAGGCGAGTGATTTCGAGTATGACAAGCGAATTATTATGACGGGCAACGACCAGTCAGAGTATATGAAGGTGGTGTTTGCAGCACTAAGGCTTATCGATCCAGAGCTCGGCGCCAGACAGACACATGTTGCGAACGGAACTGTTCGATTTGGTAATGGAAAAAAGATGAGTTCGCGACTTGGCAATGTGGCTCGTGCTATGGATGTACTAGAAGTTGCCGGCGATGCCGTGCAGGCAGATGATGAAAAAACCAAGCAGCAAATCACACTGGGTGCGTTGAAGTATTCACTTATCAAAAACCGTATCGGGGGCGATATTGCGTTTGACTTGGAACAGTCAGTAAGCCTCGAGGGAAATAGCGGGCCGTATCTTCAGTATGCGGCGGTGCGTGCGGCGAGTATTTTAGCAAAGTCTCAGGCTGAAGCGACAGAAAAAGTAGATAAACTTGATGAATTTGAGCGACCACTGGCCTGGCAGCTGGCGCAGTATAGTGCTGCCGTAGAGCAAGCACTTACCGATAGTTCGCCGCACCATGTTTGTAGTTATCTTTATGCACTTTCTCAGGATTTTAATCGTTTTTATGAGAACAGCCGCGTGATTGGTGACGAGCGTGAAGCGTTTCGCATGACACTTGTTCGTCAGTATCATACGATATTAGTCGAGGGGCTGGGGTTACTCGGGATAGAAGTTCCTGAAAAGATGTAGGTGCAAGGAGATGCCATGACTAACAAATCAGTAAAGACTCAACCAAAAACCGTGACGCGCTCCTCGCGAGCAGCCGCACTAAAAGCACGAGGCTCCAAGCACGTCGATGGCTTCTTTGATTTTATTCGTACGCAGGGAGTGGTGGGCCTTGCTGTTGGATTGGTGATCGGCGGTGCGGTATCGGTTGTCGTGAAGTCGCTGGTTGATAATGTCGTCATGCCGCCGCTCGGATTTGTGCTTGGCTCAGCGGATGGCCTGAAAGGGCTTTCGCTCAATCTAGGGAAGACACTTGAAGGAAAAGATACAGTGCTCCACTACGGAACATTCCTTAATGACTTTATCAACTTCCTCGTCATTGCTCTCACGATTTATCTTGTGGTTCATTTGCTAGGTTTTGACAAGCTCGATAAAAAGAAGGGGTGATCTATGAAGAAAACCAATGAGGAATGGAAAAAGGTTCTTACATCGGAGCAGTTTGCCGTGCTCCGCGAAAAAGCGACCGAAGCACCATTTAGCGGAGAATACGACGGATTATATGCAGACGGTGTCTACGCCTGCGCTGCATGCGGACAAGTGTTGTTTGATAGTACGACTAAGTTTGACGCCCGGTGTGGCTGGCCAAGTTTTTACGATGCTCGGGCAGGAAGTGTCATATTTCACACTGACGATAGTTTAGGTATGGCTCGCACCGAAGTGATCTGTAGTAATTGCGGAAGTCATCTCGGACATATTTTTGAAGGTGAAGGCTTTGATACGCCATCGGATAAACGATATTGTATCAATTCACTGAGTCTCAAATTTACCCCTGATTCTGTATAATAAATGTATGAGTAAAAAAGCAACGATTCTATGGCTTGACCTTGAAATGACAGGGCTTGATGCAAATAATGACCTTATTCTGGAAGTGGCGGCAATTGCAACTGACTGGGAGTTTAATGAAGTGGCTGTCTACGAAGGTATTATCAAAAACGAGGATATGACGCTCCAGGAGCGACTCGCGGCGAATAGTATTTTTTGGGACCAGAATCCTGAGGCGAGAGATGGTTTGTTGAAGCAAAATCAGCACGGGAGGGATTTGACAGAGGTAGAAGATGATCTGCTGAAGTTTATGGATAAGCATTTTAAAGAAGATGCACCAGTGCTTTTGGGGGGAAACTCCATCCATATGGATCGACGGTTCATTGTCGCACAATGGCCTCGGCTCGATGCAAGACTTCACTATCGTATGCTTGATGTCAGTGCATGGAAGGTGGTATTTGAAGGAAAGTACAAAAAGAAATTTGCCAAACCGGAGGAACATCGTGCGCTCGGCGATATCCGAGGAAGTATTATGGAACTGCAATACTACTTAGGAAAGGTGAGGGTGTCATGACACACAAAGAGCTAGAAGAATACTTGCTTGAATTTCCGAATACCTGGCTTGATTTTCCATTTGGAGAAGGAACATCTGTATACAAAGTGGGACATAAGGAAACGGGAGAAGGCAAGCTATTTGCCATCATCCCCAACGAGAGCAAACCGCTCCGTGTCAGTCTCAAGTGCGATCCTGTCCTTGCAGAACATCTTCGCGAAAAATACGAAACAGTGCTTCCGGGATATCATTTGAACAAAAAACATTGGAACACAATTATTTGTACGGGTCAGTTACCCGACGATGAGATAAAAGATTTGGCGCGACTAAGTTACAGACTTGTTGCGGGAATCGCTTAGTTGCTTTTGTCGTTAAATTCGCTGAAGGTTTGTTTGATAGGCTGAAGATTTTCATCGGTTTTTAAGAGAAAATCCTTGAGTGATTTACTAGACGTATGATCGTAGATGTCGCCCATGAGCGCTGAAGTCGCATCGAGCTGGTATGCCATTTCCCGTGAGTAGGTGCGATCAAAAACTGCGTTGAGACGGGCGTCTTCGAGCTTGGCCTTGAGAGCTGTTCCATCTTCTTTGGCTGAAATCGTTTTATCGAGATTTTTTACATCGACACCGTTGTTTTTTAGGGGTTCTGCAATATCGCGGTTGGCGTTGGCGAGAAAAATATTAAAGCTACTATTTGTCGCACGGAGCGCGCCGCTTTTGATATTGGCTTGATTTTTTTTACTAATATCTTGCAGTGTAATCATGCGGGCGGCCAGAGTTTGCATTTTGTCTTTTGGTCCACCACTTGATGAACTAAAGATGAAGAGAAGAGCAACAATAACCACAAGGATACCGCCACCGATAAGAAATAGAAACTTTTTATCCATACCAGCTTTGGGCTGCTGGGGAGCAATCTGATTAAGATAATCGATAGGATATTGGTTTTGCTCTGGGTTCATACTGCTTGTATTTAACCATATCGTGTGAATAATCTCTAGGCTTCAGGTGGAGCACTCGTCGCGTCAGACGAATGCTCCACCAAAAGACCGTACTTAGATGGAACGGGCAATTGCATGTAAGTATGCTTGGCCGGCCGGATTGTGCTGAGCACCGATCGCTTCCACGAGTTGAACTCTGTCGAGTCCGAGTTTGGCACTGAGAATTTCGTACGTCTCGTGAACGCGAAAAGCAAGTTCCGGATATTGCTTGGCTTCAAGATCGCCGAGTATGAGCAAGGTTGTACAGCCGATGGTTGCGACCAGTGTCCCAAAAGACACCTGACCGAGCGACTCCACTACCCGCGCACCTAGGTGATCTCTCGTCTTCTGAGTGAAGCGGGGAATATCTTCAGCAAAGCGGCCAGAGAGCGACATGAGCCACAGGGCATATGGGTTGCTCTCGGCAGCTAGCGCAAACGCGGTGACAGCTCCAAGAGAATGGCCTGCCAGAATCACCTCTTTGGGGTCATAGTAGGCATACGCCATTCGAGCCTGCTCTATCCAGTCGTCAAATGTCGTGCCGTTCCAATCAATCATGCCAAATTTTGCATGATACCCTTTCTCCTCGATGCACCCCAGAACGGGGCGGCATTTTTCTTCTGTGCTTTTGAATCCGGGGAAGAACAGTACGGTCTTCACAAAAACTATAAAACTGTATGCGTATACATTTGTCAATAGTCTTACAGAGGTGATATAATAAATCTATGCAGGATGCCAAGGAAGAAGTACGGGCACGGCTCAATATCGAGGATGTGATAGGGGAATACGTTCAGCTGAAACGAGCTGGGCGTAATTTTAAAGGTCTCAGTCCTTTTTCCGGTGAAAAGACACCAAGTTTTTATGTGAGTCCCGACAAGCATATTTGGCATGATTTTTCTTCAAATAAGGGTGGTGATGTATTTAGCTTTGTCATGGAAGTCGAGGGAATGGAGTTTCGCGAAGCTCTCGAACATCTCGCCAGACGTGCAGGCGTTGAACTTTCGCAGTACGAGTCAAAAAACAGTGGTGAGATTGCTAAGCGAAAGAAGCGCCTATTTGCCGCGAACGAACTTGCAGCATCATATTTTCAACATAGTTTGTTAAAAAATAACCATGCACTTGAATATGTCGTGAAAACTCGGAGGTTGAGTAAGGAAATTATTCAACAATTCAAAATCGGCTATGCGCCAGCGTCGGGTGATGCGCTGGTACAATTCCTCGTTAAAAAAGGTTTCAACAAAAAAGAGCTCAGCGATGCTGGTTTGACAAACAGATTCGGAGGCGACTTGTTCCGAGGTCGCATGATGGTTCCTCTCATGGATCCCACGGGGCAAGTGGTAGGATTTACAGGTCGTATTTTGGTTGATGATCCAAACGCTCCAAAGTATCTCAATACACCCCAGACGCTTCTCTATGACAAAGGTCGTCATGTGTTTGGCTTATCTCAGGCAAAGGAGTCGATCCGAACCGGTGATTATGCGGTAGTGGTCGAAGGAAATATGGATGTCGTGAGCAGTCATCAGGCAAGTGTAAGGCCGGTGGTGGCTACTGCTGGCACGGCCATGACCGAATATCATCTTCGTGCGCTTCGGCGATTAACAGGGAATATCCGATTGGCGTTTGACGGCGATAAAGCCGGACTCGCTGCAACTGAACGGGCGATACCAATTGCCAGTCATGTGGGCGTGGACCTAAGAATTATTACACTTCCAGGCGAGGCAAAGGATCCCGATGAGCTTATCCAAAAAGATGTCACACTGTGGCAAAAAGCTATTGATGCGGCAGTTCCGGCAGTCGACTGGCTCCTTGATCAATATAAAGAACGGGAAGACATCACATCGGCGACGGGTAAACGAACATTTACATCGGCTGCACTCGCGGTCATCGGAGGATTAAGTGATCCAGTAGAGCGCGATCACTATGAGCAAAAGATTGCCGCCATGGTGGGCTCGTCTCTCGAAGCCGTCCGCGCAAAACTGGAACGATCCAGGAATAAAGAGCCTGTTATGAAAAAAGTTGTCACCTCGAGTAGTGAGCCACCAACTTCTGATGCAGTGTCATATCAGGATAATCTCTTGGCGGTTGCTTTGACCGATGAACCCAGCCAAGACCTATTCAAGAATATCGAAATGACAATTTTTGCAGGTGAAGAGCGGCGAGCTGTCGCGAGTTTTCTTCAAAAAAATCCCCGAACCAAGGTGATAGATACACCTGAGGACTTGAAAAAATACGATACCTATGTGAAAATACTATTATTAAAGGCCGACGCTCGCTATGCCGATTGGAATGACTATGATCGTTACCAAGAAACGGCTCGATTGCTCCGCCAAACCGTAAATGAACACAAGAAACAAACGCGCGATCAACTAACCAACCAATTAAGAGAAGCAGAAGAGCAGGGTGACGATGACAAAGCTGGAACGCTTCGTACACAACTCAATGCACTAATAAAGGAGATTTCTCGTGGCTAAAGATGAAAAACCTGTTGTTGAAGACGACAAAGTAGTAGATGCGAGCGGCGGTCCGTTAAGTGATCTTGACGAACCCGCGCTCGATGAACTCATCGACGAGGAAGAAGACGACGTCGATGCACTAAATAATACCGAGTATTTTGACGATATATCAGATGATAGTGTTCGTCTGTACTTGCGTGAAATTGGTAAAATTCCACTTCTAAATGCCGAAGAAGAGCTTTCCCTTGCTCAAAAGGTAGTGGCAAACCGCGACGAGCTAGCAGAAGTACAGTCTCGGATGACGGCTATTAACGAAGAAACAGATGAGCTTGATGATAAGTCCCAGAAAATTCCAAAAAAGCTGTTAGACGAATACGAAACACTTCGCACTCGCGCTGCTAAGCTCAGCCGGCCAAAGGATAAAATGGCTGAAGCAAACATGCGTCTCGTCGTCTCTATCGCCAAGCGTTATAGCGGACGTGGTCTTGATTTCCTCGACCTCATCCAAGAGGGAAATACAGGTCTTCTTCGTGCTGTTGAAAAGTTTGATCCAGATAAAGGCTTTAAATTCAGTACCTACGCTACCTGGTGGATTCGTCAGGCGATTACTCGTGCGATTGCTGACCAAGCCCGAACGATTCGTATTCCGGTCCACATGGTAGAGACGATCAACAAGCTACTTCGCACTCAGCGTCGTATGACTCAGGAACTCAATCGTGAGCCATCAATCGAAGAACTTGCAAAAGAACTCGAGATGGAGCCTGAGAAGGTTGAATATGTCATGAAAATCAAGCAAGACATCACCAGTCTTGACGCCGGTGTCGGTCGAGATGGGGAAGAGGAAGACTCAGTGCTTGCCGACTTCATCGAAGACGAAGATGGCCCAAGTCCAGAAGATTCTGCCGCTAATCAGCTTCTCAAAGAACAAGTCCAGTCGATCCTTTCGACACTTTCTGAGCGTGAGCAAAAGATTATAAAAATGCGATTTGGTCTTGAGAATGGAAAAAGCCACACGCTCGAAGAAGTGGGGCAAGAATTTGCCGTGACTCGTGAGCGTATTCGCCAGATCGAAGCCAAAGCACTTGCAAAACTTCGCAAGCACAAAGACGCCAAAAAGCTCCACGATTACATCGGATAAATCCTCTCTCGGTCCCTATGATATGATAAGAGCATAAGCAGTGTTCGGAGGATATATCATATGGAACCAGGGCAAAATACCCCCACGTCACCACAATCTTCGATGCCAGGGGAGGCATCGCCAGAAAAGCCAAAAAGTCACGCAAAACTTATTATTGCGATTGTTGTTGGTGTCATCGTTATTTTTGCGGGGGCGATCATTGCTCTTGTAGCATTGTTCTCACAGAGCAACGCGCCAAAAACAGGGCGTGATCCGGCATTTTATTATGATCGTCCAGGGTATGACCCGAAGGAGCTCGGAGCAGCAATTGGCGACCCATTGGCACTCACCTCAACAAAAACTGGCAAAGTATATACATCAGAGTCGCACCAGGTTATGTATGCCTGTAATATTATTAGTCTGAATGATTTAAATACGGCCAAAGCGTATGTCGCGGCACGAAATGATGCTAAAGGGGTAGAGACAACCTACATCGATGGCGTAGGAGTGAAGGGGGTGGAGCCAAACGAGTACACCCTTCCATCGCCAAGTGAGGATAATAAGTGTCAGTATAGTTTGCAGTCAGAAGGATTTCTCGAAGTAAGTGTCTATCAGCCGCCTTTTACGACGCAAGAAGCGACTTCTCATGAATTAGAGCGTAACTATACTAAGACCGAGAGCATTGAGGGGGCTGATCTTTATGAGGATAAAGATAACAAGCATGGGGCATATCGATATATGCTGGCACTAGGTGACAAGACAGTTCAGGTGCTGTTTAACGGCACACTCGGATATGATTCCAAAGAGCAGCAACGAGGACTCTTGGAAATTGCAGCAAAGAATATGAAAACACTTGCCGCCTCACCAAAGGGCGCACCGGTCTTTACTTACGAGAGCCCTACCTATAAAAAGCAATTTGCTCGCGCATGTGACCTCATGACCAACGATGATATAAAGAGCCTGACGGGAAATGACGCAAGTATATATGCAACCGAATCATGGGCAAGCAGCACAGGGGTATTGCCAGTAGACGGAACACTCTATAATTCGATTCAAACAGCCTGTACCCGACAAAATACAGGGGTAGGTTCGGCACTTCTTTCGGGCCCATTTGACCAAGAGCTCGAAATGATTGTGACGAGTTTTAGCGGTGATGAAGCCGCGAAATATGTCATGAAAAATACCGGGGAAGACGTGAAAGACAAAGTGGAGATGCAGGTGGGCGACGAGGGATTTGCTTACCGTGATGGTGCTGACCAAAATACAGTATTTTTCCGTCAAGGCCGCTTCATCATAGATCTGATGTTTGACCGTACGGCACAAAAGAACGCCGGACTTGAGGATACGGCTGCCATGGTGAAAAAACTGACGCCATATGCAGAGCAAGTAGCGATAAGACTCAAAAAAATGGAATAATTCGACGCATGAAAAAGCCCGCTGAGAAGCGGAGTCGGGAATATTTCCGGCGGGCTTCCTCTAGGCGGGCATCTATCGTCTAAGGCGAAGGAGTTCTCCGTCGAGGGCGATCGCGGTGGGCCAGCAGGAGAGGCCCTCCTGCATCCATGTGCACCACAAGGATCTCGTCGGATGCGCCAAGGTGAACTCGTTCTCCAGCTGTTGGGGGAGGCGGAAGTAACGGGAGTCCATCGCGCCCTGGCAGCGGAAATTACCCTCTGCGTCCAGGTGGAACAAGAACCGCATCACGTCCTTGGTGATGGGTTCCACGCTTCCTTCCTCGTAGACGTGGACCCTCTTGACTTCGGTAGCCAGTGATCGAATTTCCAGTTCGTCCATGACGGACACTCCTAATCGCGTAGGTTTACTTTTATTTAAACATTAAAGTTATCAAATGTCAATAGCTTGGTAATTTATTACTTACCTTGTATTGCCATTTAGCCCTGGATTTAAGATAGCCCATCGTGAATTTTCACGATGGGCTATCCAGATTACGATGAGGCCGGCGACGGCATCTAGGCGGTTTCGCCCGTCGGCTCGTACTTCTGCACGAACTCGGTGAGGCCGATCTCGGTGTAGGGGAAGGTGGGGTCGGAGGGTCGCCACTCCAGCTTGACTTTGCCGGTAGCCGGATCGATGCCCACGATCTTGACGCGACGTCCGTCCATGAGGCTCTTGGACTTCCACACCTGACGAGGAGTGATTTGAAGCTCGTTCGAGTACAACGCATACCTCTTTCATCGATACATATCTGGCTGCATAACAATAGTATATTTAGTCTGCATTGTCAATATTATTATTGGAGGAATAAGCCAAATGTATTGACTTATTTACAATATTGTGATATATTGCTTTTAAGTAGATCACTACTGAGGAGGAAGCAATGGCCAGGGACAAGACCACCGTTTCGGTGTTCGTCGCCGCCAAGACCTACTTCAACGAGCGCAGCCGCGACTACGCCGGCGGCCCCGGCTACAGCGGTGCACCGTCGCTCCAGCAGCTGCCGGGTTCGGCCGCGAACCGGCGTCGCCTCAAGGGTGGCAACCGCCTCCGTCCCCAGGACGGTCGCAACATCCGCATCGCCGCCTGATCCACTTTTCAACCTACCCTCGTGGTAGAGGAGCCACCTTCCCGGTGGCAACAGCCCGTAGCAATACGGGCTGCTCTTTTGTCTAAAAATCGATGTCTTTGAGGATTGCATCAATCTGCTTATAAAACGGTTCGACAGTGCTGTCATTTGTCACGTAATAGTCTGCGATTGCGATAGGTCCGCCTTTTTCAAGGTTCTCAATCTCGGCCCAGTCACGCTGGTCGACTTCGGTAGAGGTGAGGGGACGTTCGGGGCGATTAGCAAGCCGACTCTGGCGCAGGTGTTTTGGCGCAACAACCGCAACCACTACGAGTTCACCGGGGAATTCATGCGTCATGATTTTATACTCAGTCCAGCTATAGAGGCCATCGGCGATGATACGATGTTGCCCTGCTGCAACAAGATCTTTTATTTGTTTGTTAATGCGAAGAACGACGTAATCTTTGCCTTCGCGTTCTCGTATTTCTTCGCGAAAGGGAGTTTCGACTGCCCAGTCGCCAGGAGTCAGCCCTGCTTCACGCATGGCATCATAAATAACGCCGCCAAAATATACTTTTGGATAATCTTTGTCGGTGAGATATTCAACTGCTGTGCTTTTTCCGCTTCCGGCCAGTCCGACGAATGCAATAATTTTGACATTTTCGTGATGTTTCATGCCCTTAGTTTATCAGATGACGTATACTAGTACTATGAAGCGCCTTGTTCTTATTGATGGAAAATCGGTTTTTTATCGTGGCTACTATGCCATGCCTGGACTTAGTTTGAAAGATGGCACGCCGACGGGGGGTGTATTTGGATTTGCGAGCGTCGCGCTCGAGGTGATCAAAAAGCTTAATCCTGACTATGTAGCGGTTGCGTGGGATAAGCGTGGCACGAATATCCGCAAACGAAAAGAGATTTATCCTGAATATAAGGCTGGCCGAAAGGCTGCGCCACCTGACTTTTACGAGCAAATCCCTCTTCTTTACGAACTGCTCGAGGCATTTAACTGGCCACTCTATGAAATCGATGATTACGAAGCCGATGATATTATGGGGACACTTGCGCACGAGGCGAACAAAGAGAACATCGAGGCTTGTCTTATTACTTCCGATCTTGATGCACTGCAATGCGTCGGTCCACTCACACATGTTTATGCTTTGAAAAAAGGCTTCAGCGACATCGAACAGTATGATGTTTCGTACTTTGAGCAAAAATACGGGATTGGGGTCGAGCAATTTCTTGATCTTAAATCGCTCAAAGGTGATAGTAGCGATAACATTCCCGGTGTTCCTGGCATTGGTGAAAAGACCGCTGTTCAGTTACTCCAGGATTTCAAGACGCTTGATGGCGTGTATGAACATCTTGATGATATTAAGCCGTCGATCGCCAAGAAGCTTGAAGCGGGCAAAGATTCGGCGTATCTTAGCCAAAAAGTGGCCGAGATATGGCTTGATGCACCGATTCCACTTAATCTTAAGGAAATGGACACGCGCAAAGTTGATGCATCCAAAGTTGCAGCACTACTGAAACGATTCGAATTCCATTCGCTTATTCGTCGTTTACCAAAACACATGCAAGAAACGGAACAGGGAAGTCTCTTTGATATTGTCGACGCTCCAAGTGCTGCAGAGAGTCTCGAAAAAACAGACTGGCCTCAGACGCTGACGCCTACGCCAGGTGACCCGCTTCTTATTCATCTTCATGAGGATATGGTGTGGCTTTCGCTCGACAAAAAAACTGTAGCAACGACGCCGCTTGACGCTATTACCAAGGAAACATGGCAGATACTTGAGGCGCAAAAAGTCGTGACATATGACGCAAAAGCGATGTATCATGCGGCGCATAGCCAAGGCGTAGAAATTCGCTTTACTGATGTACATGATCTTCGACAAGGTGCTTTTTTGCTCGATCCACTTGGGCGAGATCGTTCTATTTCGGGACTCGCCGGCGAGACGCTCGATGAGGCAGATGCGGGACAGGTGCTCGCGGCATTATGGCGAACCTACGAGCAGCATCTTGCGGGATTTAAGGATGAGCCAGAGGTCGCGAAAGTTGCTCACGAGCTTGATTTCCCGCTCACCTATATGCTCTACCGTATGGAAGCCCGAGGAATTAAGATCGACAAAAAACTCCTTGCTATTATGAGTAAGGAACTGGGTGATGAGCACAAGACGCTTGAACAAGAAATGTATACGATGGCCGGATACGAATTTAATATAGGAAGCCCGGCGCAACTGTCTGAAGTGTTATTTACGAAATTACAACTGCCGACGGCTGGCATTAAAAAAGGAAAGACCGGCTATAGTACGGGTCAAAAAGAGCTCGACAAGCTGAGGGGCCAACACCCGATAATTGAACTTATTGAGCGAACACGCGAGCTAGCAAAACTTAAGAATACATACGTTGATACGCTACCAGAGCAGGCTGATGATGCATCGCGCCTTCACACAGATTTTCGCCAAGATGTTGCGGCGACTGGACGACTCTCAAGTAATAATCCCAACCTTCAAAATATTCCTGTGAGGAGCGATCTCGGGCGGCGGATCCGTGAAGCATTTATCCCCGAGAAGGGGAATGTATTTGTCGGTGCCGATTATTCACAATTTGAGCTGCGTCTTGCAGCAGTACTTGCCGGTGACGAACAATTAATCGAAGACTTTAATAACGATCTCGATATTCATGCCAAGACAGCCAGCGATGTGTACGGTGTGCCGCTTGATGAGGTGACAAAAGACCAACGTCGGGCAGCAAAAGTTATTAACTTTGGGATTATGTATGGCATGAGCCCGCATGGACTTTCGGTGGCGGCGAATATGACATTTATCGAAGCTAAGGAGTTTATCGACGAATATTTCAAGCTTCGCGCGCCTATTCGCCAATATATCGACGACACGCTGAAAAAGGCGGACGAAGAGGGGTATGTAGAGACGCTGCTTGGGCGTCGACGACCCACTCCCGATGTAAAGAGTTCTAATTTTATGGTGCGAGAAGGTGCGAAGCGGGCCGCGGCTAATATGCCGATCCAAGGGACGGAAGCCGATCTGATGAAGATGGCGATGCTAAAGGTTGACGAGAGAATTGGTGATCTGGGCGAGCAAGTACTGCAGGTTCACGATAGTATTCTGGTGGAATGCCCAGGGGAGAATGCTGAAAAAATAGCTGCGCTCCTAAAAGATACGATGGAAAATATTTACCCCGATCTCAAGGTAAAATTAAAAGTCGATGTCTCGACTGGAAAAAACTGGGGCGAATTGTAATCTCATTGGACAAGCCGGCCCCCCTGGAGGAGCCGGCTGTCACACATCAGTCGTTGGCGTGCGGACTTGGTGCGAACGGCTTGCCCGCGCAGAAGGCCAGATCGCGGTGAGTTTTCACGTAGTTCTGTAATGCGGCCGGCGTCGGTCGATCCGTGTTGAATCGCGGGTCCAGATTGGTTTCCTTGCCCGCTGGGCTTCGACCTTCGTCGGCGTAGTACGCATTGGTCTGCGACTGGTTGAGTACCAGTTCCAGCTCGAACTTGCAGTTGCTGCCCGGGGCGACCACAACAACTTCGGCGATCTTGGTGTTCTTCGACACCTTGTAGAGCTTGCCGTTGACCGTGCGGAGCTTTTCCTTGGTTTCGACTTCCCAGCTCGCGTTCTGGCGGGCGGGGGTGGCGTCGGCAACCAGATCGATCTGGTGCTCACCCTTCTGGAGCATCTGCACGAACTGCTGCACCTGTACGTCTTCGCTCGGCCATGTCGGGGTGCTGCAGGCGGCGGTGACACCAGATAGTGCGATGGTCGCGCAGGCCGCGATCAGCAATTTGCCTCTCACAACGATACCTCTTTCGGAGGGGTGATGTTGACAGTAGATTATTATATAATTTCTATAATAAAAATGCAACTACATTGAGTTATGAAAAAGCCGGGAATTTTCGCAGTCCCGGCGTCGCGTTCGTATCTTGGCCCGTACGAAGTGGGTGTGGCTGATCTCGTCACGCATATCCAGTGAAAGCCCGGACTATATGGCCCAGGAGCTCGCTATAGTCCTCAATCTCGACAGGAGAGGTTTCATCGCGAAGGTCTTTCACAAGAAAGTCAGCGATGATGAAGTAGTCTGCATCTGTCAGCGAATTCTTCAGGTTTAAACCCTTAAAGTCGCTGATGAGGATCGCCAACCGTTCTGCGGCCTTGGTTTTTGAGATTTGGCCGTTCGACATTTGATCCTGAAGTTCGCTCAGCTGTTTCAGTAGCTCTTGCTGCTTGTCGGTACCCAATGGTTTTCCATTCTCGGCAGGTCGATCTTTTACTACTCGAAAAGGGTGAACATTCTGATCACCTGGGTCAGTATGTTTCCCAGCTTGTCGAGCCGGACTTTGGATCGGTCACCACTGTCATCGAGAATATCTGCCAGGCTGCGGAGCAGGCCTGCGGGGTCGGCACACTTGGCCGGATCGGTGAGTTCCAATCCCCGTGTCGTGTCCGCGAGGGCACATAGTCTTTGCCCGGCTCCTTCCCTGGAGACCTTCCCTTGGATCATTTCATCCCGGAGAGCGCGCATGTCCTCGAGCAATGCAGTCTTTTCCGTACTCACGTCATTCTCCATTTCTCGTCGTGTGCGATTTGTCCACTATAGAACTCTGGCTGTAGCGTGTCAATCTATAGTTAGATGTACGTTATATGTATAATACGGAGGTAAAACATTCGATTATGCTTGTATCGAGAGGCGTGAAAGTGACGAACTGTCTTTTTTGCCACGAGCTTGAGGGCGAGTCGACCAATGTTTTTCATAGGAGTAAGAGTGGATTGTTTGCTGCTCGATGGGATCAATTTCCCGTGCGGCCCGGACATATAGAAATTGTCCCCACATATCATGTGGAGCGGGTTCAGGAGATGTCGGTGGGTCAACTAGCTGATCTGATGGTGTATGTTCGCGAAGTAATGAACTTTGTAGAAGAGCTCGTGGATCTGACCGAAGTTTACTGGCAGATGAGCGGTAACCCAGTAAATGATATTGCCGCTGAGTTTGTGAAGCGATGCCTCCAGCAGTTAAGACAACTGCGTGGTGCACCCGAAGGCTACACAATCGGTATCAATGACGGGGAGGCTTCAGGGCAAACTCTCAGACATGTCCATTGTCACATTATTCCGCGCTGGCTGGGTGATGTGACGAATCCAGAAGGAGGACTTCGCCGTATTTTTCCGGATGATCTGTATGCCCGGTGAAGAAGTGGCTCTTGCTCCATACGTCCGGCCCCCTAGCAACTTAAGGGGTCGGACAATACCAAGATAATTGACATATAATATTAAAAGTGATAAAATGTTCTTATGTATAGAGGTGACCGAGCCCGGATCTTTCCGGTTATTATTGTCCTCATTGTGATTGCCATCGCAATTGCCGCCCTCGTCTCCGTAGGACGGGCTATTTTTGGTGGCGGTGACCCGCAGCCTGTGGCAGTAGATTCTAGCCAGCAGAGCTTGCTTAACTCCTCTGATAGTCATAGCGTTCGTATGACGGTTCGTGGCAGAATCGTAGCTGATGAAAACTTTCGTTCGTACCAAATTGTGGTGACACCGAGTAGCCGAACCCTGACGACCTATAGTGGGTATCTTTCTCAGCCTATCGAGACAAGTCAGTTAGGCAACAATGTGAAGGCGTACGAAGAGTTTATTCATGCGCTCGATAAGGCAGATCTTTCTAAGGGAACTGCATTTACTGGCGATCAAGATGACATTCGGGGTATTTGTGCAACAGGCCAGGTAGTCGAATTCGACATCATGGACAATAATAGTTCCGTCAAACACTTATGGACATCTGACTGTAAGGGTTCACTTGGGTCACTCAAGGCAAGTGTCAAACAAGTGCAGAGTCTTTTCCTTCAGCAGATTCCCAATCAGAAAACACTTCTCGGCAAGATCGATTTATAGAGTAATACCGCGTATACTATAGAGAGTATGATACGCGGTGTTATTTTTGATTGTTTTGGAGTGCTCTATATCGATGTGAGTCAAGCGTATTTTGCGCATTTTCCTCAATTTCATGATGAACTTTACGATCTTAATAGGCTTTCTGATCACGGATTTATCAGTAAGCAAGAATACATTGCAAAGATCGCTGAGATTACCGGGATATCTGAAGCGAAAACGGCTGAAGCGTTTAAAAAAGAGCTAGTGTTGAACGAAGAGCTAGTGGCGTGGCTGATTCGCGAGGTAAAGCCTCATTTTAAGCTGGGGCTTTTGAGCAACATAGGACGGGGTTGGATTCAGGATTTTTTTGATGAACATCAACTGCACGATCTCTTTGATGCGACGATATTATCTGGGGAAGAGGGGATCACGAAGCCAAATCCGATTATTTTTGAGCGAACCGCGGAACGACTTGGACTACTGCCAGAGGAATGTCTTATGGTGGATGATCGGCAAGAAAATACAGTCGGAGCCGAAGCGACCGGGATGCAATCTCTTCTTTATACCTCGAACAAACAGCTTGAAGAAGCCTTGCAGGCAATTGCTGTACCAAAGGAGACGAGAGTATGAAAATAGAAGTTATAAACAAATCAACACATCCACTGCCGTCATATCAAACGGAGCATGCTGCGGCCATGGATGCCCATGCTTTTTTACCGGAGGGGTCATTAACCTTGGCACCGCTGGAACGCGCGGCTATATCGACGGGGCTTTTTATGGCAATACCCTCCGGATATGAATTGCAAATTCGTTCACGAAGTGGACTGTCACTAAAACAGGGGATCGTTGTCGTCAATTCTCCTGCAACGATCGATGCCGATTACAGGGGAGAGATAAAGGTGATACTTGGGAATATTTCGAGTGAGCCATACGAAGTTCACGATGGTGATCGCATTGCTCAGTTAGTGATTGCAAAGTGTGAGCGTGCCCAGTGGCACGAAGTGGCGGAACTGAGTGAGACTGAACGCGGAGATGGTGGATTTGGCCATACGGGGCGGTAAATATGCCTGAATTACCCGAAGTAGAAACTGTCCGACGTGGTCTTGCCAGCCTTATCATTGGCTGCACGGTGACGGCTGTTACCCATGATACGCCCAAGAGTTTTCCTAATGCCGCGGGCGATGTCGAGAACTTTTTAATTGGAGCTGCGGTAACTGAGGTCCGCCGCCGGGCGAAGGTGTTGCTTATCGATCTCTCAACGGATTATACGTTGGTTATTCACCTCAAGATGACAGGGCAGCTTGTGTTTCGAGGAGAAGCGGTATTCGGTGCGGGTCATCCGAATGACAGTTTGGTAGGTGAGTTGCCCGATCGCTCGACGCGAGTTGTTTTTACATTTGCAGATAGTTCACGCCTTTACTTTAATGATCAGCGTAAGTTTGGGTGGGTAAAACTACTTCCTACGCTCGAGGTGCCTGAAATCGACTTTATGAAAAAGGTTGGTCCTGAACCCCTGGAGGCAGACTTTACGGCCGATGAATTTGCAGCGCGTTTTTTGCGTCGCAAGAGGACGAGTATAAAAGCTGCACTCCTTGATCAAACAGTGATTGCGGGTGTTGGGAATATTTATGCCGACGAGAGCTTGTGGGGTGCAAAAATCCATCCGTTGCGCCTTGTGGAAAGTCTCGCGCCGAAAGAATTCGCCACTCTCTATGAGGAGTTGCGTGCGGTTATGAACCTGGCTATCGAAAAAGGCGGCAGTACAGATAAGAATTATGTCAACGCCGAAGGTAAGCGGGGAAGCTATATGGATTTTGCGCGAGTATTCCGGCGTCAGGGAAAACCGTGTCCACGTTGTGGAACAGTAATTATAAAGTTTAAGGCGGCTGGGCGTGGCACGCACATTTGTCCTTACTGCCAGAAACTTTAATTATTTTTTAAGAGGTGGTTTCTTGGAAAGGAAGCTACCGAGAGCAAGGCCAGCTTCTACGACAAGGGCCGCAAGAACGATAACCCCGACGGCAAGAGTGAGTATCGAAGCAACGGGAGAAGCGGTGGGCGGCGGCATCTGAACTTCGCGCGCGACGACGGGAATCAGGAGCTGAAGCGAAGCAGTATTACCCTGTTCGTCTGTCACACGAACGATGGGTTGGTATGTCCCGGGTTTTTTGAATTCGTGACTTATTTTGAAACGGGTAGTACTAGCGCTTTGATAATGGAAAAGACTCCCATCTCCCCAGTCGACAATTATCGAATACGGGGGATTTCCACCTGAGATGGCGATATCGCCTTGCCATAGCTCATCTACTTTATAAGTGCGGTAGCTATAGGGAAAGGAGAGGACAATAAGTGCCGGAGTTGTCGGTTGTGTCTCAAGGGGAGGGGCGGGAGTTGTTATTGTCTGTGGAAAATCAGAAAAAGAAGCAATCGTATTTGAGGGAATGAGAACAGGCGAGGGGAGGTCATAGTAGATAGTAAGTGAGGGGCCTAGTGGTCCTTCGTTGCTTGTGTTGTTGTAGACTCTGGCTTGGAGTTGGTTGGCGCCTTCAAGGAGGTCAGTTTGGACAGAGAAGTTACCACTCGTACACGCTCCCATGCCCATCAATATACCATTTCGAAAAAGTGTAACGTATGTTCCGTCACCGCATGTTCCGGTGACAGTGATAGGGGAGGTAGTCACATGTTGTTGGTCGGTCGGCGAGGTGATAGTGGCCGGGCTTGTCGGAAGGGGCGCATCAACGCGAGCCGTTACCTCATAAGATTCTGCATGAGAGGTATTTGTCACTGCAAGTGTAAGAAAAGCTATCAAAAAAATACACCCCGCGACGGCAAGCATGGGGGTCTTTGTGATTTGAGTTACAGGTCCTGTTTTTCTCATGAATTATAATTCTTAGCGACGCTTAAGGTATGTATAATTGCTTGCATGTATGTATCATAACGCTTATACTAAAGCCAACACAATATGGGGACGAAAAAAGGGTATGAAACACACTCGCACTAGTATTTTAAAATTTACAAAGCTTATTACGCCAGCGGGAGTATTGGCATTCTCTCTTGTTCTCCCGCTATTCTCGCAGAATTTTGCAGCCGCGGCTGATCTTGGTCAAGCGACCGTGCGTTTTGACCGCATGCAGGTCAGCACTGCAACAACTGGAACAGTCTGTGCCAAACCAACCTCTACGGCGACCGAAGCAGATGTGCAAGTGACGTTCCCTACGGGTTATACCTTGGGTGCTGCCGGTACTTTCACGGTGAATACGACTAACCTAGCATGGCCAACGGGTGGTACGGCATGGCCAAGTATCGCGACTGCAACGAATGTGACAGGACAAGTTGTGACGTTCCCAAGTGGTGATCTTACGGCGGGAACTCTGTACTGCTTCAACTGGGCAAACAGTGCCGCGGTCACGATCAAATCAGGAGCATCAGGCTCGAACACGGGTACTATTACAACTCGTACGACAACACCGACGAACATCGACACGGCTGGTTTTAGCACGGCAAGCGTTTCTGGTGATCAGATCACTGTCACAGCAACTGTCCCTTCGACATTTTCTTTTGCACTCAGTGCAACGACCGATCAACTTGGAACGCTGACGACGGGAAGTGTCGCAACTAGCCCCACGCCTCGGACGGCTACCGTGAGTACAAACGCCAAAAATGGTTGGATGGTATGGGCAAAAGATCTCAATACCGGACTAAATTCTGCGACGGCATCTAAAACGATTGCCTCCACGACTCCTGGATCGAACAGTACTCTTTCTGCAGGTACTGAAGGATATAACACAGGAGTAACGAGTTCACAGGTAGGTGGCTCAGGTACCATCAGCGTAGCTGCTCCTTTTGTCGGCTCTTCTGCTGGCCAAGGTAGTGGTTTAGATACAGGTCTTCGAATGCTAGCGAGTTCCAACGGCACGGCTGATACTGCTGTGCTAACACTGAAAAACAATGCAGCCATCAACGCAACCACTCCTGGGGCAAGTGATTATACGGATACGATAACAGTTGTAGGGGCTGGATTATTCTAGCAAGAATATATGAATAAAACCTTACGCCGCTGTATCTTGGCTTTTGGGGCACTGGTGGGACTTGTCACTGCAGGTCCCCTTGTATTTTCGGGAACAGCCTATGCAGCGGACGACGAGTTTTACCTGCAAGTATCGCCGTCGCCTCTTGTCGCAACGGTCAAGCCGGGACAAACCACCGCGTATGATCTTAAAGTACGAAATGCTGGCTCTGAGGTTGAGAAGTTAAAAATCGCTCCGCGTGCATTCACTATCGACAACGCCACCGGACAAGTGTCATTTGATGATACGAAAGTACCCGCCGAAGTTGGAGACTGGATACACTTCAGTGAGCCTACCTTTACTGTTCAACCAGGTGAATGGTATACCGAAAAGGTCACTCTCGCTGTCCCGGAGAGCGCAGGTTTTAGTTATTCGTTTGCGTTAGTAATTACTAGGCAAGATGCACCGAAACATTCCATAGCAGGTCAAGAATTAAAGGGTTCTGTTGCGATTTTTGCCTTGATCAATGTTGATAAGCCGGGCGCCACAAAAACACTCCAGTTAGAAAAACTCTCAACTGATCAGCAATTATATGAATATCTTCCGACAAAAATTAACGTTCAGCTCAAAAATACAGGCAACAGTATTGTTCGCCCAGACGGAAATGTATTTGTTCAGCGGGGGAGTAACGATCCTTATCCGATAACAGCCCTCCCTGTAAACAAGAACGAAGGATATATCCTCCCTGGAAGTGTGCGGACCCTTTCTGTTGAATGGACCGATGGCTTTCCGGGGGTGCGGACGAGCACGGATGATTCAGGGCAGACCCGCAGCGAGTCTGATTGGGGTAAGGGTGATATTTCAAAGCTTAGAATCGGTTACTATACCGCGAAGCTCGTCGCCGTTTATAACGATGGTCAAAGAGACATCCCCGTTGTAGGGGAAGTAGGGTTCTGGGTTATACCATGGAAGATTCTTCTTGGGGTGTTACTGGTAGTGGTGCTAGTGGGAGCGGGAGTTTGGTCGATCGCTAGCAAGGTGATGAGGGGTTCGAGAAAACGACGCTCACGTTCTATAAAATTCCGTAAGTGACCAAATTAACAGCGAAAACGAGCTTGTCGATATATAAGTAGGGACAAGGGGTATGGATAAAGAAACGCGGACAAAACTACTCGACAAAAAGATGACTCGTCGTGAATTTCTACAATTTGCAGGAGCTTCATTTTTGGTGCTTTTTGGCCTGAGCAATATCATAGCGCTTATTAACCATACCAAGCAAGTAGCTGAAAAACCGGATGTTGCCAAAGACACTCAGGCGACAACTGGTTTCGGTTCGAGAAAGTTTGGGGTGTAGTATGACAGTGCAGAGACTCCCGATAGTTAATAGTGATGATGGGGTATGGGGCGACATTATTCGTCAGTATCTTACAAAAGAACACTACAACGACGATACGGACAATCCCGTCAATGGCGGTCACAAAACAGTCACCATCCGTGCGGGAACAGCCTCTGCGGGAACGGCTCCGCTCAAGTTTGCCTCGGGAACACTTCTTTCTACGGCTGAAGCAGGTGCGGTAGAATTTAATTCTGATAATCTGTACTTCACTATTACTACAGGCACGGTGCGCAAAAAAGTTGCACTCTATGACGATGCATCAGGGGCAAACGGAGACCTTTACTATCGCGACTCGTCTGGTAATTTTGTGCGACTCCCCGTGGGTGCAACGGGAAAAACACTTCGGGTCAGTGGCGGTATTCCTGCATGGAGCGACGTTGATGTTAATCCGACTCTAGCGACGAGCACCAAGACGAGTAATTATACGATCACCGGAACAGATGTGGTTATCTTTGCTAATGCAACCAGCGGAAATGTGACCGTTACATTGCCTACGGCTTCATCATTTACGGGATATAGGTTTTATGTGAAGCGTATCGACAGCTCGGGGAATACCTGCGCCATTGCTCGCTCGGGCTCGGACACACTTGATGGTCAGACGAGCATATCGCTTGATCTTCAGTACACATCCCTTACGGTAATATCTAATGGAAGTGCGTGGTATATAATATGAGGCGACTATGACGTACATCCCACCAGTAAATGGAGGACGGGTAAATCTCACAATCGGTGGGAATACTGCTGGTGTTGGTTCACTCGTCTCTACGGGAACGGCAACGCTAGTTGGCGGTAACAACATTACCCTTTCGCAAAACGGCAATGCCATTACTATTTCCGGTGGAGCAGGGGGTGGTGCGGCAGGCTCGAATACAATCGGAATCAGTAATCTCGGCAATACGATTGGTACGAGCGGTGTTATCAGTGGCTCGGCGCTTCAGTATGCATTTGCTGGGGGGAATAACGTTACCTTAAGTCAATCCCTCAACGGTGCTTCGGGAACGGTCACGATTTCGGCGGCTAATCAAAGCGTCCAGACTCAAAATCTCCATAATGTCACCCTCGGAGGTAATACAGCTGGGGTAATGGCTCAGGTAAGTAGTGGGACGCTGACGCTCGCCGGTGGTAATAATGTGACACTCAGTCAGAATGGCAATGCTGTGACGATTTCGGCTGGAGCTGGCGGTGGGGGTGGCGGCATTGCGCTTGCCAACTCGCAAACGACATATACAAGCGGGACGGCGAATCTAGCCGTGGCGGGTGGTGCCATGACTATCGCGTCGACAACCGGGCAATCATTTAATTTCTCAGTTCCACAGACTTCGAGTCTTTCTGCGACGGGCGCGGTGAGTATCTCTACGAATGGGGGGACGATCAGTATCGGTGCTCCTGTCGCAGCCCCAAGTACGACACTCTCACGGTTTGATTATCCAAACGGTATCTTTACGGCGCTAAGTGCCAATGTTCAAGGTTCGCTTTCGCTGAATCATATGTATGTACCCTTTAATGTCAGTGGAAGCGCAATGAAAATAGGAGGCTCACTGACGCTGGGGACGAGTACAGCAGCATCGACGGGGTCGGCCAACCTATCAGTATGGATGGGGCTATATGGTTTGAATGGTTCATCTCTATCGCTTGCTTCTTCAGGAAGTGCCCTTCATGCCTTTTCTTGGCAGGCGGCGAGTAGCGCGACGACCGGGCTGTCAAACCTTACGGGTATGCGAGAGCTGACTGTGCCGATGAATATCAATATGACGCCAGGCGAATATTGGGCGGCCGCGGTGATTTCAAGTGCGACAACCGTAACGGGTGCTACCTTTTCGATGTGGGGGAATAGCCTTCTTGGTACAGCCGCGGGACAAGCTGTCTTGACACCTCTCGGGAGTGCGACCTCCAACGCAAACAATGAGGCGATGATGCTCCAGGGGATATATACCGCCGCAACGAGTGCAGGACCAACGACTATTGCAGGATCACAGATAAATAATTCGTCGTCCGGCTATGCGATGCGCGCCAATTTCTATAATGTTATCTATAATGCAACGTATTAAACCATGGCAATAGGTGTCCGCTCCACTTCGAATACAGGAAATGATGCGAGTGTATCGCAGTTATCTCCTGCCGTACCTAGCGGAGCTGCTGTAGATGATGTAATGGTTGCTGTTCTTACTCGCTGGGAGAACGGGACAAACCCCGCCATCACCCCGCCATCCGGCTTTACTCATGCGGGAACGCAGGTCATTGGCGGCGAGGCGAAACTTGACGTATATTGGAAGCGTCTCACCGGAGCAGACACCGGAACATATCTTTTCTCGTGGGGAACTGCTATGTGGTCGCATGTTCACTGTTTTTGTATGACCGGCGTAAAATTGAGCGGTGATCCAATTGGCTCCAATATTTCTACATGGACGGGAACAGCGGACACTTACGGCACAACGCAACTGACGACCTCATTTGCTCCTGGCCTCATATGGAGCGGATATAACGACTCTGCGGGAACCCATACACCTCCAACCAACTTCACGGAGGTGATTGATTTTGACTCTGGAGCGGGGGCATATTATCTCCCGGGCGCGGCGGGCACCTATAGCGCTGCCAATGCCTCTGTGACAAGCTCGAGTAATGCTATTGCGGTACTCATTGGCCTTGAGCCGGAGCCGGCGACGCAACCCCCTACAGTGACAACGCAGGCGGTCACCAACATAACGGGTTCGACGGCCACAGGGAACGGAACGGTCGTATCCGACGGTGCATTAACGATTACTGAGCGCGGTGTATGCTGGAGTACATCGGCAAACCCAACGACATCGGATAGTAAGGCAACTTCTGCGGGGACGACCGGAGTGTATTCTGTGTCTATGACGGGACTTAGCAATGGTATACTATATCATGCACGAGCGTACGCTATAAATTCACTAGGGACATCGTATGGTGCTGATGTAACGTTTACGCCTTACTTAATAAGTGTTGGTTGGCTAAGCGCGTGATGAGGAGATTTTAAAAAATGACCAAACCCCAAATTCTTGTCCCTGATAATGCTGGCATTCACAATGCTAGTGAGTATGCTGAACGGCTTGAAAAAGAGAAAACCTATCGAGATCTCTCGACGATCATTGTCTGTCCGACTCGAGGGATGATTCCAGCACGGATTGTACAGAGCTGGCAGGGGATGATTCGGCCGATGAATCAGAAGGTGCTTGGCCCTCTATTTATGGAGGGGATGGAAGTTGGAGAGGCCTATAATCAAGTGATAAAAATGATCCTGGAAAATTCGGAACTGTCCAAATTCAAATTCATCCTGACTTTGGAAGAAGACAACGCTCCTCCGGCGGATGGCCTGATGAAACTCTATGAATCGATTGATGATTATGATGCGGTCGGTGGACTTTACTGGACGAAGGGTGAGAGTGGCCAACCAATGTGTTACGGTGATCCAACAGTTATGCCACTGAGCTTCATTCCGCAGATTCCCCATCCGGATACAGTCACCCCGTGTAATGGACTCGGTATGGGTTTTACACTTTTTAGAGTAGAAATGCTCAAAGATAAACGATTTGATTATGGAAATTGGTTTAAGACTAAACAAGAAGTCACGGGTGAGGGTGCCATACAGATGACGCAAGATCTATGGTTTTTCAAAAAGGCGCGCGAGCTTGGCTATAAGTTTGCTTGCGACACACGTGTGCGAGTGGGGCATTATGATGCGGCTAATCAGATAATGTGGTAGGAGAATAATGATGACAAAAAAGAATAAAAAAGACGAAATAGTGAAGCTCTCTCTGGCGTGTGGTGGTAATAAACCCGACGGATTTCGCGGTGTGGATATCGTCAAAACCGATAGTACGGATTATGTTCAAGATTTGCTGACCTTTCCATGGTCGCAATTTGCCGATAATTCTGTCGATGAAATTGAATGTTCGAATTTTGTTGAACATATTCCCCATGGAGATAGTCGACACGATCCTTTTTTTGAGTTCTTTGACGAAATACATCGCATACTTAAACCGGCAGAATTTGACCCGAACAATCCCAATATTCCCCTGAAGGGATTTGCTCGTATTGTTTGCCCCTATTACTCAAGTATGCGTGCCTGGCAAGACCCGACTCATCAGCGAGCTATTTCAGAGGCAAGCTTTCTTTATCTGAATAAACAATGGCGCATCGACAATAAGCTCGATCACTACCCCGTAAGTTGTGACTTCGATTTTACCTATGGGTACATTCTTTCTCCCGAATGGCAAACACGTAGTCAAGAAGCACAACTATTTGCAATCCAACACTACATAAATGTCGTAACGGACGTCCAAGTACAGCTCATTAAGCGTTCCATAAAAGAGTAGAATATGAAGCGGTTCGGTCGATTTATTGGGGCGATCATCGTATTACAGCTCATTATTAGTCCAATTGTTTTTGCTCAATCTCCAGACAGGGGACTACTCATTACTCCGCCGCGTCAGTATCTTGAGGCTGATCCGGGGAAATCGACAAAAAGTTCTGTCACAGTCGCAAATCTTACCGAAAATCCGCTCGATGTTCACTTGTCTGTGGAGCAATTTTCGGTGGCTGACTATACATATGACTATATGTTTGAGTCGGTCAAAGAAGATTGGATCAAATTAGACCAGACGAATGTGACGCTAAAAAAGAGCGAAAGCCGAACCATTTCTTATACCATATCGCTTCCAAGTAATGCCACACCTGGTGGGCATTACTTCACTATTTTTGCGTCTGTCTCGTTGGGTGAGGGAAAGCAAATTCGTGCAGCAACTGTTTTGTATATGACTGTGAAAGGCCATCTGGAAAGAAACAGCGCTATTGTAAAAGCAACCATGCCCCTTATATCCTTCGGCGAAGATATACCTGCCCAGCTGGATATAAAAGATACAGGAAATACACACTTTATTATTTATACCTCTGCAGCGCTAAAGGGAATATTGCCGTTTCCGGCCCCGGCACCTAGTGAGACCGCACATGTACTATTACCCGGAAAAGTACGGACCATCACAGAAAAAGTCTCGCCGCCACTCCTCCCTGGCGTCTATCAAGCAACACTTGGGTATCGTGACGAAGATGGTCGTGAAGTACGACAGACTCAGTACGTTGCCTTTTTGCCCGTATGGGCGATTGCTGTACTACTTGGTGGAGCTTGGCTTGTCGTAGCGCTCATTAAACGGCGAAAACGCATACGCCGAGAAACTATTGATTCTTAGCCACAGCAGTATAGATGACGCCAACCGAATAGGTCCCCGCTGCTTGTGTATTGCTCGTGAGAGCACCATAGGTAACAGTTGTTGGATCACCACTTTTGTAAGGACCCGACGCGTCTTTGAGAAGGACGCTCGTCGCATTCATACCCAGGAAGTCAGTCGTCGATCCAGTCGTATTATAGCCCCATGTGCCGACGCTCAAAGGGCCATCCGAGGTATTACTACTCGCGGCAATCGACGCACCTCCATTTGTCATAGCCGTCCCCCCCAAAGTGTGTGCATAGAGATAATAACCGACAGTATCGGTAGAAGTAACCGTCACGGTATGAGCATTATTTCCGACAAAAGTTGCTCCGCTTGGGGCAAGCGAAAGCGCGACGTCTCCACCGAGATTTATAGAGATACTCGTCATTGAACCAAATGGGACATCGGCGCCAAATTTGCCTTGGCCAAAAGGCGATGCGTAGGCGGGAACGGTTGCGAAGGCCACGAAAATGAGGAAAAGCGCTGCAATGATGTATTTCTTGGGCAGTCTGTCGATCATAGTTATTAGTATATCAGTGATCAAAAAGAGGAGTGTGAGTCTCCCCCGTAATCACGTATACTAAAGAGAATGATCAGTGCAGTTATCGGTGAAAATGATTTTGAAAATGAGCGTACGCTTCAGCGGCTCGTGGCAGATTTTAATGGAAATCCCGAAAAAATAGATGGTGAATTACTTGAGGTAAAACAATTACCGGATCTTCTCATGGGGATGTCCTTATTTGCGACGAAACGCTTTGTTGTCATAAAAAATATGTCCGCAAATAAGTCATTGTGGAGTATATTCGAAGATTGGATTGATCATGTCAGCGATGACATTCATCTCGTCCTTGTCGATGCAAAACCCGATAAACGGACCAAGACATACAAAATTCTGCAAAAAAAGGCGACACTATACGAATCGCATATATGGACAGAGCGAGATACGATCAAAGCAGAAAAATGGGTGGAGGAAGAATCCGGACGGCTCGGTAACATGCTGGATAAAAAAAGTGCTCACACACTTGTCGCATGGGTAGGTGTCGACCAGTGGGCGCTATGGCAGGCGCTCCAAAAACTGGTTTTGCTCGATGCAATAACACCAGAGGTAATTCAGCAATTCATTGAGCCAAATGAAACCGAGAATGCATTTCAGTTGTTTGAAGCGGCCTTGAAAGGCGATGCAAAAAAAGTGAAGAAAATGCTTGAAGTACTCGAAAAAACCGAAGATCCTTATCGACTGTTCGGTTTACTAAGCGGACAAGCATTTCAGTTGCTCGCCCTAGGTGTCGCAGACGTCCCCGAAGGTGCCGTGGCATCTGATCTTGGTGTTCATCCGTTTGTTGTCTCCAAACTGCAATCTCATGCTAAAAAATTAGGGAAGAGCGGGGCAGTTGAAGTGCTGGCTGCATTCGCCGAAGCGGATACAGGGTTGAAGACATCTCTAGCGGAGCCATGGCTACTGCTGGAGCGAGCTCTCTTGAAGACAACAAAAACAGCCCGGTGATCCGGGCTGTTTATAAGGCAGTCGACTAAGCAGTCTTTTTTGGTGCTGCTTTTTTAGCCGCAGGTTTCTTTGCAGGGGCTTTCTTTGCTGTGGATGCTTTTGCCACCGTCTCTTTCTTTGCAGCAGGCTTCTTGGCTGCAGGTTTTGCAGTAGCTTTTTTGGCTGGAGCAAGCTTGACGCCAGCTTCTTTTGCCGCCTTTGCAAGATTGCTCTTGCGACGAGCTGCTGTATTCTTCTTGATGAGATTCTTCTTTACAGCGGTGTCGATTTCGCTCTGCGCCTTAGAGAGACCTTCGCTCGTTGGCTTTGCAAGAAATGCCTTAACAGCAGACTTGATGTCACGCTTGATACCGACGTTGCGCTCGCGGCGTTTTGCCGTTTGCTTCATTCGTTTAATGGCTGATTTGATAATTGGCATGATGTTCCTTTGTTCTTAAAAGCTTATTAGTACAATCAAAGTGAGATTATAGAGGAAAACTTTGAGAAAGTAAAGAGTTCTCCAGGGAAATGATAGCTTATCACCTCTGGAAAGCATTGATTTTTTGGCAATTATGTGCTATTGTTTGACTAACCACATAGAAAGAAAAACAAAAATGAGCCAAAGAGACGAACGTGATCCATTTCAAGAAGATCTCCCCTCAGAATTACGGGGTTTTGAAGTAAGTGCTGAAGACTTGGCACTATTTGCAGGCGCTGAGGATGAACCCGTGATGACTGAAGCGATAGGAAAGGACATGGCCAGAACGGCATTTTCTGAGCATACCGTACCTGATCTGGAGCTTTCCGAAGATAAAGAGGATGAATTCACCGGTAGCCTTCGCGCTATCCGTGATCATCTCGATCTGCCCGAACACCCAAGTGTTATTTACCCCGGAAGCAGTACCCATATCGGTGTGGCACGTGTATTTGGTAAAGAAAATGTCATACATGTTGATCCTGATGAAAGGGCGACAAATACCCTCAGTAACCATGATTACCGCGTTGCTGTTCAAGGAATTTCAGACTATGAACCTGCCAAGCCTAGTGATTTGATGGTTGCCCTTAACAGTTACGGTGAGCTAGGAGAAGATGATGTCGATCGTCTCATAAAAGGTGGAGGCTATCTCATTACCAATAACTATACCAATTGGGCAGGAGATGGTATGAGATTAAAAAACCTCTCCCTTGTAGGGGCGTTCCTTCCTAGCTATTTTGAAGGATCATATGTCGAAAGTGATGACATTCCCCAAGACGCAACAGATATGCACACGACTTATTACTACTTTCCTCCCGAGGGCGGCATGAAAGTGACGACTGCCGACCAGCCCGGGGCATTCCCAGATGAGTCAGCTCGTTATCCCGATGGTCTCTTTGTGTTTAAGAAAAAGTAACTTTCACTAAAAACTAAAATAGCCCATATGGAGGCTATTTTTTTGTTGACGCTACAAAACTTCTTATGCTATAGTAAGCTCAAATTCTATAGAAATAAAAAGCAGGTAAAAAGATGAACGATACAGGCGCCAAGCAGCAAGTCGTCGACAAAATCAAGGACAGCAGCAACATTCTTGTCACCGTCAGCCGTAATCCTTCGGTGGATGAGCTGAGTGCGGCTTTGGGATTGACGGTGCTGCTCAACAAAATGAAAAAGCATGCCACAGCGGTATTTAGTGGTGCAATTCCGCCTGCGATTACATTTTTGGATCCAGAAAAGACATTCGAAGCCACCGTCGATAGTTTACGTGACTTTATTATTGCACTCGACAAGGAAAAAGCCGATCATCTCCGCTACAAGGTAGAAGGAGACGTCGTAAAGATATTTATTACTCCATATCGCACGACCATCACTAGCGACGATCTCGATTTTAGCCAGGGTGACTACAATGTAGAACTTGTTTTGGCACTTGGCGTGCAAAACCAAGATGATCTGGACGAAGCACTTGCTGCGCATGGCCGCATTTTGCATGATGCAACGGTGATGACGATGAGTGTTGGTGAAACACAGAGCGAGCTCGGAAGCGTCGACTGGCGTGAGCAAAACGCGAGCAGCTTGAGTGAAATGCTTGTTTCGCTAGGTGATTCGCTCAAAGGCGACAAAACACTTCTCGACGAACAGATCGCCACGGCATTTCTCACCGGAATCGTCGCCGCTACAGATAGATTCAGTAATAATCGTACTTCTTCAAAGGTAATGACCGTTGCGGCTCAGCTTATGTCGGCCGGTGCCAATCAACAACTCATTGCGTCGAAACTAGAAGAGGCGCATGAAATCGGTCCAAACGCTGGCTCGGGGAATTCGGACGGTACCACCGATCTAGCAGAAGGTGAGTCCACTAAGGTAGGTCGTGAAAGACCAGCCAAAAAGAAGCCTAACAAAAAGCCTAGAGCAGACGATGGTTCTCTCGTTATTTCACACGAAAAGCAAGGCGATGTTGATGAAGTAGCGAACGCAACGGCTACCGAAGGGCAAGATGAAGCGGCTGAGCGAGCGGAAGATGAGCTGGCAAAACAGACAACCAAAGTCTCCGAGGAACAACAGTCTGATGCGGCTCGTGAGGCAGAACAAAAAAGCGCTCAGCAATTGAATAAAGTAGCACCACAGGCACCCGCGGGGACACCGTCAC
>CAYZCX010000008.1:0-56399 GCA_964477195.1 uncultured Candidatus Saccharibacteria bacterium
CTTCCGATCTCACTCCAGGTGCAGCTCGTGGCCGCGGAGTCTCCACCCCCCGCAAGCCGGCTCACGGCATTGCAACCGCTGAGACTTGGTACGAGAGCACCCACGGCCGACAGCGCGGCCAAAACAACGCGCATTTTATGCTTCAATGTGTCCACCTCAATCGAATCATACGACATCAGATATACAGCCGGCTTGATTATGACATCTTTGCACATAATTGGCAAGAATAGGCCGTTGGCTAATCTTGCTTACCACCCTCCTTTATGCTATTCTTGCCAGGTTCTTTTACCAACGAGAGGTGCTGACGTGGTTAAGGTTGTTATCTTCGACATGGGCGGCGTACTAACCCCTGGCGGCAAGGAAAGGACGAACGAAAGCGCGGCCGAACAGGTGATGGGTCTGCCGGCCGGAACGATTCAAATTCCTGATCTCAATGACAAACTACGACGAGGTCGCATGACCAACGAGCAGTATATCGCAGAGATCAACGAGCGATACTACGACGCGCCGTCGCCTTTGACGGACAAGATGTGGGATGACATCTTCGCGTCACTGAAGCTCGAACAAAAGGCACAGAAGTTTGCAGGTCTGTGCCGGCGGTCTGGCCTATATGTCGCGCTCCTTTCGAACGTCAGCCCCGGTATGGCAACGCGGCTCAAAGAGGGCGGTGCCTACAATGGTTTCGATCCTGTTGTACTGTCCTGTTACGCCGGTTTTGCAAAACCCGACCCCGAGATCTACGCTCTCGTCGAAGCAAAGTTCCCCAACATCAACCCGAGAGACTTCCTTTTGCTCGACGATCAGAAGAAGTGTATCGATGGCGCAGTGATGCGAGGCTGGCAGGCCTTGCAGGTGGAGAGTCCGGAACAGATGGTTCTCGAAGCGGGTGAGCTGCTGGGTCTCAGCTAAGCGATGTTATCACTATAACTTAAAAGAACAGCCCGGTACGAATAGATTGATGCCCTGGCATCATCACTGTTCGTATCGGGTTTTGAATTTTAAAAAATTTTACGAGTGCCCTATACCATAGAGGCTAGTCAGCAGCGGTGAGCGATTCGTATTTTGTCGTCGCATGCGCACGCTTGCGCAGGTCAGCAGAAACAAGCTCAACCATCATGCTCTCAAGAATCTCTTCGACTTCCCTACGACTAGGCGGTATTTCTTGATGCGTATGGCCCTCATATTCAAATTCCATTTCTCTTGTCAGAAACCCATCTTCATTCCACCCTAAAGAAAACGACAGTGAAAAAATACAGTGATGATAGAGATAAAAAAAGTTGAGGCATTCTTTCTTGAAACTTGTCACTAAAGGCAACTTTCTTGTCATATCATAAGCCGCCTCATAGTCGATGTCGGAAGGCTTTAGTTTTTTTCCTGTTCTGCAAACCGCAGGAAGTTTATAGCGAGGAGTGGTGATAGGCATGTTTTTAGACTTTGTCTTTAGCCATATTTCACTCGCACCCTTGATATGCATACGATTTAAGTGCGCTCCATCCTCTAACTGATAGACATAATGCGTCTCGGATCGATGTTCTGCTCCACACAACCCATAAGACAAGAGGGTATCCATAACGGTGATAACGTCCTTATTTATCCGTATAGGGATTTTTATTTCGATTTCTAACCCATCTGCAAGTGTTTTGTTATACATAGGACGCTGCCCACCAGCCTGGGCCATATAAGGATAGGTGAGCTGGACAATGGCATTGATGGAGTCGGGTACGTTCATATTTTATATAATACACGACATCTGTCGAATACTTTTCACTACTGGCATACGTAGTGAATGTGTTAAAATTCTAGTAACTATGGGTAAATCAATAGCTATTTTATATTTCACAGACGCACTTGAAGCCGAGGCCTCAATCCGTTCAGCAACAGACATAAAGAATGCGCTCGGCGAACAAGCCATGACTCTCGCGCTCACTAAAAGTGACTGGACAGACAAAATAGATTCACTTCCGCCAGAAACGCTTTGCTTCCTTGCGACGCATGGTGAGTTGGGGGAAGATGGAACGCTCCAAGCATACCTTGAGCTAAAGAACATCCCTCACACGCAATCACCTGCGACGGTAAGCGGTATACTGGCAAACAAACATCTTGCAAAGCTTATCTACCTCGCGCTAGGCATACCGACGCCCCCCTGGGTATTTGCCGGAAATACTTATGGCGATGGAACAGTAGAACACCCCCTTAAAAAAATGAAATTTGGTGGCAGCAAACAAGGTATCGAATCCGTCGCTCAGATTGGAAACGACACAGGCAATATTTATGAAGAAATTATTCCTGGAAAATTTGAGGTAATCGTCTCGGTCGTCCGAAACAAAGATGAACACCTGGCACTTCCACCGGTTGTCCGCAAACGTTCCGTGACCACTTGGGGAGAACTGCAAAAGACAGAGACAACCGCGGTACCCGAAGAAATAAAACGACAATGCCAAGAATACGCCAAAAAACTCTCTGAAGCGCTTGATTGTTATGGAGTCACAAAGACAGACTTCGTTATAGACTCGGACGAACACATATGGGCACTCGAAACAGATGCTATTCCTGGTCTGAGCCGCACTGGCGGTGCAGGTGAAGCAGCGATAAGCGCCGGTATTACCTACGAGAAGTTACTGAACATGATTAAGGAGACGACATGGAAACCAATCAACTAGCACTTTCTGGCGGTCAACCGCTTATAAAAGACCACGCGACACTGCGAGGCGACTGGCCGATAAAAAGCGACCGAGACTACCAAGCTATTCAGCGAGCATACGAGCAAAGCGATTTTTCGGGTCGCGGTTCAGCAGAGGTCACTACTTTAGAACGACTTTTTTCTGAAAAGCACGACAACATGTATGCAACGGCGGTAAATAGTGGGACAGCAGCATTGCACGCAGCCCTGATAGCGCTCGATGTACAACCAGGCGATGAAGTACTGGTGCCCAATCTGACATTTGTTGCTACAGCTGTCGCAGCACTTCATAGCCTCGCGATTCCTATCTTTGTTGACATCGATCCTGTCTCCTACAATATGTCACCCGAAGATTTAGTAAAACGCATCACACCGCGTACAAAAGCGGTCATTGTCGTCCATATGCATGGCTTTCCAGCAGCAATGGACGAGATCATGCAAATCTGTCAAAAGCATAATTTGAAACTTATCGAAGATGTCGCTCAGGCCCCTGGTGCTACGTACAAGGGTAAGCTACTTGGGACACTAGGAGATGCTTCGGCGTTTAGCTTGATGTCTCAAAAAAATATTGCCACCTGTGGCGAGGGCGGTATCTTGCTTACAAAAACGCTGGAACAGAAAAACAAGGCTGAGATGCTTCGTATTTACGGAGAAATCATTAATGAAGACGGCAGCCGCATGTATAATTCATATTCTCTCGGATGGAACTATACACTCAATCCTATTCAGGCTGCGATGGCGGTCACACAACTAGAGACCTTCGATGAGCTCACTGCCAAGATTCAAGAGCGAGGGCGCCAATTAAACGAAGGGTTGAATCGTTTCTCTTGGGTGCGACCACCCCTTGAAGCTCCTGACACAACCGGTGTTTTCCACTTTTATCGAGTAGGATTACGCTCTGAACAGTTTACGGGCAAACGTGCAGGATTATTCCGCTCAGCCGTACAACAAGCACTAAATGCTGAGGGTTTAAACGCGCGACTTTATCAGAATGTTCCTATAAGCGGACAGATCATCTTTCGAGAGAAAAAAGCCTATGGCAAAGGCTTGCCATGGTCACTCAACGAAAACGTAAACTACGAATATACAATCGATGATTATCCGAATACGCTGGATGTGTTACGAAGCACGCTTGTCCTGGGAGCAATCAGTTCAGCACCTGGCTACTTACTGAAAGATGGGACCGTTGAAGCCTATGTTGCCGGGTTTGAGAAACTCGACCAAAACATGCCAGCTATCATTGACTACGCTAATTCCATTACCGACTACAAAGAACCTTGGGAATCAATTCCGGTCACTTCCGACAGCTTCAGCGCACACTACGGCATTAACCACACATAGTATATACTTGTACATATGTCTGATTCTGAAAGTAACGAGAGAAAAATACGCGTCGGTATCTTTTTTGGCGGTCAGTCCGCCGAACATGAAGTATCGCTCCAATCTGCTAAAAATGTCCTTGAAGCAATCGATCAAGAAGTGTACGATCCGGTATTGATCGGCATCGACAAAAAAGGTGGTTGGCATATTCAAGACCAACAGCATCAACTCGAAGCGACAAGTAGATCCCTTATTACTGCCGGTTCGGACGAATCAGCCCTCACTCTTCTCCCTGGCAAAGGCGAGCTGATAGACACAAAAGGTAAATCGTCGCTTGAACCGATTGATGTTGCCCTCCCCATTCTCCATGGCCCTCGCGGTGAAGATGGTACTATCCAGGGTTTTCTGGAGCTTGCTAATATTCCTTACGTCGGCCCAGGAGTACTCGGTTCGGCCGTAGGTATGGACAAAGACGTCATGAAGCGTTTGCTCCGCGATGCCGGGATACCAATTACGGATTTTGAGGTATTTAAATCTTCTCAAAAAGATACTATAAAAGCCTTAGAAGTTTTTGACACTCTCGGGACGCCCGTGTTTGTTAAACCTGCCAACATGGGTTCGTCCGTAGGCGTAAAAAAAGCTGCATCTGCAGAAGAACTGAAAATCGCAATCGATGAGGCTTTTATGTACGATACAAAAGTCTTGATTGAAGCGGCTGTCGAAGGTGACGAAATTGAATGCGCAGTACTCGGTAACGAACACCCTCAAGCATCGGTAGTAGGACGAATCATCCCTAGAGAGGGTGATTTTTATAGCTATGAAGCCAAATATGTAGACGAAAATGGAGCGATATTAGAAATTCCAGCCCAGATCCCATCTAATCTCAGCGAACAAGCGCAAACATTGGCAGTGAAGGCTTTTGAAGTACTAGCTTGCGAGGGTATGGCGCGAGTTGATATGTTCGCCACAAAGAGTGGCAAAATATTAGTAAATGAAATCAATACTATACCTGGCTTTACAAAAATAAGTATGTATCCAAAGCTATGGGAGGCATCCGGTATTTCATATTCCCAGCTCATATCAAAGTTGATTAGCCTTGCGCTCGAAAGGCATCATCGCCAGAGCGCGCTCAAAACAACATATGACTCTTTAAAGCTTACGTAGGAAGGTAGGGCGCATCATTTCACGCCCCACCTTCCTATTTGCTCGTTACGGTTCGATGTAGCCGTAACGAGCGGTTTCCTTACTCACCAGAGCGCTCATCTGATTGCCAGAGTTGAAGTGCCAGATTTCGTGCGGGTAGCAGTCGAAGCCCGCGGTCACCATTGCGCGAAGCAACATCTCGCGGTTGTAACGGACTTCGCCGGGGCGACCATCAAGCCACACGGCATCAGGATGCTTCAAGTGGTAAAATGCTGCCGCGGGTTCATCCATGTGATCGAAAGGAACGCCCAGCGTGACCGGCTGGCCATCGCGGTAAAGCCACACATCGATAGCTCCACCCGTAGCGTGAGGACTCGGACGACTCGGATCCTTCGAAGGCCAGCTGACATAGCGCCGGTTTTCCAGTTTCAGTTCCGTCTGGATTTGTTCGGGCAGCTGCTCGAAAACAGCCCTGATCTCTCCATTCGTGCAGCCTGCGAACTGCTCGGCATATCCCATACGTCCAACCGTGAACAGTTGCATATAATGCCAGAACAGCGCTTCCTGTAATTCGACGCTCCGCCAGCCATCATAGACGACCAGGTCGAAGCCGGCCTCCTGTACGATGCTGCAGGCAGTCAAGAACATCTGGTAGACAGTCTCCCGCAAAAAAACACTCGGTGTACCGATGAGACCCATCTCATGGTGGTACCACGAGTGGCAGTGGTCGGGATTGACCATCGCCAGAGGCTCACCACATTCCAAAATCAGCAAATCGTAGTAATTCACCTGAAATGCCTTCACCGTGGTGACGTAAACGTCCTGAAGATCCACAGCTTATCCTTCCCTAGAAACGACTATGGATGATCTGATCATAAGGTGGTGCCAAGGTTTCGTCAAGTCTCAATTTTTTATAGCCATAAAAATAACCAGCAATTTGCTGGGGAATGGGGTAGTGCAAGTCCCGAGCACGGCAAGGCCGCACCCGGGAGCACCAACGATGGAAGAGCATCAGTTCGAAACATCACCCCGCCTGATGCGGTCCAGATGATCCTGAAGAAGATGAAGCATGGCGATCTTGGCGTCGGGCCGACCCGTAGTCAGTTCAACCGCCTTGCTCGTCCCACTGGCCACCTCTTCCCTACGGAATGGGGGCCAGTCAAGATCACGGATGCGCGTACCCTGCGGTGTTTCGACCCAATTGGCGTTGACATAGACGTAGTCGACGGTGCCACGCGGACGCGATACCTCCCACAGGACGTCGAGCACCGAATTACACTTCCCCTTCCGAATGTCGAAAAAGAGAAGCTCTCCCGTGAAGTCCCTCAGAACGAAGGAGATGGTCTCGGGAGTGATACTGACAGTTGCCAGACGGTCCAAAAGCATGATTGTCTTCCCTAAAATTCATGGTGCTCTAGCGTTCTTGAGCTAGCTTATAAATTACATTATATACTACAATGTAATTTATGTCAATTATCCTTCTTCTGTCCCATTGATTCTTGCGCTCCTGCATGTCATAATAACCTTACCTCTCAACAGAGGTCTCAAAAAGAGAAGACTACTTGAGGAGTACAAATGTCTCAGGATGAAATCCCGATGATCCGCCTGACGACTGGGGAAGAGCTTCCTCGAGCGGCAGCTGGGGTGGTATTCGGCGGGCTACAGGATCTTCTGGATGAAAATCCGTTCGCCCTCGCCGATCTCTTCTTGGCATGCACGAAGGAAGAGCATGCCTTCCACCCCGGAAGCGATGCGTTCCTCGCTGGGCGCGAGCTCCTCAGTGTCAGTCCCGAAGGCACAGTAACCATCCCTGCTATCGTACGAGGTCTCGTGGCAGCATCCGTGCAACTGAATCCTGAGACGATGACCGTCAAGATGGTTTCGCCCTTCGAGGAGGACTGATTCTTCTTTTGAGTGACAAAGCCCCGGTGCGCGCACGCGTATCCGGGGTCACTTAATTTCATGTGTTTTTGCGGGTTTTTACAATTTATTTTTCAAGGCTCACTATAGTATATATGGATACGCCAAATAATCAAAAGGAGTAATGCTTATGCGTAAAAATAATCGTGAGTAATATCATCTCTCTAGACGGATACTACGAAGGCCCTGGAAAAAATGTCATGGTTCTTCCTATGGACGGTGGATTCGACTCACATAACTTGGAGTGTATGAAGAACGCCGGGTCTGTACTGCTTGGACATACCTCATATCAAATGTTTAGCAGCTTCTGGCCCATAGTGGCAGAAAATCCTGACGCATCCGAGACGAATCGTGAATTTTCAAAACTTTATAATACCGTCGAAAAAATCGTCATTTCTGATAAATTAAGTGAAAAAGACCTACCTGAAGTCTGGAAAGATACGACACGTATTATCGGAAACGATGTATATAGCACGCTCGCCAATCTAAAAAAGAAAGACGGGAAAGACATTGTAATATACGGAAGCCGCGTGCTTTGGAACGATCTCTTCGCTCACGGACTTGTCGACGAGCTTCATCTTACCATCGGTAATGTCGTCTTGGGTGACGGGACCCCTCTATTTGACGCCCCGATTTCATATGATGATCCGCGCGTCAAACTCCATCTTCTGGAGAGTCGCAAAATGGACAACTCCGAAAACATGCTCACAAAGTACGCAGTCATCTATAAGTAATGAACCTCTCCTATAAAAAAACCGCCTTACTTCTACAGGGCGGTTTTTTCATTCAACAGTATACCGAACCATTCTGAGTATTTTGTCCGAGGTTGGTGGCAGCGGTTTATATCCTATAGCGTCATACGCACGCACTGCTTCTCTACTCTCATCAGGGTGATGCTCAAGCCATGCGGCCGTTACTTCACGCATATCATAGTGAATCGTTTGTAAAAATGCCGCAAATTTTTCGCGGTCAACGCCATCGCAAAACTGCATGTCAAATCGGTGCGAAGCAACATGATCATCCGTAGCAAGGACAGCCTCCTCAAAGTTAACTAGCGCTAATAGCGATGCCCTTCGTCCCAATGAATAAACGACTTTAGGTGATTCATCATACCAATCCTGCCATGCCTTCACTTCATCCTGAAGCTGTGGACGAGGTTTTTCGTCGAACCGTGTCACGGAAGCGAGTTTACGAGCAAGCTTCTCATTCCAGCCTTTTCGGACAATAAGCGGCGGTCGCTCCATATCAAGCGAAAGACTATATTTATTTTCAATAAATTGTAATTCAGACATAAAAAATACGCCTTTTTCAGGCGTCCTCTCGGCGGTAGAAGGTGAGAAATGCATTCCCATAACTACGATTGTCCACCACAACAACTCCGTTTTTGGTTGGTTCCTCACCCCTACCCGGGTGTGATAATATCATACTCCCACCTGGTTTTAATAGATCAAATAATTTCGAAACTGTGGAAAACTGAGGATCGTGATAGGGCGGGTCTGCAAAGATAATGTCAAATCTATCACCGTTATATGTCTCTGCCCAGCTACCGACCGTCGCTCGAACAATATGTGTAGTGCTCTTTACATCAAGAAACATAATGTTTTTTTCGAGAACTTTTTGAGCCACACGGTCTTTTTCGATAAATATAGCCGTATTTGCTCCGCGGCTTAACGCTTCGAGCCCTAACGCCCCTGTCCCTGCGAATGCATCAAGCACACGCGCATTATTGATCTGGCTACCTAAACTATTGAACAGCGCGTTACGTACACGCTCACTCATTGGATGAGTTCGGGTATTATCCGGCGCGTCCAGTTTACGACCCCCGAACTTTCCACTTATAATTCGTATATTCACCCCATCTTCTCCGATAAAGTAACGGCCTTGTACCATCCAAGCGTCACTGCGCGGATGATTTCGGGGATAAGTTTGTCTCTCGTTTCGCGGGCCAAATGACGAGTCCAGCCAAGTTTACTAAACTCCTCGTACATCTCCATTGTTGCAATACGTTCGAGACTTTCGAGAAAGATCGCGTCATAATCACCCTCTTTCATGCGTTTGTAATCATCGCTGGCTGGCTCTGTCTCGTCGAATCTCAAGGGAGCAATAGCAGTCGCGACACCCCACTCAAACATAAAGTGATTAGTAAAAACTCCACGCGCACCCCAGTATTCCCAGTTTTTTGACAATGTATCTCGACGACTATCTCCACGAATGATATTTTTATCGAGAATCGTCAGACGCTCTTCCTTGGGCTTTCCCCATAGCTCTTCTATTTTTTCATCGAGTGGATAATGGTGAGCAGGGGTCAGTCCATCGACAATCGCATGCGCCATCCAGGCAGCTTCGAATGCCGCTCGCTGTTCATCGCGAGATTTTAAGGCGACTGCCATATTGTAAATATGGTCATTGATCATATTGACAATCGCCCGATCCTCGGGGTTTTTTGGGTCGATATAGTGCCACGGCTCATCCTTTGCCGGACTCTTACGTTTTATGCCATCGGGGCCATTCGTCCCTTCAAAATGGAGGACGTCATGAAGTGTCGGAAAAAACTGCCGTTTCGGAAGACGATTTTTAATATGGCGATAAACCACTCGATCGATTTTCTGATGCACGCCCATGACGCGCCCAGATTTTGTACGGAATGTAGTACCAGAATACATAATGTTAGTTTAACGTTGTCAGCCGCTGATATTGTTCCACCTGTGCGGCTAATTGTTTATATTGTAACAGACTAGCACCAGACTCGACGAACTTTTTGGCCTGTACCTGCGCACGGGCGATGAGATTCGTATCTGATAATGTTGCGATTTGCAGGTTGAGCGCACCGTGCTGTGCTCGACCATAGATTTCACCAGGACCTCGAAGCTGCATGTCAACTTCCGCCAGATAAAAACCGTCATTTGATTTTTCAATTTCTCTCAAGCGTTGGCTCGGCTTACTACTATCGCTCGTGATCAAATAGCAGTAGCTCTGATGAGACGAACGACCTACTCGTCCACGAAGCTGATGAAGCTGGCTCAGCCCAAAACGGTCGGCGTCCTCGATTAGCATGATTGTCGCATTCGGGACGTCGACACCTACCTCGACAACAGTCGTGCTCACGAGTATGTCCACTTGTCCTGTAGCGAAAGCTGCCATGACTGCTTCTTTTTCCTCTGGTTTGAGTTTTCCGTGAAGTAGCGCTATGTTTCGGTGCTTAAACACCCCTTGATTCAGGCGCTTGTATTCGGTCTCGACACTTTTGATGTCATTGTCGGGATTATCATCAATAAGACTACAGATAACATACGCTTGGCGGCCCGCTGTAATTTCTTGATCCACCATTTCGTAGAGTTGTGGGCGAGAATTTGGCGACCATATCTTTGTTTTAATCGGTTTACGACCTTTCGGTAATTCATTGAGGATACTTACATCTAGCTCACCGTAAACAGTCAATGCGAGACTTCGCGGAATAGGGGTGGCTGTCATAGCCAAGAGATGAGGCATGCGTTCGGATTTTTTGAGTAACTCCTGTCGCTGTCCGACCCCAAACCGGTGTTGCTCATCGATGACAACAAAACCAAGTTTATGAAAAATAACCTTACCTTGAATAAGTGCGTGCGTCCCGACAACAACATCAACCTCGCCGCTAGCGATTTGCTCATAGAGCGTTTGCCTTGCCGCTCCTTTGACACTTCCGGTTAACAAACCTACTTTTACTCCGAAAGGTGCGAGCAATCGATCGAGTGTTTCAGCGTGTTGTACGGCAAGAATCTCGGTCGGTGCCATCAGCGCCGTTTGATATCCCGCATGTGCAGCTTGTCTGGCCGCAAGCCCAGCAACGACTGTCTTGCCCGAGCCGACATCACCTTGCAACAGTCGGTTCATCGGAATTTCGTGTTCAAAATCCTGGATAATCTCCCAAGCTGCACGACGTTGGGCGTTTGTCAGCGCAAAAGGAAGCTGGCTCACAAACTCGCTCACGACTTTTTGCTCAAATGGAATATGCCAGCCGGTTAATTTTGCGTTTTCCTGTTTATTGAATTGACTGGCGAGTAGTAGCTGAAATAATTCCTCAAACGCCAAGCGTTCTTTGGCTTTTTTTATTTCATCTGCCGACTTCGGAAAATGCATACCAAGATACGCATCGGCACGCGAGAGAAGCTTTTCTTGCTGAGTGATATTTGCCGGGAGAGTTTCGGGAAGCATCGTAATAAGGGGTTTAAGCTCGGCAAGAATCTTGCGAACAAGCGGGTTTTTTAATCCTTTTATCGAGCGGTAGACTGGCAGTAACCGATCTGTTTGCACCGGCATATCACTTACTTTTTCGGCACTGGGGTTAGTAAGTTGGTAGCGATTGTAGTTAAATTCGAATTCACCCGAAAAAAAGAACTCGTCACCACTTTTAAACTGTGTTTCACGGTACGGCTGATTAAACCACACCGCTTGTAACTTGCCAGTTTCATCAGCCAGTGTCGCGGTTGTGATCCGTAGTCCACGGCGGACAGGGCGGGTAGTTATTTTTTCACATCGAGCGCGAATCGTAGCCTTGCCGGGATGAATATTGGCAATTTGGACAACTTCTGAAAAATCTTCGTGAGCTCTCGGAAGGAATTCGATAAGATCACCGACCGTGCGAAGACCTGCTTGAGCGAACTGTTCTCCTGTTTTTTGCCCGACTCCTTTTATTTTTTCGAGTGGTGATACGAGATTCATATCCCTTACTGTAGCACCATATCCTCAAGGGTCTTGGCAAGCTCTCCGAGCAAACGACTCGTCTCTTCGTATTGACTGCGTGTATTTTCGCCAGCTTCATCGAACCACTGGATATAAAATTTCAACTTTGGTTCAGTCCCGCTTGGACGGATCGTGACGCGGCGGCGCAAGTCTCCATCGAGTTCCAATACGACGACGTTTCCGCTAGTGCAGTCGATCTTTGACGTCGTGCCAGTGCGAAGATCACGACGTTCAAGCAACATATAGTCCGAGACCGCTGTCACTGCATGCCCACCGATTTCGGCGGGGGTGTGAGCACGAAGATCGGTCATAACTTGTTGCATTTTATTGAACCCAGCTGCACCTTCAAAATAGGCGTTGGCAAGGTGTTCGATATACAGACCGTACTCAGCGTAAAGTTCGAGCAAGCGGTCATAGAGCGTCTTACCTTCTTTTTTTAATTCCGCGGCATATTCAGCGACCGGCAGCGTTCCACTCGCTCCATCTTTGTCCCTTGCGTAATCGCCTTTTAGCAAACCAAAGCTCTCTTCGGCGCCAAGAAGGAATGTTTGGCCAAGGGCTTCTTTTTCGAGGATAAGTTTTGCGATGTACTTATAACCTATGAGCATGTTTCCGTATAGTTTTACACCGTAATGGTCGGCGAGCGCGACAAGCATATCCGTCGTCACAATTGTTTTCGCGAGATAGTCATCTGGCTTCAAAATACCTTTTTGTTGACGCTTCTTTAGTGTATAGTCGGCCGCAAGCACAGCTGTTTGGTTTCCACTAAGATATACCGCTTCGTCACCTTGACGAACCATAATTCCCAGGCGATCCGCATCGGGATCATTCGTCACGGCCATATCTGCTTTTTCTTGTAGCATTTGTGCAACTGCCATTTCATTTGCAGCTTTTTCTTCTGGATTTGGCTTGTGATTTTTGACTGTAGGAAAGTTACCATCTGGCAACATTTGAGCCTCCACAAGGGAAATTTGTGAAAATCCGGCTTCGCGTAAGACGGGCAGTACATTTGTTTGTCCGGCACCATGAAGTGGCGAATAGACAATTGCGACATCACGATCGTCACCTTCTTTTTGACCCACGACGGCCTTTATGTATTCCTGGTCGACTTCTTCTCCAATGACAACAAGACGACCATTTGTCACTGCTTCATCAAATGGCATAACATTAATTTTCGAGAGAGCCTCTGCCATCGCGAGAACACCTTTATCATGAGGTGAAGATATTTGTCCCCCGTCCGACCAATACGCCTTGAAGCCGTTGTCTATTGGTGGGTTGTGGCTAGCACTGACGACAATGCCGATGGCCGCACCCAAATGGCGAACCGCAAAACTAAGTTCTGGCGTGGCCCGAAATGAGTCAAAAAGGTATGTCTTGAATCCGTTTGCAGCAGCTACTTGCGCTGCGTAGCGACTCAATTCTGGTGATGTAAGACGTGTATCATACGCAATAACGACGCCTTTATCGGAGGCTCTGCTGTCGATTGACTTTGCATATTCGCAGAGTGCTTGGGTTGACTCACCAATAGTTACTTTATTAATACGATTAGAGCCGATGCCGGTTGCCCCACGACGCCCAGCGGTGCCGAATTCAATAATTTTGAAAAAGGCGTCTTCGAGTTCTTGCCATTTTTCAGCCTTAATCATGTCTTCAAGTTCCTGTTTGTATTCAGCAAATTTTGGTTCACGTAACCATTCTTCAATATTTTTTGCCGCACTTTCAGAAACATGCGCGCGCACAGTATCGTTAGACATCGTCGCCCCTTTCGTTATTCTATAGGAGCTTTTATTATATCATTTTTACGTCCCCTCCTCTACTTCGCCGAACATTGTGATTCTCTTATAATGTCGCTACAATGAATCCATGTTAGCTGCATTTGCATGGGGGATGGGCGCTGCGGGTTCACTCATTATAGGGGCACTACTCGCCAGTTACCTCAAGATTTCACGGCGAATCCTTGGGCTTATCATGGCCTTCGGTGTCGGCGTACTTATTAGTGCGGTGGCGTTTGAATTAGCTGAAGAGGCATTTACCGCATCGGGTGGTGGCTGGGCAGTGGCTACGGGACTCGGCGCAGGAGCGCTGGTCTTTTTCCTCGGAGATATCGCGATAGACAAGATGGGCGGAAGAGCTCATCGTAAACCGAAGACCGAAGACGGCTCGGGTCCTGCAATTTTGCTCGGAACTATTCTCGATGGTATTCCTGAATCAATTGTTATAGGGCTGGCGCTCGTCCATGGTGGCGCTATCAGTATTGCGATGGTTGTCGCCGTCTTCCTCTCGAATCTTCCGGAAGCTATCGGAGCAACGAGTGGTCTCATCGCAAGTGGATGGCACAAAGGTCGCATACTCGGGCTTTGGCTCATCGTTGCTATAGTGTCTGGTGCTGCATCATGGGCCGGCTATGCGTTTTTTGATAGCGCTAGTCCTGCGCTTTTATCATTTACTCTTGCATTTGCCGCAGGAGCCCTGCTCACAATGCTTGCAGATAGTATGATGCCAGAGGCATTTCGCGATAGCGGTAAGCTTGCCGGCCTTGTCACAACTCTTGGCTTTGGCCTTGCTTTTTTGCTAAGTATGGTGAGCTAACATTCAGCCTCAATTTAAATAGGGGCGGTAACTTGGCTGGAATTTTGCCATGTTACCGCCCCTTGATCTAGCAGATAGGAAACGGAACTGTCTCGGTTGTAGGCGTACGAGGAGCAGGACAGATTCGATTATTTGCCCGTGCCACCTCCAAAATACCCTGAAGTGCGCGCGGGTAATTTGTAAAGTAGTGCCCCAAAATCACAACGGGCGCACCTTTTGGTGTTTTCGCCAAGCCTACTTTTACACGGTGAATCAGCTCTTCAGCCGACGGGTGCACGCCGTCTACAAGACGCCAGTCATTGGTATCAAGCGTCCAGGTACACAACCGATACCCTGCTGCTTCGGCCACCTCTTTCACTCCTGCGTTGTAGTCGCCATAGGGCGGACGCAGATAGGTGCTTGCGACACCTCCACTGATCTCTTCGGTCAATCTGGTCTTTGAAAGCTTCGTAAGCTGCAGGTGACTAAAGCTATGATTTGACACATAGGTGCCTCGAGCCCGCAGTTCCGCCATCAAGTCTTTGTGGTATGTTTTCTGATAAGCATCCACTTTTGACTTGATGGGGAATGCTTCCATCATGACATCATTTTCTCGTGCCCAGTCAGCGATTTGAATCATCTTGTCGCCGCTAGCCTTACTTCGTTCACTGGGAAAATCGTCGATTGTCAACAGAACATTCGAAACATTCCCTGTTTTTGCCGTGCTCACCCCACAATTCTCAACGACGTAATCCGATGGCGATACGATGCGTGGAGTCGGCGAAGATGGAGCCGAAGGTTGCGGTGAAGATGCGACAGGAGACGTCCCGACTAGCGTACAGCTCGATAGCGCCATCATTACAATGAACCCTACCGCGAATACTCTTGACTTTCGCAAGTATTTGCCCCTCTGCTAGAAAGTATGTGGGCGATCCACACGCACAACTTTACAATGACACCGCAATTATGTCAATTTTAGCGACGATCTAGCGAATTAATACAAACGTATTCTTACCTTTTTTCAAAAGCGTAAGCTCATGAAGGGGCGTGTCTTCACCCACCTTCTCTCCATTCAGTGAAATGGCGCCGCTCGTCAGCAGTCGCCGAGCTTCGCCATTGCTTGCCGCCACACCGGTGTCTACTAAACTTTCGATAATTGTTTTGCCAGCTTCAACAACAGGAATCTCCTGTGCGAGCAAGTCAAGTTCATCACTCGTTAGATCAGCAAAAGAGCCTCCACCAAAAAGTACATCAGTCACTCGCTCGACTTCCTCGGCTCGCGTCTTACCATGGACAAGCGCTGTCACTTCTCGCGCCAGAGTCTTCTGGGCAATACGAGCACCAGGAGACTCTTTGTGGCGTTTTTCAAGATCTTGAATCTCCTCCTGCGTAAAGAGGGTATAGATTTTTGCGTAGTCAATCGCACCTTCGTCATCGACATTCAGCCAGAATTGATAAAACTGATAAACGCTTGTTTTCTTGGCGTCCAGCCATACTGCACCCGTTTCGGATTTACCAAATTTCTTTCCGGTCGACTTATTGATGATGAGTGGAGCGGTCCAAATATGAGCTTCGGCATTTTCGATTTTTCTAATCAGATGAACGCCCGAAATGCTATTTCCCCACTGATCCGCCCCCGCAACTTGCAGCGTGACGCCCCGATCTCTATATAAGTGCAGGAAATCGTAACCTTGAATAAGTGAATAACTAAATTCAGCATAGCTGATACCTGAGCCACCCTTGCCAATCCTATTTTGCACAAAGTCACGGTCGAGCAATTGTGTCATACTAAAGTGCTTACCGATATCCCGAAGAAATTGAAGATAGCCGATTTCCTTAAACCAATCATAGTTGTCGACGATATCAAATTCGAGTCCTTCAAATACACGACGATACTGCAGCGCGATACTTGTTTTGTTATGCTCGACTTCTTCCATGCTCTTCAGTTCACGCTCGACATCCTTACCGTCAGGATCCCCGATCATACCCGTAGCACCACCAACTAAGAGTGTCGCTTTGTGGCCGTGGGCAATAAAAGCGCGGATCATCATAGCCATTGCGAGCTGACCAATATGCATACTGTCTGCGCTCGGATCGACTCCCCAATAAAAAGAGATAGGCGCCTTGTCTAGTTCGGTCATGTCTTTGAGTGTCGTTTGGTTTATAAAACCACGCCAGTGCAATTCTTCGGAAAGTGTCACATAAACTCCTATCTGTTATTCTCTAGTCAGTATAGCAGACAAAATAAGTTGGCTGACAAAAATTGATGCTATAATGGATTGTAATATTGCTTATGGGAATGGGAAAACGTGGCAAATAAATCCAACAAATCACGCGGCATGAACGTGTATGCAAATCTTACTCGTCGTCGTCGAACCAAAAAAGAAGCCGATGCTCGTAAGAAGGCCGAATATCTTGCAAGTCTGCCGAAACATCCTGTGAAGCGGCTTCTCTATCGACTCCATCCGAAACGAGTCGCAAAATATTGGTTTAGTAAAAAAGGTGCTATGATGGCACTTAAAATTGCCGGTGTTGGCATACTATTACTGATTCTTGGAATCGGTGCACTCTTTGCTTATTACCGAAAAGACCTTGATGCAATTCGTCCAGGCGAACTTGCAAAACGTGTCCAAACAACCGTCACAAAATACTATGACCGCAATGGTGAACTATTATGGGAAGACAAGGGTGATGGCGATTATAAGCTTGTCGTCGACGGCAATAATATCAATCAATATGCCAAGCAAGCGACCGTCGCCATTGAAGATCGGGATTTTTATAATCACGGAGGCGTCAGCGTATCGGGTATCTTCCGGTCACTCCTCAACAACGCAAACGGCGGAAGTGTTCAGGGTGGCTCCACGCTTACCCAGCAACTTGTCAAGCAAGTATTCTTCCCTCCAGACGAACAAACCAAACGTGGCCTTGACGGCGTTCCGCGCAAGATTAAGGAAATGATTCTTTCGATCGAAGTTGAGCGAATGTATAACAAAGATCAAATTCTTGATCTTTACCTCAACGAAGCACCGTATGGCGGTCGTCGAAACGGCATAGAATCAGGCGCACAGACCTATTTTGGTAAATCATCAAAAGATCTCTCACTTCCGGAGGCCGCGCTTCTTGCCGCTATTCCAAACCAACCAGGGCTGTACGATCCCTACAATATTGATGGACATGAAGCCCTGATCACGCGCCAACACAAGGTGCTTGATAACATGGCGGAGGCAGGATATATCACCACTGCCCAAGCGAGTGAAGCCAAGCAATATCCGATCCTTGACAACATAAAGCCCGCTTCAGATCAATACAAAGATATCAAGGCGCCTCATTTTGTCCAAATGGTCCGTGACCAGCTGAAACAAGAATTAGGTGCGGCAACTGTCGGCCGAGGAGGCCTCACGGTAATGACGACTCTCGATATTCGTATTCAGAATAAGCTTGAGGAATCCATGAATGCGATGTTTGCCTCAAAGACCCCTACTATTGCCGGCTTTACGAATGGTGCTTCTACAGTAGAGGATACGCAAACAGGTCAGATCGTTGCAATGATGGGAAGTCGTGACTTCAACTATCCAGGATTTGGGCAGGATAATGCCGCCACGGCATATATTCAACCTGGATCAACTATCAAGCCCCTCGTGTACTCGCAATTGTTCAGTAATCAAGGCAGTAATAAGCAAAACTACGGCAGTGGTTCGATTCTTGCCGATGACAACACTATGAAGTCAATATATGGCGCGGAACTAAATAACGCCGACCGCAAGTTTATGGGAAATATCAACGTTCGCAAAGCTTTAGGCCTTTCTCGCAACGTTCCTGCCGTCAAGGCAATGTATATCTCTGGAGTTCAGCCAACTCTTCAGACTATCCGGGCCCTTGGTGATACTAACTACTGTACGCAGGGTGCCGACGCACAAGCAGGACTCGCCTCAGCAATTGGTGGGTGTGGAACTCGTCAGATAGATCACGTCAATGCTTTCGCGTCACTGGGACGACAGGGTGTCTACAAACCCACAAGCACTGTACTCGAAGTAAAGAATAGCCAAGGTGAAGTAATCAAAAAATACAAAGATGAGAGTAAGCAAGTTCTCGATCCTCAGGCGGCATACATTGTATCGGATATTCTCAGTGACGATAGCGCACGCGCCGGGCTGTATGGTCCACACTTCTACGGACTGTATGTACCTGGAGTTCGCACAGCCGTAAAGACAGGTACCTCCGACAAAGGTGGACAGGCAAAGGATATCTGGACCCTCAGTTACTCCCCAGCACTCACGATGGGTGTCTGGCTCGGTAACCCAGATACACGCGTGCTTCTCAATGGAAACTCTTCCCTCCCGGCTAAGATCGTAGGACAAGTGATGGAGTATGCCCACAAAGAAGTCTACGCAAAAGAGAATAAATGGAGCCCAGCAAATGGTGGTAGTTGGTTTACGCAACCCACTGGGATGCAGAACATCGGCGGCGAGCTCTTCCCATCTTGGTATAATAAGAACCAAGGAAAAACCAACAGCAAATTGACATTCGACAAAGTCTCTAAAAAGAAAGCCACCAGTTGTACGCCGGATGCCGCAAAGATAGAGGTAGATGTTCAGAAGTTCACTGATCCTATCAGCAAAAAAGATGTCTATATCGCACCGGATGGCTATGACTCAAATGCCGATGATGATCTCCATAAATGTGACGATGCGAAACCAAGCGTTGGTACTATTAGCGCCAGTAAGCAAAGTGGAAGTACCTATAAGATTAGTGTGAGCGTTGTTGGTGGAACTCACCCTCTTCAGCAAGTAGAAATCCGCGTCGGAAGTACTATTGTTGCGACACTTCCTGTCAGTTCAAGTGGAACATACGACGCAGACTACACCTTTACAAGTACTTCAACACAAACCATCACGGCGACCGTTACTGATAGCGCACTCTATACGAGTACGGGCAGCAAAGATATCACCCCCAGCTGAAGGAGGGGGCGAGAAAGATAAAAACAGTAGGCTCTGGAAGGAGCCTACTGTTTTTCTACAAGGTCAATGAGTGCGGCTTCGCGCTCTGACTGCTTATTTGGCCTGGGGTGAGTCGTTCGTCCCGAAGTATTTTGTTTACGCTGGTTATTATTGCGCTGGGGGCGAGAAACATGCTGCGGCTCTTCATCTTTTCGTGGAGAAGGTGTCTTAGAGCGATCAGATGGCAATTGCTGAGTAGGCTTCGTTCCTGCAGGGCGTATGGGCCTCTTGACGGTACGCGTATCAGGAGTTTTTTGAACCGACTTCGCCTGATCTACCGGCTTGGCAAACATCATCTTACCAGCCGCGGTCTGCAGGCTACGGATAAACTCAACTTCGACAGAGCTACCGATTTTTTGAGCTGCGTTTTCAACGACCACCATCGTTCCATCTGAAAGGTGCCCAACGGCTTGATGTGAGTCTTGACCTTTTTGCGTCAATTCGAGTAGTGTCCGTTCACCGGGAAGGTATGCCATGCGAAGACTCTGTGCGAGTTCATTGACATTGAGTACGCGAATTCCCTCGACAATCGCAACCTTGTTGAGATTATAGTCGATCGTACAAACAGATGCATGATACTTTTTAGCCAGGATAAGAAGTCGCTCATCGACACCCTCTCGAACAGTCGTACTATCCTGCAAAACTTGGACGGTTACATGAGCAATCTGCTGTAATTCTGCAATAACGTCAAGGCCATGGCGAGCGCGTGCTCGTTTTTCGTGGTCAGCATTATCCGCAAGATACTGCAGTTCACCCACGACACTGCGAGGAATCGCTAATGTATCAGTAATGAACCCTGACTTCGCAATTGCAACGATCCGCCCATCAATCAGTACTGATGTATCAACCAGAATAAGGTTTTTTTGTTTTTTTGATATTGTCTGCTTTGGCAGACGCATTAAGACATAGGTTACTTCGGCAAGCAGCACAAGTAATACTGCCACGATAACGAGTTGTGATATTTCCATAATGTTTTTTCTTTCTCCTGCTACTGCAGGTAGTCTATGAGTGCCGTGCGTAAGTCACGGACACCTTTTATAAATGAATTCTTGCGAGTTTCCGGAGGTGCGATTGCTTCCGTAAATCCTAACTTTTGCGCCTCGGCGATGCGCCGCTCGGCACTATGAACGGTACGGATTTCTCCTCCAAGTCCAACTTCGCCAAAGACCACGACGCCATCGCCCAGCCTTCTCCCTGCAGCGGCACTCGCAATTGCCATACATACCGCCAAATCCGCTGCAGGATCGCTGAGTTTTAATCCACCCACGACATTAATATAAATATCTTTATCTGATAAATCCAATTTCGTACGCCGTTCGAGGACGGCAATGAGAAGATTAAGTCGGTTGAGGTCAAACCCAGAGGCGGTACGTTTAGGATACCCGAAACTGGTCGGATTGACAAGTGCTTGGATTTCTACAAGGAGTGGACGCGTTCCTTCGAGGGTCGCCATTACCACTGATCCGTCTGCATTTTGACGCTCAGCCAGGAGTGCTGCCGAAGGGTTTTCAACAACGCGAAGTCCTTGATCGTACATTTCAAAGATAGCCGCTTCGCTCGTCGCACCATAACGATTTTTTATTGCACGCACGACCTTGAATCCCCCGTAGCGATCGCCTTCGAAATTAAGGACGACATCAACCAAATGCTCAAGCACCTTTGGGCCAGCTATGCTGCCTTCTTTTGTGACGTGGCCGACAAGTATAACTGCAGCATTTGACTCTTTTGCTGCGCGTATAATCACATTACTACTATTCGTGATTTGACTGACGGTCCCAGGAGCCGAAGTAATATCGTCCAAGCTCAACGTTTGGATAGAGTCAATGATAACAACCTTGTAAACGCCTGAGCGAATAGTCGCAGCGATATCATCGGCACTTGTGCTTGCGATAAAGTGAAGCTGCTCACGTGTATTTGCCCCGAGTCGTTCTGCCCGAAGCTTCACCTGGCTCGCAGATTCTTCGCCACTCGCATACAAAACCGCATCAGACTTACCTAGTTCACTCGCTACCTGCAACAGCAACGTACTCTTGCCGATACCAGGCTGACCAGCCAATAGCAGCACCCCTCCTGGTAATATTCCGCCACCGAGAACTGTATCAAGGTCGCCAAACCCCGTTTTCATACGCGCGACGGTCTGCTCGATGCTGATACTGCTCATGGTCTGGGGAGAAAGAACCTTACCACTCCTCGCGCCGCGTGCAACCGCTGATTTGCCGGTACTAACAGCCGCTTGTTCGACAAGTGTATTCCATTCACCGCAGTTTTCGCATTTGCCCGTCCACTTAGGATAGCTCGATCCACAGTTTTGGCATATAAATTGTGTTCTTGGTTTTGCCATTCTTTCTTATTATAGACTAGGGGCGGGCGCCAAGCTACTATTGATACTCCGGTTAAGTGCATCTGACTCACTCGCAACCGTTGCCAATTCATCACGCAGTTGATTATATCGAGTGATCGATACGTTAATCGCGCTCCTTTTTACCTCGAGCTGACCTGCACGAGCCACCAATTCAGAACGTACTGCCTGGAATTCGGCTCCCGTAACAAATCCGCCGCCATTCGCCCTTGCATTGAATGAATCGATATCCTGATTCAGTTTTGTCACATCTGCATTATATTGCAGAGAATTCTGCTCGATACTCTTACCAAGCGAGGTGAGCTCTGATGAAATCTCATCGCCACGTTTTTGGAGATCACTAAATATTGCTCCGTACTTTTGATGAAGTGTAACGATTGCGCCTCTATCCTGAAAGTACTTTTGATAATATTTCTCAAGCTCACCGCCAATAGAGCCTACTTCGGTACCTATGATCGAATGGAGTTCGTTATCTCTTTCTCCAGGCTCAGTCCGGTCATAAAACGCCATACGTTCAGCGAAATCTTTATCGTTTTTTAGTTTCTCGTATTCCGCGGTTAAAAGGGTATTGAGCTGATTTCTTTCACTATCACTAAGCCTCGCATATGCCGCATGGAGCATCTCATGAGCGGCCGTTACTTCTCGTATTCCATCGAGGCGCTCATCAGTAACGTTATAAATATAAATATCTTGACCGTTATAGCATCCGAGGATTGCGGTACTTGCTTCTTTCTGGCCGCACTTCTGATTAAAGTCCGTCGCATCTTCAATCGCTGGATGCGCAGCATAAAAGAGAAATGTCCCATTCCCATTCATTCCCGCACGTTTTGCAATGGAGGCTATTTGGTCGGTAGGCTTAAATTGAAAAACACTTATCTGGTCGATAATATATTGACGATTCAAGAGAAGCAACACGGCCGTACCCAAAGAAACAAGCAAGATAGCAACACTTACAATACTTCCGTGACTATGCGGTTTCTTCGTCCTGAACATCTACCGTTATCTCACCTTTTCGCGCCCCTACAGACAATACCGTTCCTTTTTCATACTCACCTGATAAAATACCATCGGCCAACGTATGTTCAAGCATATCCTGTACCACTCGTCGAAGTGGGCGAGCGCCGAACTTTTCGCTGTATCCTTCTTTTATCATAAGTCTTTTCGCGGCAGGTGCAACCACTAGATGAATACCTTTTCGAATCAATCGTTCACCTAGTTCGTCTATCAAATTGTCGAATATCTTACCGATTTCCGTACGAGTGAGCGCGCGAAATGTCACGATCGCATCGAAACGATTGATTAGCTCCGGGCGCATCATTCTAGAAAGCGCCGCTTGAGCCGCCGCTGCGTTTTCTTCGTGGACATTATCAAGCTGTTTTTTGTCGTCTTTTGTTGCCGCGTGAAACCCAAGGCTTGATTCTTTCATCATGCGATCGGCACCGAGATTGCTTGTCAGAATGATGATTGCGTTACTGAAATCCACACTTCGGCCTTTAGCATCGGTCAAACGCCCCTCTTCTAGAAGCTGAAGAAGAAGCTGGAATACTTCGGGGTGGGCTTTTTCAATTTCGTCAAAGAGGACGACACTATACGGCTGACGGCGAATTTTGTCCGTAAGCTGACCGCCGTCTTCGTATCCCACATATCCAGCGGGGGCACCCAAAAGCCGGCTCGTATTATGTCGTTCACCAAACTCGCTCATGTCGATTTTGATAAGCGAATCCTCACTTCCGAAAACTTCACGCGCAACAACTTTCGCAAGCTCCGTCTTCCCAACGCCTGTTGGTCCCATAAAGACAAACGAACCGATAGGTCGTTTGCTACTGGCAACCCCACTGCGACTTCGACGGATCGCCCGGGAAACTTTTTCGACAGCTTCTTTCTGACCGACAACGTACTTTCCAAGGTGTTTTTCGAGATTTCGCAGAAGCACTGCTTCAGATTTCTGCACTCGTTTTACTGGGATGCCCGTCATGGTTGCAATAGCGTGCGCGACGTCCTCATCAGTCAGAATAATAGGAGATTTTTTCTCGTAGTGAGCTTTTGTTTCTTCGAGTTTGGTCGTCAGCTGGCTGATACGCGTCTTGTAAAGCGCCGCGCGTTCGTAGTCCTCAGCAACAACAGCTTCTTCCATCTTTTCATTGAGATTCTTGAGTTGCTTTGTGAAGTCACGCAGCTTGCTTGGTTTTCGCCCCGCTTTTACACGCACGAGCGCTGCCGCTTCATCAATGACATCGATGGCTTTATCGGGCATAAAACGCTCACTCACATAGCGATCAGCCATATACACCGCATCTTCGAGTATTTCATCGTCCATTGTGACACCATGATGTTTCTCATAGTACCCGCGAAGGCCTTTGAGAATCGCAATGGTATCCTTGAGGTTTGGCTCCGGCACAACGATAGCCTGGAAACGACGCTCTAGCGCACTGTCTTTTTCGATGTGTTTGCGGTATTCATCAAGTGTCGTAGCACCAATAAGATGCATTTCACCCCGAGCAAGCGCAGGCTTAAGCATATTCGCTGCGTCAAGCGCACCCTCAGCCGCACCTGCACCCACCAGAAGATGAAGTTCGTCAATAAATACAATCGTATTCTTGTGACGCTTCAGTTCATCGACGACTTTTTTGAGACGTTCCTCAAATTCGCCCCGGTATTTTGTCCCGGCAATCATAGCCGCCAGGTCAAGCTGAATAATTCGCTTTTCTAGCAGATGATCAGGGACATCTTCGCGGGCGATACGTTGTGCAAGACCTTCTACAATGGCCGTTTTACCGACACCGGGCTCACCTATGAGCACTGGATTATTCTTGGTGCGTCGGCTCAAAATAGTCACCATACGCTCAACCTGCTGCTCACGACCAATGACCGGATCGAGTTCGCCTTCTTTTGCCTTCGCTGTCAGATCCGTGCCAAATGTCTCAAGCGCACCAGGACGTCCGCCGCGTTTTTTTGTCTTCGCATCATCGGTTCCGGCTGCTTGAAACGCTTCGTTCTGACGGTCAAAGTAGCCTTCGAGCTCACCCGTCACCTCGGAAATATCAATATTCATATCACGCAACAATACCGTTGCGCGAGCGTTTTTTTGTGTCAAAATACTGTAGAGAATGTGCTCGGTTCCTAAGTAATCTTGGTGGAATTCTTGAGCAATTTCCCAGCTCATTTTTAATGCAAGTTTGGCGGTCTCAGAAAGACCTTTTGCACCTGTGCTGACGACGAGATTTCGCGGAGTAAGATTCAACGCTAGTTCCGCCCGGTCGAGCGTCACGCCAACATCGGCAAGCACCTTCGCCCCTACCGATGAACCTTGAGCAAGGACACCCAAAAGTAGGTGCTCGGTTCCAATATACGCACTGCCCTGTCCACGTGCAATTGCATCGGCATGCTGCAAACTTGTCCGTGCATTATCGGTCAGGTGCGCTACAAAGTCAGCGAAATCATCAGACATAATTCTATTATCAATCCTCCATTGCCCTGATGCAAGCCATTTCATCACTGCTTGTCATCCGGATCTTACTCTAGTATATAGGAGAATTAGCACTCTCGTCAATAGAGTGCTAACAATAAAATACGCCCCTTACGGAGCGTATTCTTGAAGAAAGCGAACCCTTAATCTTCGGCTGATTCCTCAACTGCGTTAAGTAAACTGTCTTCGATATTTTTGCGAGGTTTTGGCTCGCTTGGTTTTGCTGGTGCGGCAGTCTCGATATCGAGCTCGTAGCCCGTCAAACGAGCAGCCAGACGAACATTCTGCCCGCCACGACCGATTGCCACAGACTGCTGATCCTCAGCAACAAATACCTTGGCACGTTTTGCCGCCTCATCAATCTCAACACGTGCAACCTCCGCTGGACTGAGGGCATTGCGAATAAATTGTTCTGCATTCTCATCAAATGTTACGATATCAATCTTTTCTTGATCACCGATTTCATTCATTACAGCCTGAACACGAGTTCCATGTCCACCAACAAAGGTTCCGACAGGATCAACACCAGGGACGGTACTGCGAACGGCGAGCTTGGTTCGACGACCCGCTTCACGTGCAAGCGTGATAATCTCGACCGCGCCAGTTTCCATTTCGGGAACTTCTTGGCGAAAGAGATATTCGACAAACGCTTCGTTCGCCCGGCTCAAGATAAGCTGCGGTCCACGATTATCACGCTCGATACTCTTGATAAATACCTTAAGGCGAGAGCCGATGCTATAAAATTCGCCGGGAATTTGCTCGCTCTGAGGAATAATACCAATCGCCTTACCAAGTTCAACACGAATCAAGCGTGGCTCAACCCGTTGCACTGTTCCCGTCACAACTGTGCCAACTTTGTCTTCGTATTCTGTCAGAACAACTTCACGCTCTGCCTCACGCAGACGCTGTAATACCACTTGCTTAGCTGTTTGAGCGGCCACGCGGCCGAATGAAGTGACTTCGTACTTATCTTCGATAATATCGCCAATTTGAGCATCTTTTTTAATCTTCTTCGCATCTTCGAGGCTAATTTCAACGCTTGGGCTGCCCACGATCTCAACGACTTCGCGAGCCACATACACATCTGCCGTCCCATCATTGACATTAAGTTCCGCACGAACGTCCTGGTCGCGCTCTCCATTATCACGACGCCATGCGGCAGCAATTGCTTGCTCGATAACAGAAAGAACTGACTCTTCGGGGAGGTTCTTTTCCTCTGCGATGGTACGAACCGCAAGAGTAAGTTGTTTGATGTTAATATCTTCCATAGATTTCTTCTTCCTTTCTATCAAAAAATCCGACCTGCCGGCCGGAATGTACTGCTTGTATTATATATCGTTTCTAAAAAATTTACAATGCGTGATTTTTCGGCGTTGCCCGCTGCTTTCCTTAACGTGCAGGAAAACAGCGGGCGACGCCACACTTCAGGTGACGGACTCAGCCGATGTGCGTACGGAAGCGGGAGGCCACCGAGGCACGTGCTTCGTGACCGCACCGAAGACCCTCCAGGCGAACCAGGGCGGGACTCAGTGCTGCCGGAGCTTCGGTGCTGGTCGCGGGAGTGCCCGCGTCAGCAGTCGGCTGGTCGTCGGTCCGGCTCTCGGGTGTGGAGTTCTGCATCGCGGGACTTCTCCTCAGGGGTCGGGGGTCGCTTTTTAGGCGGCCACACGAGTAGTGCTGAAAGAAATAATACACCTACGATATACACATGTCAACGACTTTTTGAAACATATTCATTACCCCTTATATAAAACCGCCACGGGACATCTTTTGCTTGTCGGATTCCAATACGGGGCGTCGTGACAATAACCGACTCGGATAATGGCGGTTGAAGAAGGAGCCGTAGGGGTTTTTCTGCAAGATTATGGCCATTCATTTTTTTATCGATACCAAGAGCCTGACATAATTTTGCTGGGCCATTTGTGAGTTCAGCCTGAGACTTTACTCGCCGCCTCTGTTCTAAAGTAGATACTCCCTGAAGCGGCTCGACTGCACGGATCAAAACCGCCGATCCTTCACAATCTCTACCGGTGACAACATTACAGCAATAATGCATTCCATAGGTAAAATACACATATAAATACCCCGCCGGGCCAAACATGATATCCGTTCGCGGAGTCCTCCCCTTATAGCTATGGCTTGCGGCATCAGTTTGATTGTAAGCTTCTGTCTCGACGATCCTAACTTGAATTATTTGCTCATCTATTTCTCGCTCGAGGATACATCCTAATAGACGCTTCGCGATAACATCTGTCGGACCGTCGAGCTCACGGCGAAGCTGGTACTTATCTATATCTATCATTCTAAATACGGGACAGGAATCCACCGCCCCCCAGAAGAGACTCTTTTTCCTTATCAATAGCATCGATGCGCTGCTGAAGTTGCGTACGTTCATCGTCTAATTTTTTAGCACGATCCTCTTTTTCCGTTGCCTGTCGCTCGAGCTCTGTCGCCTTGTCTTCAAGTTCTCGTACTTCTCGTGTTAGTCTATCTGCTTGATCCTGTTCGACTTTTGCTCGTGTCGGATCCCCGTCACGGGTGTACTGGGCGGCGTTTTCAGCGTAGCCAGCTATCATTTGACTCCGGCTTCCCGCTTCGGCTCGAAGTTTTTCTATTTCTTTTCGTAGTGTCGTGGCATCCATACAACATCTCCTTATTTCTATCTTATGGCAAGTGATTACCGCCAGTTACTCCTATAACCTCGCCTGTCATATAGCTCGACTCTTGCGATGCCAAAAATACATACGCTGGCGCCAGTTCCGCAGGTTGCCCAGCTCGGCCCAGCGGCGTATTTTGACCAAACTTGACGAGCTTTTCCATCGGCTGCCCATAACTTGGCTGCAGCGGCGTCCAGATAGGCCCGGGAGCGACAGCATTCACACGGATACCTTTTGGCGCAAGTTGTTTGCCAAGTCCGTGGGTAAATGCGACGATTGCCGCTTTTGTTGAGGCATAATCGAGTAAGCCAGGAGACGGCTGATATGCCTGAATGGATGTGGTATTAATGATACTCGCGCCTTTTGGCATATGCTTCAAAGCAGCCTTAACAAGCCAAAACATAGCAAAAATATTCACCTCAAATGTTTTTCGTAGCTGTGACGTCGAGAGATCTTCGATCGATTCGATGTAGACTTGTTTGCCTGCATTATTGACAAGAATATCGATTCCACCAAGCTCTTTGACGGTCGCTTGGACGATCTCATCACAAATATCCTCTTGGCTTATGTCGCCGGGACATGCCACTACTTTTACACCCGTCTGTCCAACAATACGGAATGTTTCTTTCGCGTCTTCTTCTTCACTCGCAAGATAGTTGAGCGCAATATCAGCCCCTTCACGAGCGTATGCAATCGCCACAGCCCTCCCGATACCCGAGTCGGCACCAGTAATAAGCGCCTTACGGCCCTTTAATCTGCCGGAGCCTTTGTATGTTGCTTCACCATGATCAGCTCGGGGCTCTAGTTTTGCGTCCAAGCCAGGCTCGGGCTGGCGCTGCTCGGGTATATCCATTTTTGGATATTGAGTGGTGGGATCTTGCATTTCATACTGATTCATCATAATCCTCCTAGACCAAACTTTTTATAAGCGTTTCCATAAACGCAGGGATATCATCTGGTCGCCGACTGGTGATAAACACTCCATCCCGGACTACTTCTTCGTCAACCCAATGCCCGCCGGCGTTATTGATATCATCCTGGAGTGTCGGATAGCTCGTCAAGGTATGCCCTGTAATTATTCTGCTCGATACAAGTAGCCATGGACCATGGCATATGGTCGCAATGGGCTTATTGGCAGTCGCCATGGCGCGGACAAAATCCTGTGCGGCCGTCTCTACTCGGAGGTGATCCGCATTAACGACACCACCCGGAATAATAACAGCATCATAAAGCGTTGCATCAAGGCTGTCTATTGTCGTATCAACGGCAACATGCTGCGTCTTCTCGACACCTCTCATCGCTTGAATTGTACCCGTATGCGGGGCGGCCACTTCTACTTTTGCACCCATATTACGAAGCTGCGTCAATGGTTCTACTAATTCTGATTCTTCAAAATAATCAGTTGAAATTATTGCTATTCTTTTCCCTGAAAGATTTATCACATCATACTCCTTCCGACTTATGCCTCTCTTATCATTATACGCCTCTTGATACATCAAGGTATTTTACACAAACAAAAAAGGCGGCCTTTTAGTGACAAAAGCCGCCTCGATTTATCTTTACTGACCCATAAGGGATTGCCAGCTTACCACTAGTGCTAGTGATACTCCTACAACGATTTCGAATGCTCCCATAATGCCCTCCTTTATTCATCTAAAGTTGCCGTTAGGGTGGTGCGCACCACAATTTCTATTATACCAACAATTCTCATGGTTATTTTTGATCAAGAAATATTACAACGAAAAAGCTTTCTCCTTATCTGTATCATTTGATTTATTTTCTCTAAAATTTTATAATATAATATGTCCTTTCAGATACATAGAAAAGAGACGGCATGCCAACAGAAACGCTGTGGTCGGCCCTGGAGGAACAGGGAGCTCGCGTGGGGGAAGTCATTCGGTTCAGTGGCGAGCGGACAATTGCGGGAGAACAAGATCTGACGGTCGAACACCGTCGGGATGATCCGCGGTTCATCGTCACCTATCGCACCTACTCATCCGCTCACGATCCAGAAAGCGGGGAGCATGGCGTGGTGCTGATGTGGAGGATTTTTCTCATCTTCAGCGAAAGCCACGGATACATTATCGACACAACCACCTACAACAACGACGTGCCGGCTCCCTGGATTTCACGGATTAAGGCTTCTATGACCATTGGAGATCGCGGGCTGCCGCGCAATACGCGCCGGGCAACTTCTGATGAACTTCACCGAGTGTGGAGCGACATCAAAACGAGACGACGCATCTCATAAAGGACACCGCCCTCAGATCAAGAGGGCTCGCTGGCCGAGAACGGCCTTTTTCCTGTTTGTTACCAGTCCTCTTTTGGATCAACAATCTCAGGATGTTTTTTGAAATAATAATCTCTCAGCATAATAGCTCCCGCCCGCAAGATCTGGTTAAGGTCTTTGCCGTGGTCAAAAGCATATGTTTCAACTCGCTTAAATGGCTCATATCCCGCTAGGTTGTCCATGAGCGCCCGCGCTTTCTCCTGAGCATCATACTGTGATGTCGGCTCCATCTCTTCAAGCATAACGACCAGGTCATCTTTTACATCGTCAAAGACCTCACCCAAACCACTCTCGGTGACCAGTTTTTCACCAAAATCAGTAAGGGAAAGTGGACTCTGGTCTTTATAAATACTTCGATCTATAAATTTCTGTGCTTGGGTTTTAAATTCCAAAAGCTTGTCGACATCGGTACGAAGTGTTTCTTTTTTGTCAGTGATTTTCTCGAGATCACGCTCCATCCGATCCACCTTATTTTTGTACTGGCCGATAGTAAATAATGCCGATCCTGCGCCCACGATGGCTGAAATAACAATATTGACGATTAAAACGATGTATTCTGTATCCATACTTCCTAGTATACGTCAGTTCAACGATGCTACCCTATTGACTTATGTTAACTTAAGTTTCATAATTTAGCCTACTGCCGATACTTATCGGCAAGGACAGGATGGAGAATTCTGTGAGCACACTGAAGATCGGCGTCGTCGGGTATGGTGCGCGTACCAGGTTCAACGAGCCAAAGGCAATCAGGTACTTGAACGAGGCGTTCGACACACTCGCCAGGGTCTACTCCGACGTCTCCGACATTTGGGTTGTCTCCAAAGGTATCAACGCGGGGATTCCCCGCCTCGCCTATGACATTGCCCTGCTGCGCGAATGGAGCATCGCTGCAATCATCCCCGCCGAAGCTCGCGGACAAGACTTGTATCCGATCGATCCGCAGTACATCAACTACATCGGCATGGACGCCGGACAGGAAAGCAGTGCCTTCCTGAATGAGGTGGATACTCTCGTTCGCGTCGGTGGTGACAGTCTGGCGCATGCCGAAGCAACCCGCTTCAAGAACGTCAAGGGCGCGACCAAGACCTACGAATACGAACTCGACACTATCTGACTCCTCCCCGCCACCAGCTAGAGCTGCTTCAAAGTGAGCCTCGCTACGGCGGGGTTTCACTTTGCCAAAAAACTATTCCGTTACAACAATCGTGCCTATGTCTTCGGCCTTAAGGTGATTGTGATATCCCCATGTACCTGCTGTCTTGAGCTCCAGTGTCTCTTCTTTGCCCGCCTGGATAGTATCAAGGTTAAATTCTGGGTGCTTTGTATGCGTTGGGTGATCGTCTGATGAGAATTCAAGTGGGCCAGACGATTGATTGATAATGCGAACTGTCGTCCCTACTTTTGCAGTAAGGGATTTTGGAGAAAAGCCGCTATCGGTATAGCGCAATTCGTTTGTCGCCTGAGGAGTTTCATTTGAAGTGCTTGAATCATGTGAGTGGTCATCAGTATGAGCCTCTGGCGCTGCTGCATTCGGCCGAGTCGCAAGATACGCCCATCCTACCCCTCCTAGTAGTACAACAACAATAAGTGCAACGATAAGTTTCTTATTCATTTCCCCTCCTTTTTATGTACTCATAGTATAGCATCATTGTGTGGGCAGCTTTTGCCCTGGGCATGTTGTTAATACCCGTACCATCGCATCTTTTTCCGCTTGCGTTACCCAGAGACTATATTTAAACTTCACCGCAACTTGACGAGCGACATATTGGCAACGAAACGCTTTGTTTTTGGGAAGCCATGTTGCCGCATCCCCATCCCCCTTTTGCTGATTTGATGGTCCATCGACAGCCAAAAGTTCCAGTGGGTCATTTGCCAGCGCCACACGCCGGGAGACAGGCAGTTGCTGAGCTCCTTTTTGCCATGCATCACTAAGTGCAACGACATGATCTATCTGAATATCGTCGCTCGTTCCTGCGCCACGCGTAAATTGAATCGTATTTCCTGTATACGGATCTTGGAGCACACCGCTCGTTACCTGACACTTCTCGTTCAAGGCAACGTCCGCCAGATCACGACGCAAAATAATATTGCGCGTATCGCACCCACTCTGCTCGCTCCATCCATTGCCAAACTGCGTTCGCTCGTAGCCCGTTTTAGGCGCTCGTCCTTTGACCGCAAGCTGGTCCAACGCGCCTTGCGCTTCTCCGATTGATCCTTGTTCCGTAGAGACATTCGGCGCAGATTGAGGCTGCCAAAACTCCGGAAATACTAAAATCCCCGCCACCAAAGCACCAAGAGCCAACAATCCTGCTATTGTTCGTCGAAGTTTATACGACATATGTTTCTATAGTATACCTCTGATACAATAAGAGTATGCAGAATGTAGCCCGACTCATCGAATATTTTATACCAACTCATTACGACTTATCGCTCCAGCTCGAACGAAAAAAACGCATTTTCTCCGGAACCGTTACCATCCATGGCGCTACGCCCGAGCATGCGACAAAGCTTGTCGTTCATGCCAAAGATCTTTTGATCGATTCGGTAATATTTGACGGCAAGCAAGCAACTTTCACACTCGATGAACAATCGGACGAGCTTCATATCCACCACCCTGACCTGCACGGTGGAAAGCATATCGTTGTCATCGCATTTACCGGCAAAATCGAAGATGCCATGCACGGACTATACCCCTGTTATTACGAGCATGAGGGAGTAAAGAAAGAACTTCTCGCAACGCAGTTCGAGAGCCATCACGCTAGAGAAGTTTTTCCGTGTATCGACGAGCCTGAGGCAAAAGCAACATTTAATGTGACGCTTGCAACTGAGCAAAACGTGACAGTTCTCGGTAATATGCCCGTTGTCAGGCAGGCTATCGAAAATGACCTTCTCGTCACAACATTTGATACAACTCCGCGCATGAGCACTTACTTACTCGCCTGGGTCGTTGGCGAATTACAGCGAAAAACAGCCACCACCGAGAGCGGTGTCGAAGTAAATATCTGGGCAACTCCGGCACAAACTGCAGCTAGTCTCGACTTCGCTCTCGACACTGCCACACGGGCTATCGACTTTTTTGACGATTATTTTGGAACGCCTTATCCTCTCCCAAAATCCGACCATGTTGCCCTCCCCGATTTTAGCGCTGGTGCTATGGAAAACTGGGGGCTGGTAACCTACCGCGAACTGGCGCTGCTCGCAGACCCGAAAACTGCCGGTGTTTCCAACAAACAATATGTTGCGCTCGTCGTTGCTCATGAGTTATCTCACCAATGGTTTGGCAACCTTGTCACGATGAAATGGTGGAATAACCTTTGGCTCAACGAGAGTTTCGCTACTTTGATGGAATATGTCGCGATGGATGCACTCTATCCAGAGTGGAACGTATGGTTGGAATTCTCTACCTCAGAGAGTATACTCGCGCTACGCCGTGATAGTATCGATGGTGTTCAATCGGTTCAAACAGATGTCCACCATCCTGACGAAATTAACACGTTATTTGATGCTGCCATTGTATACGCCAAGGGTGCACGTCTTCTTCGCATGCTCCAACATTATATTGGCCATGACGCGTTCCAAAAGGGTCTTAAGAATTATTTTGCTACCTTTGCCTACAAAAACACCGAAGGTGACGACCTATGGAAGGTACTGGGAGAGGCAAGTGGCAAAGATATTGCTACATTTATGGCAACTTGGATATCGCAGCCAGGATATCCTGTCGTTGCAGTTGAGCGAGACAATGATCACTTACGATTGACTCAGGAGCGATTCTTCATTGGCCCTCACGAACCTTCTTTACAACTATGGCCTATCCCGCTTAATGCATCGTCATCGATACTTCCTGAGCTTTTCGCCGAGAAAGAGACCATACTTCCTGATACTTCCGATCCGATACGGCTCAACGTTGGAGATACGGCACATTTTCTTGCAAAGTACGATGATGCGCTGCTCGCACCTCATATCGATGCTATTCGTCGCCAAACCATGGTACCTCTCGATCGGCTCCAGCTTCTTCACGAACAGACACTTCTTGCCCGCAGCGGTGCTATCTCAAGTGCAACGCTTATCCCGCTGCTGGAAGCTTTCGGCAAGGAAGATCAAGAATCTGTATGGAATATCATCGCACTCGCAGCAGGTGAGCTTCGTAAATTCGTCGAAGACGATCCGACAAGCGAAAGTCACCTCCGCCACCTCTACCGACAACTTGCCGGGACCCAATACGAACGTCTCGGATGGAAAAAACACGAAGGTGAAACAGAGACCGACACCAAACTGCGTGGCACGATCATCGGTATGATGCTCTACGGTAAAGACCCGGATGCAATCCAGCACGCGCTTGATCTTTATCGCTCAACTCCACTTGAAGAGATCGATTCGGAACTCCGTTCACTTGTTGTTGCAACTGTGATTCGCGAAGGTACTGACCCTGCGGCACTTGATTCATTCATTACTCTTTACAAAGCGACGACATATGCCGATATGCGCGAAGACATAGCCAGTGGCATCACCTCGGCTCAAAAGCAAGCAGACATCACTAAGATTCTCGCCTGTCTCAAAGACGAATCAGTTGTTCGACCGCAGGACGTCGCACATTGGTTTATATGGACAATCCGCAATCATCATGGGCGCGAACAGGCCTGGAAATGGCTCAGAGATAACTGGGAATGGATAACCTCCACCTTCGGAAGCGACAAGAGCTATGATGCCTATCCGCGCTATACAGCTATGGCTCTTGTAACATCGAATCAATTGGCTGAATACAAGACATTCTTTGCACCATTTCAGTCGGAACCCGCCCTTCAGCGCGTTATCGCCCTGGGGATAAGTGAGCTGGAAGGAAAAGTCGCCCTTCTCGAGCGCGATAAGGCGGCGGTCAAGGAAGCCTTAGCGCAACTCTAAGTAGGTTTTTATTACCGGTGGAGTGCCACTCACATCAGCCACCGCAAGCTGAAACCCTTCATTATCACCCCCGTGCTTGGCTGCAAAAAACTCGGCTGCAAATACCATCTGCTGTAATTTTTTTGGAGTAATAGCCGCCAAACCACCTCCTTGGTCATCATTCTTTCGATACTTCACCTCTGTAAAATATAGTCTGTTCTGATGACGAGAAATTATATCGATTTCACAGTACTTCGTGCGCCAATTACGCGCCACAATAGTATGACTTTGAGTTTCTAGATATTCCGCCACCAAACTTTCGGCCTCATCGCCAATTTGTTTTGTCGTGACGTCAGGCTGACCACTTGTTTGGGTCTTCTTCGTTTTTAACGGTGCGAAAGACATCCGATGGATAGGCAGCGCACCGTTTTGTTCAATCGCTTGCCGATGTTTTGTCGTCCCATACCCAACATGGCCCCGAAACCCATATCCTGGAAAAACTCCGTCGAGATGGGCCATATAATTGTCGCGAGCAACTTTGGCAACAATCGAAGCAGCAGATACGCTAGGAATGAGTAGATCGGCCTTTTTCATAAGCGTCACTCGGGGATCATCGATAAGTTTTATAGTGCCGTCAATGATTATTTCTTCGTAAACATGACGCTTTAAGTGAAGGATCGCGCGCTCAGCCGCCACGCGCAAAGCTCGTCCAAGACCTATCTCGTCGATTTGCTTTGCACTCACCCAGCCAAGCCCAATCCCGCCTGCTTTTTGACGGATCTCTTTATCTAGCACTTCACGCTGTTTTTTCGTTAGTTTTTTGCTATCGGTGAGTCCTTCGATCTTCACGCCACCAAGCAACACCGCACCCACTACAAGTGGCCCTGCCCACGCTCCACGTCCGACCTCATCGACTCCAACAATCATTACCTTCATCGTATCATAATTGACTCTCGTACTAATTTATGTTTTAGTGAAGTAGATTCGTCTCTCGATGAAAGGAATCTCATGGAACTCCCGCACTACGACATCAGAGGCCTGCTCAATCTGCCCGAAGCTCTGATCGAAAAGATGCACGAGCCCAACCCGGAGGCCGCAGCTCACGATCTGAAAGGACGTCTCGAGATCGGCCTGACGTGGGACGTGTGCGTCGTGCAGCAAGGCCATGGCTTCCTTCTGCTCACAGCCGGAATGTCAACCTACCCCATCCGAGGCATTCACTACCAGACTCCCTCGTGCGGTCAGGCGGGTCCCGGCGCGTTTAACACGGCGCGCATGCTGAAGGAGCTGGGAGCAGAGGAGGATATGGGCGTGTTGCAGCGGGGCATCGTAGCCCAGTACTCACACCTGGTCATTCGAGACCTGACGGCAAGGCCGCTGGTGATCGAAGAGGTATAACGAATCACAGCGGAGGGAGAGGTTCACTTGCCTCTCCCTCCGCAAGCATTACATTGATTTTATTTACTTTTTATGGTTAATTAAAGAACGGTTCATTACCTAGCGAAGGAAACATCATGGATCTTTTGGAACTTCAGAGTCTCGAGCAGATTCTGAATGACACCAACCACTTCGACATCGAGACGGTTGGTGATGACGGCTTGCTCATGGCAGGCGACTTGCGCCACCGGCTGCACAGCGGTCCCGGCATGGTCTGGAGCTTCGCGCTTCTCGTCGGTACAACCAGCGAAGATGCGAAAACCGGCATGATCCTCCTCGAGTCGCCTTCTCCGGCAGGCGTTTACGCGGGTATCTACTACCGACGCGCCGACTGCGGCAACGAAGGCGAAGCCTCGCGTGTGACCGCGCAGATGCTCACCTACCTCGACCAGTGGCACAATGTCGAAGGACTCATCAGGACCGTCACCCACTACGACCGGCTTCGTGTCGTCAACATCGGTGACGAGGAGATCGCCGTCACGCGAGGTGGCTGGGGACCATCTATCGAACCGCTCGACTAGGACGCATGAACTACCTGTGCGCGGAGAGATTTTCTCTCAGCGCACAGGATAGTCCAAGGTTTGACATTATATTTATTTTTGTGTTTTAGTAGAGAGCGGTTCATCTCCGTCCAGACTACCGAGAGGCTACATACGTTGAGTATCTTGCCCGTAACTACCATCGACGGAATGCTCGAGAGCACTCTGTTCAATATCAAAAGCGTGGAGACGTCATCTCTTCTCGAGATGGAAAGTGACCTGCATCGGCGTCTTGCGGCCGGTGAGCAGTGGGAGTTCGCAATCGTCGAAGCTTCCGAGCTCCTCGTGGCTGGCACTTCGGACGCAACTCCCCACGGCATGGTACTCCTTCGGAGGGGTACTCGCGAGGGGACGTACACGGGCATCCACTACAATGACGCCGACTGCGGTGTCCATAGCGGGCCCGCTCGCGTCACCGCCCAGATGCTTTGCCTTCTGCTCGGGTATCAGCAGGTTGAACAGTTTTACGAAGGCTTTGTTCGTCACTACCCGAAGCTGATGGCGTGGAACCTGGGAACAGAAGACCCCAAGTTTGCACCCGGGGATAACTAACCCTAACCCCAGTGCGGCAGAGATAGTCTCTGTCGCACTGGGGTTAAGCAATTCGAAGAGACAAAAGACCCCGAGAGAATCGGGGTCTTTATAATTTAGAAATTTGCCTAAGCTTCTTCGGTTTTTGCTTCTTCCGCTGGAGCTTTGGGCGCTTCAGGAAGTGTGTTTACAGCTTCACGATCAAAGTTCTTTGCCACGAGACGAGCACTCTTTCCGCTACGGTTGCGGAGGAAGGAGAGGAAGTTACGACGAACCTTTGAACGACGCATAATCTCTACTTTTTCGACAAGTGGACTGTGGAGCAGAAAGCTCTTTTCAACGCCAACACCACTTGCTACTTTACGGACGGTAATACGACTTGTGTGTGATTTCCTGTTGTCGGTGCGGATAACAACGCCTTCAAATACCTGAACACGCTCTTTGTTACCTTCTTTAATTTTTTGGTGGACACGGACAGTGTCTCCACTACGAACGTCAACAACGGCTGCTTTTTTCTGCTCGTCGTTTACTTTCTGAATTAATGCAAAACTCATTGTTCTCTCGCTTTACTATTTAATAGATACAATCAGCTATTTACTATAGCATAGATTGTTTATTTTTTAAAGAGGGTATATGCGAAAAACTATCACTGTCATCACTATAACCATTCTCGCTTGCAGGATACTATTGACAGATAACAAATTTTATCGTATTTTTATTAAGTCCAAGCTCTACCCTCGCGTTATTAACGAAGGGATTTGTCATGCGAGGTTTCAAAACGGCACTGATCGCCGGCATCTTGGTGATCATCAGCCTGCTGAGCGCGTGTTCGGGTGAGGTCGTGTCTTCGGACCCGGTGACCCCCAGTGGCGCACAGTCAGCGAGGAACTATCTCGCGACGAACCAGCCGAATCAGCCGGCAGGCGGGAGCCAGCAGCTTCCGGACGGGTGGATGTACGGGGTCGTTCTGAGTACCAGCTTCGAGAAGCGCTACCCCATCTCGTCGAACCAGTGGTCGATGAGCGTCCAGAAGAGCGATGGCTCGACGGAAACGTTCCAAGCCTGGGCCGATGAAGACGCACTCAACACGAGCATTCAGCCCGGCGACTACATCATGTTCAAGAACAACCAGAACAAGCTCGTGGAGCAGTCCGACGTCAAGGTCATCACCAAGGCGGCCGTTCCGGTCAACAAGTGAGATCGATCTGGGGCGGGCAGAGCCAGCAATTGGCACACCCGTCCCAGATCGGAATACAACCACTCCATGGAGAGTGGTATTTTTAATCACTTACACACATTGTGGCCCTAAGAGCAATATTCAGTTACTATTAACTCATGGACTATAATCAACTCGCCCTCGATCTTCACAAAAAATATAAAGGAAAAATTACCACGAAACTTCGCGACTCAAGCGAACTTAACCGAGATCTTTTAAGCGCGTACTATTCGCCGGGAGTTGCCGCAGTGAGCAAAGCTATTGCCAATGATCCTTCGACGCTTCCTGACTACACATGGACAAATAACCTTGTTGCGGTCATTTCTGATGGCTCCGCGGTTCTCGGTCTTGGAGATATTGGTCCAAAGGGTGCGATGCCTGTTATGGAAGGAAAATCGCTCCTCTTTAAGCACTTCGCTAACATTGATAGTATTCCAATTGTGCTTGACGTTCATACCCCTGACGAAATTGTTACCACGATCAAGGCCATGGCTCCGAGTTTCGGCGCCATTAACCTCGAGGATATTGCAGCACCACAATGTTTCGAAATCGAAGAGCGACTCAAGAACGAGCTTGATATCCCGGTCTTTCACGATGACCAACATGGCACGGCGGTTGTGACACTTGCAGGCCTTATCAATGCCATGAAACTGGTCGACAAAAAACTTGAAGACACTAAAATAGTCATTATCGGTGCCGGCGCTGCAGGAACAGCCATCGCAAAACTCCTCTCGCTCTACGCCCAACCGCATATTATTGCCGTTGACAGCAAGGGGATCATCGGCAATTCAAGGACCGACCTTAACGCACAAAAACGACAATTGCTTGCGTACGTTGATAGCTCACTCTCGGGAACACTCGACGATGCTATTACAGACGCAGATATTTTTATTGGCGTTAGTCAGCCAGGTCTTCTGAATGAGAATTTAATCAGCAAAATGGCTCAAAAACCTGTCGTCTTTGCGCTCGCAAACCCGATTCCCGAAATTATGCCCGATGTGGCCAAAAAAGCAGGCGTGGCCATCATAGCCACCGGTCGAAGTGACTTTCCGAATCAAGTAAATAACGCCCTCGCATTCCCCGGTATATTCCGAGGTGCGTTAGATAACGGCATCAAGAAAATAACCGATGAACACAAAGTTGCTGCCGCCGAGGTTATTGCAGGCCTTGTCGAGACTCCAGACGCAGAGCATATCATCCCCTCCGTTTTTGATGAGCGGCTTGTCCCTGCAATCGCTGCAGTTATTAAATAATGTCGTGTTTTGTGTTTAGGGCTACTCAATCGCAGCCCTAAACACTCTGTCGTCCTCGTCCGTGATACTCGCCTCCTAAGCGATACTGAGTAAAATCTTGTTGTAAAGCCGAACGCTCCTTTCGGGAGGTAGGTGGTGTGCATGTTGCGTGAAAACCCGCGAATACTCAGGTCTCCCAAGATCTTCTCGAAGTTGCCACTTGGGATAACGACGCAGTGGAATTCCCGTCTCCCTCGTTAAAACCCTTTCGTCTAACCCCGAGAGGAACGCCACAAAAACATTGCTGCGGACTTTGTGACGATAACACCCCGAAGGATACGAAGCATCACTTACCTCACCCTCACACGGTACTCTGCATACTTCGTAGAGAGGGCATTCCTGCAAAATTGCTGTGAAATCAGAGCCAAATTGCTCGAATGCCATGCGCCGAATAGCGTCAGGTGGACTTTCACCCACCCAAACATCACCACTGACCAGGAAAGGATCCCACATCTCGCGGTGTCGCTGGGCGCATCGCTGCACCTCAAGCATATAACCCGGCCCATTCGTTACGCAAAGCCTGGCTTCTCTGTGCCACCATCCTTCCCTATGTGCTTCGTGCTGCATGCAGACGCTTCCCGTAGGAGTACCTCTGCTATTCAGTACCTCGACCAAATTGACGGGTGCTACCATAATGGATTTCCCTTCAATGACGACGATTCTACAATAAACTACTCCGAGACATAAGGCAACCGAGTTACTCACTAAAGCAAATACGTCTTGGAAGACTAAATGACGCGACTTACTTCTTCAAGAGTTGTATCACCACGAAGTGCCGCAAGCACGCCTGCCTGCATAAGTGTCACCATCCCACTCTTTTTCGCTTCTGCTTCAATCGCTTCAATATTGACATCTTTGACGTCGCCACGAATGAATTTTTGGATGTTTTCGTTCATTAGCATCTGTTCCATGATGACAATTCGGCCCTTATAGCCAAACGGCACATCATCACTAGGAACAGGCCGCCATAATTTGAAATTATCAAGATCAGGTTTTTCTACCGTATCTGGGAGGTCATCAAGAACAGAGTGAACATACTTTTTTGTCGCTTCATCAGGCTCATATTCTTCTTTGGTCTCATCGTGAAGACGTCGCACAAGCCGCTGCGCAATTAGCATGCGAATTGCGGAACTAAAGATAGGGTTTACCCCGATAAGATCAATCATGCGACTAAAAGCAGCACTTGTTGTATTTGCGTGGAAGCTTGAGAGGACGAGATGCCCCGTAATCGATGCTTGGATAGCCGTCCGTGCTGTGTCTTGGTCACGTATCTCACCGATCATCACGACATCCGGGTCGAGACGCAGGACACTGCGCAGTCCATCGGCAAAACTCTGCCCGCTTGTCGTATCGATGGGAATCTGAGAGATTCCTGTAAGCCCATATTCAATCGGATCCTCAAGCGTGATAAGTTTTTTGTCTGGGGTATTGAGTGCGTTCAAAATACTATAAAGCGTCGTCGACTTACCTGAGCCCGTTGGGCCTACCATAAGTACCATTCCACGCGGATGGCTGACAACTTCATCGATTTCTTTACGCTGTCTCTCCGGAATACCAAGAAGATCGAGATTAAGTAAGCTCTCATCAAAATTAAATAAACGCATGACCGCATCTTGACCATACATCGTTGGCACCGTCTCGACACGAAGATTCAAAAGATGAGTTGCTCCGTCACGTGTGATTTCTTTTTGCATGTGACCCGACTGGGGTTCGGTTGCGGCTGTCGAAACGTTCGCCCGAGAAGCAAGCTCACCCATGATAACTCGATACCGATCTCTTTCAAGCTGTGCAACCTGGTGGAGCGCCCCGTCAACACGCATACGGATACGGATATACGTTCGCTCATTCTCGACATGTATGTCGCTTGCGCCCATCTTATCGGCCTGATCAATCAAATAGTCGAAGACTCGGTCACTGCTCACTGTGGCGAGTGTCTTACTTACCTGAGCGAGCGTATCACTATCACCCTCTTTTGCAATCTGAATATCTTCATACTCGATCTGTTTTGGCGGATCATAGCGATTCATAAATGTACGGAATCCACTCGCGCTAATGAGAAGCGCTTGGATATTTTCGCCCCGCTCACCGTAAACGCTTCGTAGTTTATGAACAAGCGATTCTGGCGTCTGGCTTGTCACCCCAAAACGAAACGGTTCCGTACCGCCGCCCTGAACCAAAGGCACGATATGACCCTTGTACATGTCTTCAATGGGCATAACTCCCTCGGTAAGCGGGAGGGTTTTGTCGATACCGCGTGTATCAAGATATTGCAAACCAAGAATCGCTGCACGTTCCTGGGTCGCCTTTTCTTCCTGATCTCGGCGACGTTGTTGAATTTTGTCTTCGTCCATTACCTACTATCATAGCAAACCATGAGCGATTCAGGGAGTGGTATACTTTAGAGTAATGTCCGAAATTATCGTTATCGCCCATAATATTCGCTCGACACATAATGTCGGTGCAATTTTTCGCACCGCCGAAGGATTTGGCGTCTCACATATCATTTTGAGTGGCTACACCCCCTACCCGCAAGTCTCCGACGACCCTCGTCTTCCCCATATTGCCGAAAAACTAACTCTGCAAATTCACAAAACAGCGCTTGGCGCCGAGCAACTCGTTCCGTTTCATTTTGAAGAAACACCTCCTCTAGGCCAACTGAGGCAAGAAGGATATCGCATCGTTGGACTTGAGCAAGCAAGCCGCGCGATTATGCTTCCAGACTACATGCCCCCTGATAAAATCGTGCTTCTTCTTGGAGAAGAAGTGCATGGTATAGAATCTGCCCTCCAAGATCAATGCGATGATCTGATAGAAATACCTATGCACGGGAAAAAAGAATCGTACAACGTCAGCGTTGCCACGGGCATCGCCCTCTATGCTCTCACTACTTAACTATTGAGGAAGTGGACAAAATTAACGCCCGATACGTGGATATCCATCGTACTGTATTCACCGGTTCCACCAAAGTTGTACTGGCTTACCTTCACCCAACCTCCACCGAGGATTGCGTCTACAATCATAACGTGACCAATAGGGGCAAATCCTGATGACGGGAGTACTGCTACAGCACCAACTTCGGGATTTTTATCTGTCGTCGCGCCCATTCGTGTCGTTGTTGAAGGCCACTGGTAGGCATTTCCTGCACCGGCAAAGTTCATGACTTTTTTACCGTAGATATTTACTGCCGCCCACGCTGCGTAGCTGACACATTCACGGTTATAGAGACCCCATGGGTCGACTGAGCTGTCCTGCGCCCCGCAATACGGATATCCACCGCTACAACCCATATTGCCGCTATAGTTACGGAATTGGAAAGCACCAACGGATCCCGAGTTATTGCGACCGCCGTTGGTTGCCGCTGCAAGTGCCGCACGCTGTTGTGATGCAATTTGCGACATTTGCGATTTGCTGCTTGCGATTTGCTGTTGGTACGCGGCTTCTTCACCGCGAGTTTGATTTACCAACTCTTGCTGCTGCGCTTCTTTCGCTGCAAGCGTTGCCCGCTGGGAATTTTGATCTGCGAGCACCTTCTCAACTGACTTTTGGTCGGACTCTAGCTGTGCTTTTAACTTCTTAATGGAGTCGATCGTCGAGTTGAGCTTTTCACTTGCCGCAGTCCGATACTCGTTCTTATCCATATATTCACTGATGTTCTTACTGCTTGCGAGCATTTCAAGAGATGAGATAGAACCATCCACATAGAGATCAGCGATAATGCTACCGAGCGCCGTCTGATTACTCGCTAGTTTTTCTTTATTTGTTGCAATATCAGCTGTTAATTTGTCGTATTTCGCTTGATTGAGATCGATCTGGGCCTGGATAGCGTTTTTCTCAGCTGTAATGGTATCGAGAGCTGCCTGCAGGGTATCACCCTGTTTTTGCAATTCACCGGCCTTTGCCTGATATTGATTGACCTGCTGTTGAATCGCGCGGATCTGATCATCATAACGATCAGCCAGTGCGGACTGGGTAAGTTGAAGTGGGCCGGCAATTGTCACAAGGACAGCACAGACCCCAATTGCGATTTTGGAGGCTTTTTGTTTTAGCATAGTAGTTACTGTGTGCATTGTCACTTCTATAAGTTTAGCAAAAGCATAAACATAATGTCAAACACATATACTACTTCAAAACCACACAATCTTCACCGAGAAGTTTCACAAGCGCCCCTATCAGCGCATCGCTAGCATCTACTCTAAAAGGTAACCGTATAGCAGACTTTTTATCTGCACCGAGCACTAAAACAATATCTGTGTTGCCGTTAAATTCACTACAGATACGTTTTAGTTCGAGAAGGGATTCGTGATCGTCGGGTTTTTTAATATGGACAAATAGTTTTTTGACTGCGGGGATGTCCATAATGGGGCGGGGCTTTTCTACGGGTGCGTCCTTTGGTTTCGTCGTTGCAGGCGCGCTCACAACGCTGCCCGACTGTTTCGCCCGAAATTCAGCCACACGCATCGCTTTTACCTTGCTACTTACCTTAGGAGACTCCATCTTTCGACCAGTCGATTCATAGGTGCGAAGTTCTTCATCCGTTACTTCTACTAACTCGTCGGCTATCATCTTCGCATCATCGCCCAAGTTGCCATCACGATCCCGAGCGCTTACCTTTCCACTTGCGCGAATTACCGCGTCTTGTTTGAGTTTAGCCCCCACCTGTTCAAACAAATTAGGAAAAACAATCATCTCCCCTTCACCCGTTTTATCTTCGAGTCCTACAAATGCCATTTTGGTGCCACTCTTTGTCACGATCGTTCTCACTGTCGTGACAAGACCACCAATGGTTGCCTTTTTCCCATCGATTTCAGGTTTCATTCGCGCGAGAGGTATCGTTTGTTCATTAAAGTATGCCTCGTAATTATCGAGCGGATGCGCACTGATATAAAGCCCGAGCAGCTCCCGCTCCCATGTCAACCTCTCCTTCTCCGTGTATTTTACGGGTGCTGGCTGCATAGTGATAGTCGGCTGAATATTAGCCACATCACCCATGCCCCCAAAGAGATCTGTTTGACCGCTCAGCGCTTCCTTTTGGACTTTACTGGCAAATGCTTGCACTATTTCCAAGTTGAAAAGAAGATCGGAGCGATCGCCAAATTGGTCAAATCCACCGGATTTAATCAGCGACTCCCAGGCTTTGCGATTAAACTTCGACGTACTGACTCTCTTGGCAAAATCCTCGACACTCGCAAATTTACCTTCTTCTCGAGCACGTAGTATTTCCTCAACAGCCCCGACACCGACACCTTTTACGGCTGCCATACCAAATCGAATCTCGCTCTTGCCCGGCACTACCGCAAACTCAACAAATGATTCGTTAACATCTGGTGCAAGTACCTTAATACCCATGTGCTTACATTCGGTAATCTCGATGGCAAGGCGATCAATATCATCTTGATCGCTTGTCATGAGCGCCGCCATAAACGCCTCAGGGTAGTGAGCTTTTAAATACGCCGTCCAATACGAAATCAGTCCATAGCACGCAGCATGAGATTTGTTAAAACAATAATTCGCAAATTCTTCTAGCTGATCCCAGAATTTTTCGGCTACCTCCTTTTTGGAGCCGCCGACTTTTACAGCACCGTCAACAAAATCAACCTTCACTTTACGCATAAGATCAATTTTCTTTTTGCCCACGGCCTTGCGGAGCGTGTCTGCCTGACCACCCGTAAATCCGCACCATTCCTTCGAGATCTGCATGAACTGCTCTTGATATACCAAAATACCATACGTAGGACTGAGTGCGTTCTCCATTCCCTTATCGAGATACGTAATTTCTTCCTGGCCATGCTTTCGCTTAATAAAGCTGTCGATAAACTGCATCGGCCCAGGACGGTACAATGCCACCATGGCGATAATATCCTCAAAAACGGTCGGTTTTAATTCACGAAGATATCGCTTCATGCCAGCAGATTCAAGTTGAAAAACACCTGTCGTGTCACCACGCTGGAAGAGCTCGTACGTCTTCGGGTCATCGAGAGGAATCTTGGAAAGATCGATATCATTTTTGTAAACTTTTTTGATAATACGGAGTGCATTGTTAATAATCGATAGGTTTGAAAGACCCAAAAAATCCATTTTGAGCAGCCCGAGTTCTTCAACGGGGCCCATTGGATATTGCGTAGAGACAACACCTTTTTGCGCCATTTCGAGCGGTGCATATTTCACAATATCATCCGGTGCAATCACAACCCCTGCGGCATGAATTCCATGCGAACGAATCGTCCCTTCAAGTCTCATAGCATAGTCAAAAACAGTTTTTGCGGTAGGGTTTGACTCATATTCTTTTTTGAGATCAGGGTCTTCGACCACACTTACTTTGAGCGGGATGTGCCGACCCTGCACGGGCGCGGGAATCATTTTTGAGAGACGGTCGGCTTCAGAATACGGCACCTGCAACACACGCGCGACATCACGCACTGCCGCTCTAGCAGCCATTTTTCCAAATGTCACAATGTTTGACACACGCTCTGATCCATATTTATTGGCACAATACTGAATTACTTCATCACGACGCGTATCCTGAATATCGACATCGATGTCGGGCATGCTGATACGATCTGGGTTGAGAAATCTCTCAAACAGAAGGTCGTATTTCAGTGGATCAAGATCGGTAATACGCAGTGCATAAGCGATAATCGAACCTGCAGCCGACCCTCGCCCAGGACCAAAAATAATCCCCTGGGACTTCCCCCAGTTAATAAAATCTTGCACAATAAGAAAATACCCGTTGTATCCCATTTTGTCGAGAACGCCCAGCTCCATATCCAATCGCTCACGCACATCGTCAGTAAGTAACGGGCGAATTGCCTCCGGCATCATCTGGTCCGCCTCTTCTTCTGCGATCTCGTTGTAGCGCATCGCAAGCCCACGATAGACAAGTTTATCCAGAAAACTCTTTTCGTCTTCCCCTTCTGGCACTGGAAACTTAGGAATCAAGATCTTTCCCAAATCAAGTTCGACATTGCACATGTCGGCGATTTTTCGTGTATTCGCAACAGCTTCGGGATGAGTCTTGTGCCAGCGTTTGATTATCTCCATGGGATCTGTAACATGAAGTTCAAAATCCTTTAGGCTCATCCGCTTCTCATCGGAGAGAAACGCACCAGTCCCAACACAGAGCAGAATTTCATGCGTATCTTGATCGTCATGGGAAATATAGTGGCCATCGCTCGTGACAACACACGGAATATCAAGTTCTTCCGATAATTTCTCTAGATATCCATTTATCTTTACCTGAACATCCCATTTGGCAGGCGCGTCGGAATGCCCATGGTCCTGAAGCTCAAGATAATACCTATCTCCAAAAATACTCTTATACCATGAAGCTATTTTTTTAGCTTCTTCGTAATTATCCGAGCGCAGGTTTTCTCCAACTTCACCACTAGCACAAGCCGAGAGGGCGATCAGTCCTTCATTGTGACTCTCGAGCAGATCATGATCGATCCGAGGTTTGTAGTACATTCCTTCAAGATTTGCTTTTGACGAAAGATACATGAGGTTTCTATATCCTGTTTCATTCATAGCCAGTAGAATCAGGTGATAACGAGCTTTATCTTTGGCGGGATCACGATCAAACCGACTCCGGGCAGCAACATACGCTTCCATGCCAAAAACCGGCCGCACTCCAGCATCTTTAGCCGCCTTATAGAACTCTACCGTACCCGACATTGTTCCATGGTCGGTAATAGCACAGGCCTCCATGCCCATTTCTTTGACACGAGCAACAAGCTCCTCTACTTTTGTCAGTCCATCGAGCAAACTGTGGTGTGTATGATTATGCAAATGCACATAATCAGATGCTTTCAGCTCTGTGTCCACCACAGGCTGTGTCTTTGTTTCAACCCCCATACTTATATTTAGTATAGCAAGTAATCAGCTCCCACGAATCGTTTTGTTTACAACGTCCTATTGGTTCTTTTGCTGATTTTGTAAAGATTGCTGCACTTGCTCAATAGGCTGACCGATGCCGGGTATATGAACAAAAAGACTTAATATCCATACCGCGATTGCAATGATCACCGTACCACCCAAGACGCTTCCGAGTCCAAAGAAGATACCGCGAATAAAATTCATCTTGTAGACCTCGCCCCTGCTTCGGTTGAAATCATAGAATAAATCTTCAAGCAGGCCGGCACGAGCACCTTTTTCGTTATCTTCTTTTACTTTTTTGATCACCTTTTTCATAGTAACGGTACTTTCAACGCTTGCTTACGATTTGTTGTCCTTATCAAAAAATCCTTTTTTTGCACCCTCTATTCCACGCTCGCTTCGCTCTTTTAAGTCCGTCGCCTTGTCTTTGACATCTTCGACAAAATCTTCCGATCGAACCTTGACGTCCTCAGCTTTTTGCGATGCTGTAGTTTTCAGATCCTCTGCTTTTTGCTTGAGGTCGGCGCGCGTCTCTTTTCCCGATTTTGGAGCCGTGAGTAGCCCCGCAACAATCCCGGCCGCTGCCCCGATAACCGCGCCGAGCGCAAATCTTGCTTTACTCATACATCTCCTCCTTTTTTCTTTCGTACCAAAGCTTTTTTCCGTAGTGCCTCAAGGATTGTGATCGCTTTCGCTATGCCGCCAACTTCGTTTATTGCGTGTGAAACATTGTCGATCGCCGTATGCGTCGAGCGCATGAGTGATCTGATCTGCAAGCTAATACGAAACACCATAAAGATCAGTGTGAGCGCAATCACCACAAACAATACGAGGCATACAACAAGCAATAAAACGATAATCTGCGACCAATCCACGTCTTCTCCTAAGCGGCCTTACGTCCGCTAAACAGTCTGACGATATAAATCACCAGGATCGCTCCAAGAACCGCGACCAAAAGACTGTAGACGTTAAAACCATTGACGTCACTTCCACCAAGCAATTGCATAATGCCCCCACCAAGAACACCACCGATAATTCCTAAGATGATATTTTTTAAGAGACCGCCTTCTTCTTTAGTGATAAGTTTTGCGATCCACCCAGCTAATCCTCCGAGTATAATCCATCCGATCCAACCCATATTCACCCCCTTTAGGCTATTACGTTTGTAATTCTATTATAATCGATTTCTCAGCCGAGTGCCAAATTTACCGAACTCTTGATCGAATAAACTCACGGAGATCAGGCCCAAGCTCTTCGTGCGCCAGCCCAAAGTCAATCACTGTTTTCAAATACTCCAATTTATCGCCCGTGTCGTAATATGTCCCGTTTTTCACCTGGTATGCATAGTACCCATAACCATCGTCAATCATAGCCTGCATAATTGGCTGGAAAGTAAATTCGCCTTGGCCATCAAAGGTTTCGTATGCCTTGTCGAGATATTCAAAGAAATTCCCCGGAAGCAAATAGCTACTCACCGAGGCCAAATCCGATGGAGCATTGTCCTTACCTGGTTTTTCAACAATATGCGACATCTTGAGTAATCCATCTTCGATTGCCTGCCCGGCTGCAATGCCGTATCGACCGTACTCACTGTCATCTTTTACTTTCTTGCATGACAATACCGCACCGTCCATCTGCTCCGACACTGCGATCATTTGACTAAATCGACTTGGGGATGCAAGAATGAAATCATCTGCCCAAGTGTAAATAAACGACTCATCCTTGCCGATCAAGTGTGCTGCACTCATCAAAGGAGTCGCATTTCCGTACGGACCTTTCTGACGAACGTAAATAAAATTCGCCATATTTGACAATTGATCCAGCTCGTCAATAAAATGCTGTTTTTTGGGTCCACCGGCACGAAGATTCGCCAGCAAATCCTCATTTGATACGTCAAAATGATCCTCAATAGCACGTTTGTTGCTACTTCCAACAATAATAATATCCTTGATGCCAGCGTCGACAAGTTCTTCGACGACATACTGAATAATCGGCTTGTCGATGAGCGGAATCATCTCTTTTGGCATAGCCTTTGTCTGTGGCAAAAATCGTGTACCAAATCCTGCTGCAGCAATAATCGCTTTGGTTGGTCGTTTCATAATTATTCCCTCCTCTTTGCGGTTGTCATGTACTCGGTAATATCCGTTTGTGCTAAAGTTCGAGGTCGCTTCTTTTCGGGCGACCCTTTTGCTTATAGCTTTTCGCGGATTAATTTTTGTGTGAGTGCCGGATTTGCCTTACCTCCGGACTTTTTCATCACTTGTCCTACGAGATAACCAATTGCTTTATCTTTCCCAGCTCGTATATCATCGAGTGATCGTTTGCTTGCCGAATCAGCCAAAACTTCGTCAACAATCGCAGCGATTGCTGATTCATCGCTTACCTGGAGAAGATTAAGTCCCTCGGCTGTTTCCCGAGCTGTTTTATTATTTGAGAACAGTTCAAGAAACACTTCTTTTGCAGCCGTACTACTTAGCTCTTCTGCCTGGACCATTTCAGAAAGTTCAATATATACGTCCAGAGAACGTGGTTGCAGATCAATAAATCCACCTTCCTCGGCACCGCCCATAGCACTCGCAAACCAATGTGCGACTCGTTTTGCGTGATCATTACCTGCCTTGTCTTGTACTTCAGTCACCAACGTAGCATACTCGCGGGTCGAAAGTAGCGACTCAACAACAGAGCGATCGAGCTCAAGCGTCACCCATTTTTCACGATACACAGGTGGTAAGTCCGGCACGGTTGCTTGAATTTCTTTGATTTCCTCTCTTGTTAGAACAATTGGAGGAATATCAGCATCGGGCATGTAGCGATAATCTTGTGCATCTTCTTTTGAGCGCTGACTACTTGTCTTTTGATTGGCATCATCCCAACCACGAGTTTCTTGTTTTACTTGACCGCCATTTTCAAGAAGCTCTACCTGACGACGAAATTCATATTCTGCGGCTCGCTCAATACTTCTAAATGAGTTGAGATTTTTTACTTCAGCACGCGTGCCAAGTTCACTTGCACTCTTAAGGGCAATCGAAAGATTTACGTCAAATCGCATATTGCCATGATAAAGGTCTCCGTGTGTCACGCCCGCATATGTCATAAGGCGATGAAGCTCAGCGGCGTAGGCCTTTGCTTCGGCAGCCGAATGAATATCAGGCTCGGAAACAATTTCGATAAGCGGCGTTCCCGCTCGGTTAAGATCGACGAGGCTATAATCACTAAAGTGCGTCAGTTTTCCCGCATCTTCTTCCATATGCGCGTGGTGAATGCGGACCCGAACACTCGTGCCATCTTCGAGCGGTGCCTCTATGTGACCTGCCAGGATAATTGGCTGGTACATCTGGGTCGTCTGATATCCTTTTGGAAGATCGGGATAAAAATAATGCTTTCGGTCAAATCGGCTCACAGGCGCAATTTCGGCGTTGAGCGCTTTGCCCGCCTTAATCGCCAAATCGACAGCCTTTCGGTTGAGCACAGGAAGCATTCCGGGTAATCCATAATCAATAGGGCTCACAACGCTATTTGGCGCTTTGTCACGCGCATCATTATCTGCAAAACTAAATAATTTCGTATCCGTTGCAAGTTGAACATGACACTCGATGCCAATTGTCATTTCGTACTTATTCAAAATCTCATCTGTCAGCATTAGATCGCCCCTACATCCTTCAGTGCTTGCTTAAAGCCAGCGAGCGCACGCCTCGCATCATCGTACCCCACATGGACATCGGACTCGTGTGCAATTTGATTTCGCAGTTTATGAGCCGACCATACATTATTGGCATTACTCCAAGTATTTTTGAGTAGCTTCATCCGCTCGCCCATCGTTTCGCCTTTGACTCCGCGTTCGCGTAGCGCCTGATCGAGAAGTTTATCGGCGTTAAGCACCGTCAAGTGATAACTCGATACCTCATCACGCTTCAAGCTCGACTCAATCTGAAGCCATTTGGAACGATATTTCTCAACGTCAAGCCCAACAGGACCTCGCTTCGTTAGAGTAATCACGATAATCAGCAAGATACCAACCACTAAAATACCGATCATGAATGCAAGCAATGTTCCGTCCATTATTTTTCCTCCAGTGAATCAGCAAGCGCCAACAAATTAGCATCGGATTTTCGTTGACCCATCAATTGAACTCCTATAGGTAAGCCTTCTCTGCTCAGACCGACAGGAATACTTATTGCAGGAAGGCCAGCCAGACTCGCAGGCACCGTCATAATATCTGCAAGATACATGCTAACCGGATCTTCAGTATTTTCACCCAATCCAAATGCCGGAGTCGGCGTCACGGGGCCAATGAGGACATCAAACTGGCTGAATAGATCATTAAAAGCATCAATTAATATCGTGCGTGCTTTCTGTGCCTTTAGATAATATGCATCAAAGAAACCACTCGAAAGAACATAGCTTCCGATCATAATACGCCGCTTGTTTTCAGTCACAAACCCTTGGTCCCGCGTTTTACCATATAGTTCCGCAAGCGTCTTGACACCTTCCGCGCGTTTACCATAACGAATACCATCGTACCGCGCCAAATTGCTACTTACCTCAGCAGGCACGACCACATAATACACAGCAAGGGCGTACTTTACAGACGGCATACTCACTTCTTCGACTGTATGCCCAGCGGCGCGTAATTTATCAGCATATTCGAGCGTCTTTGCCCGCACATCTTTATCAACATCATCGGTCATAAACTCTGTAATAAGTCCGATTCTTTGTCTCGGTGTTGCCGTCTTGATAGGTTGGAAGAAATCAGGCAATGTGGTCATATCGTTTTTGTCACGGCCGCTCATGACCTCCATCACCAATGCTGCATCAGCCGCATCCTTCGTAAAACAGCCGATGCAATCAGTACTGCTCGCCATTGCTACCACACCGTACCGGCTTACCGTCCCATACGTCGGCTTGACCCCAACGACTCCGTTAAAGCTAGCCGGCTGTCGGATAGAACCACCTGTATCGGATCCAAGTGCAAAAGGCACCACGTCAAGCGCTGTGACGACTGCTGATCCACCGCTGCTCCCTCCCGCAACTCTCGACTGGTCAATCGCGTTTTTCGTAGGGCCATAGGCAGAATTTTCTGTACTACCCCCATGAGCAAATGCATCGAGGTTGGCCTTTCCGATACAAATTGCGCCCTCGGCTTCCAACTTTTCGATGGATGTCGCTTGAAGAGGAGACTCAAAGCCTTCGAGCAGTTTGCTTGCAGCCGTCGTTGGCGCGCCAAATGCCATGAAATTATCCTTGGCGACAAAAGGCACACCTGCAAGCTTTCCGACATTTTCGCCGGCTTTTATTCGAGCGTCGATATCATCCGCCCTCGCAAGCGCCCGCTCTTTTGTCAGGCTCAAAAGAGCGTGGTATGCTTCTGTTTCTTCTGCCTTTTGAAACGCAGCCTCAACCTGAGCTCGAGCTGTTGTTTCACCATCTTTAATACGTTCTACTAAAGTAAATATGTGACCCATGTTAGAGAACTTTCGGTACCTTTATTTGATTATTGTGCTCATCAGGAGCAAGTGCAAGAAGTTGCTCTCTAGAGACATCGCTATTTTCTACGACATCATCTCGCCATACATTTTCAAGATCAGTCACTTGGTACGTCGGTGTGACGTTTTCCGTATCAAGCTCGGTGAGCAATTCGACATATTCAAGGATATTTGCGATATCGTTCTTAAGATTTCCGATTTCATCATCGGACAACTGTAAACTACTCAGCTGCGCCAAATGACGCACATCGTCGGCAGAAATTTGTGTCATGGTACCTATTATACCTAACTCATGTGTCTATTCCCAGCGGAATACCTTGAAAGCAATGACATAGATCACAATCATCCATGCACCGATGAGGCCAACCTGAGGCAAAATATCAATAAGATGCTTCCCTTCGGTTGCAATAAGTCGAATACCATCGATTACCGGAGTTAATGGCAGAAGTGCAGACACGTGCTGTAGCCAGTCTGGCATGATATAGCGCGGAAAGAATGTCCCCGAAAGGAACATCATCGGAAAGACCACAATATTCGAGAGTGGTGCGGCCTGACGCTCATTGCGCGCCCATCCACCAAGTGCGAGCCCAATTCCCAGTATCATCGTAATACCGAGGATAAGGAAAATTGCTAGCTCAAAGTAATTACCGACTACCTGCAACTTAAAGAACAGAATTGCGACGACGAACATCACCGCAAGACTCAAGAGTCCAATAATTGCCTGTCCGATCATCGTTGATAGGAAATATTGCCACACACGCAGCGGCGTCGTGCTAAGTCGACGGAGAATTCCCATTTTCTTAAGCTCGGGGAACACATTTACTGGCCCAAAGATTCCCATACCGATGATGGCAAATCCGAGCAGACCCGCAAATGTATAGTCAAACGCGCTCAAACTTCGCTCATTGAGCTTCTCCGAATTTACCTTAAAAGGAGTCTCGTTCTTGACGAACTGACCGTTCATAGCTTTGAATTGTCCATCCAAAATACTCGCAAGTGCTTGACCGGACTGTTCGTTATTTTGTGTATAGACGACATTCGCCTGACCGCTTGGAAACGCTTGACCCGTCTGTACCTTACCGAAGTCCTCGGGCAGTATGATTGCCGCGTCTAGTTCGGAGCGACTCATTTTATCCTTGGCGGCGTCCAACGTTTTCACATCTTTATTCACTTTCAACACATCACTTGATTCTGCTTTTTTGACAAAATCGGTCGCGACGCTTGTCGATGACTCATTGATAAGCGCAACATTGAAGCTCAGATCTTTTGAGCCACTGTTGAGGCTTCCGAACACGAAGAGAAATATCAGTGGAAATCCGATGCCAAAAAAGAGTGCCAACTTGTCGCGGAAGAAACGTTTGGTGTTGATTTTTACAAATGTTCCGACAGTATATAGTGAGCGCTTCATATTATTGACCTTCCCTTAACTCTTTGCCCGTCAGATCGATAAAGACGTCTTCCAGATTTGCTTGCTCAACTTGCTGCTTCTTGGTAAAACCACGGCCAAGCAATTGCTTAATAAGATTTTTTGGAGTATCGATAGCGACGATCTTCCCGTTGTCCATCACAGCGATCCGATCGCAGAGAATCTCCGCCTCATCCATATAATGCGTCGTCATAATCACGCTAATCCCTTTGTCACGTACTTTTTCGATCAGCTCCCAAAGGTGACGACGAGCCTGTGGGTCAAGACCGGTCGTTGGTTCGTCCAAAAAGAAAACTTTTGGACCATGGACAAGCGCCGTCGTAATACTCAGACGCTGTTTTTGCCCTCCCGAAAGTGACTCAACATAGTCACCGGCTTTTTCTTCCAAGTCGACATCTTTTAGAAATGCGACTGGATCGACTTTTTCACCATAGGCAGCGGCAAACATTTCGATGATTTCAGTGAGCTTTGTTTTGTCCTGAAAAGCGGGCGACTGCGGTTGGACGCCAATTAAGTATTTTATTTTTTGTGGATCTTCGGCCACATTTACTCCATCGATGACGACTTCACCTTCGTCAATATCGCGGAGCGTCTCCATCATTTCAAGCGTCGTTGTTTTGCCGGCGCCATTTGGTCCCAAAATACCAAAGATCTCGCCTTTTTTTACCTCAAAACTGATGCCGTCGACCGCTTGCTTGTCTCCGTATCGTTTTTTGAGATTTTTTACTTTTACCATTGTACTCATGGATAATATAGTACCACATTTCGTTTATTCTTTTTCACGAACATGGTACGCTACAATCATGAATCTTCAGGTTGGTGTCAAAGTTCTTATCGAAAATAGTGATCAGCAGTTTCTTTTTCTGCACCGCGCAACCGCTTTTAGCGATGAATCCGAGGCACAGTGGGATATTCCGGGCGGTCGTATTAATCCAGAAGAGCCTCTGCTTGATGCACTCGCGAGAGAAGTCCACGAAGAAACCGGTCTCAGTATAGACACTTCTCCCCGCCTCTTGGCAGCACAAGATATTTTTGTGACCCACGCCGACCTCCATGTCGTTCGGCTCACCTATCACGTATTCGGCGAAGGAACACCGCAATTAAGCGACGAGCATCAAGAAACAAAATGGATGGATACAGACGAAGCGCTTCAGACAAATCTTGACCCCTACGTAAAAGAAGTACTCGAACAACAAAAAAACGCCGCATAGGGCGTTTTTTTGTATCAACGAATTTATTTATCGTCCGTCGATGAATGTATGAGCGTGACCAGATGCACCACCACGACCAGTTCGACCGATACGGTGAACGTAATCTTCGTACGTTTGTGGTGTGTCGAAGTTAATCACATGCGTCACATTTGGAATATCAAGACCACGTGCCGCAACATCAGTTGCGACCAGCACGCGAACGCGTTCGTCCTTAAATTGCTTCAGGGCACGTTGGCGCTGTGATTGATTCTTGTTACCGTGAATCGCAGCAGATGGAATACCGCTGTTATCAAGATGGTCAGAAAGTCGTTGGACACCAAATTTTGTCTCACCAAATACGAGTACCTTTTCGTATTCTTTGTTGCTTAGCATAATCGTAAGGACTTCAACCTTATGAG
>CAYZCX010000009.1:0-37104 GCA_964477195.1 uncultured Candidatus Saccharibacteria bacterium
CTTATATGTCAAAGAAACCACCCCAAAATAAGGGTGGTTTTTTTGTGAAAAATTAAATTCATAGTTGTTGCCCGAGAATCACTCGGGACAACAACGTCACAAATGATTCTCGGTAATCAAGTACGAGTTGAGGAGAGCTCGTCGCCCTACTTCTGCTCGGCCGACTCGGGGTCACCGTCGGGGTATTTCGTGAAGAAGTCGTCGGCCATCATCGAAAGACGGACGAGTGTCAGCATCATGACTAGCCGGCCCTTGCCGACCAGACCCTGGTACGCCTTGGCGATCTTGGCAGCCTCAGCGTGTCGAGCTTTGCTGGCTTCATCGTCGGGAGTCGGTGCTTCACCGATCGCGACCGCTGCCAGCACACGCTCCTTGCCCGGAGTCGTGCGGATGGCCCTGTCGATTTCTTCACGGGTCAGCTTATTCACATTGCCCATCATGCCACTCCTCAATCGTTGTAGTGATCGTTGATTATTTAAACAGTAAAGCATGTATTTGTCAATACTCGTCAGAGGTGCTAGACTAAGAAGGAATGAAAAAAATACAAGTTATCACGCTATTTCCGGAAATGTTTGAAGGCGTTTTAAATACCTCAATGATGTGGAAGGCGCAAAAAGAGCAGGCGGTTGATTTCTCACTTATTAATCTTCGTGATTTTGGCATGGGCCCTCGCAAACAAGTAGATGACACGCCGTACGGTGGGGGTGACGGGATGTTACTGAAGCCCGAGCCGCTTTTTGCAGCCGTAAAAGTGGCAAAAAAGCAAGATCCCGACGCCAGAGTAGTGCTCATGACTCCCCGGGGGAGGCGATGGAAACAATCGCTAGCGAAGGAATGGGCAGATCGACCGCAGGGACTTATATTTATTTGTGCTCGCTATGAGGGCTATGATGAGCGAATTGTGACATTGGTTGACGAGCAGATAAGCGTCGGTGACTATGTGCTGACTGGCGGAGAACTGCCTGCAATGACCATTATAGACAGTGTTGTGCGGCTTATTCCTGGTGTGCTTGGCGGAGAAATGAGCGCAGAAATAGAGAGCTTTAGTGATGGAGAAACGCTTGAGTTCCCACAGTACACGCGCCCTGAAGAATTCCAGGGAATGAAAGTACCCGAGATTTTGCTTAGCGGAAATCACGGTAATATCGCCGCATGGCGTAAAGAAAATTCAGTAAAAGCCGAAGCCGAATAATTTTATAAAATCATCGCCCTAAGCCTACAAATACATTGTTGATTTAGGGCGATGCCCGACCCCCGCGAGGGGGGTCGGAAACACCTGCCGTCAGAGAAGATCGACCTCGTCCGCCGTCTCCTTGGTCTCCACCTTCCCGTAGGACCGCTTGGTCTCGGGCCAGGTGCGAACGCGGATCTGGTGACCCACGACCGCGAAGGCGAACCAGAAGACGGCCAGCGGAATGGCGACCCACAGGAATCTGTGGTCGTGCTTCCAGTCCACCAGGGGTTGACCCAGCCACTGCACTCGCTTCTCGTCCGACATTCCGGACAGGAGTTCGAGCAAGTAGCTGAGTCCGAGGGTTCCCACGGTGAGGATGAAGCTGTTGAGCATCAGCCACCAGCCGGAGAGCCAGCGGATCTTGTCTTCGTCAGTCGCGACCTTCACCCGCCGGTAGGCGAGGATGAGGCCGTGGACCCCCAAGCAGAGTGCCAGGTCCGTGATGAACACGATCCCGAGCAGCACGATCTCCCCGCCGACCTGGGCGCTTGCCCAGTGGTAGAAGTTGGAGAGCGGTGCGATGAACCAGTTCCACCGCGACGGTTCGGTCGTCCCGTCCGGCACGTTGAAGTGGCCGAACAGCCCGATCACGATCGTGGCCGCGAGTGAAAGCGGAACATCCTTTCGGAGGAAGCCCTTGATGACGCTTCGTGAGATCACGAGTCGGTCCTTTCGATATTCAGGTTCTCTGTAACGCAGATGTACTTCTAGTGAAGCGTTATTAATTATAACATAAATAATCTATATGGTCAATAAGTAAAGATGTTACTCCAAATAAAACACCCTGCAAAACAGGGTACCTTATCGTTGTGGTGTTATATCGTAGAGCGAGCAGTCACAACAATTTTTTTGTTGGAGTATGTTTGTTTTTGTAACCTTCGCTGTTTAGTACAATACGTGAGGTAATAAAAAAGCGCAAGCGAAATAACAAAAATAACAACACTTTCCATCAATGAAACCCTGGCGTATACTGAAGGCATGAGCTTTTTTGTCCAAGCAACACCTCCGCCGAAACCTCGAACTTCAAATATTCAGACCGTTAGCCTGCTTGCTGCCACTATCCTTGCGGTAATGGTACTAGCTCAGTTGTTTTCGTTTGAAGATTTCCCGGCGGTGATTTCATCTCTTTGGCTGCCTGGAGGAGAGTTTACCGCAAAAGTATCAACAGCCGTACTGGTGACTGCCGAAGTGCTTGCCTTACCATTTTTGCTTTCCCTGCGGCTGAGTCCGCTCTTTCGAATCGTTAGTATGGTGTTGGGTTGGGCTGTTGTACTATTATGGACTTCGCTGACGGTATGGGAAAACCTTGTAATAGGCGCAATATCGAATAGTGGGCTTTTCGGTGCAACTATTCCGCTTCCTGTTGGGTGGTGGAGTGTACTATTTTCTCTTGCACTCGGTGTACTCATCGTATGGACATCCTGGGGTATGTGGCCCATGCGTAAGAAGAAACACAAAAAGCATATTGTTGCCAGCTAAACTTAAGCGTAGTATAAGAAGATAAAAAAAGAGAAGAGGAGCGTATGGAAACGGTCAAAAAACTTGAAGTAACAATGGCGTCTTGGTACAAGTCAGTTCCCCATTTGCCAAAAGAAGGCCGGGCATGGCTTGCGGCAAATGTATGGTGGATCACATTGATCGGTGTGATTATAGGCGGGATCGCGATCCTTGGTCTCATTTTTTTGACGCTTCTTGCTAATGTATTGTTCGTAGGAATTGCCGGACCAGTGGGTGCAGTTGTTGGTGGTGTTGTGCTCATCGGTGTACTTGTCTCCTTGGTATTAGGTATCATCTCACTAATACTTGGCGGAATGGCTATCAATCCTCTTAAGGCCACTCAAAAGAAGGGTTGGACTCTACTCTTTATGGTTGTACTACTTGATGCGGTGAGTGTGATTTTGTCGAATCTCTTTGATTTCAACATCTTGGGAATGATTTGGGGCCTCCTCTGGGCAGCAGTAGGTGGGTACTTTCTTTTTGAAATCCGAGACATATTTGCGGGCAAAGAAACCCGAGGCGATAGGAAAAAAGTACCAGCACACCAAAAATAGTCATTATTAGCACCTTTGTACCACTTGAGGAGAATCTCCTTAAGTGGTACAATTTAACTCGACCATAACACATATTGGGGTGTCGCCAAGTGGTAAGGCACTGGGTTCTGGTCCCAGCATTCGGGGGTTCGAATCCCTCCACCCCAGCCAAGATTATTAACAGATGTACAAATGCCTCAAAAGTTGAGGCATTTGTCTTTATCTGGCACCCCCATGCTGATATAGTAGCTATATGATTAAAGCAATTACTTTTGACCTTGACGGTGTTTACTTTCCAGACGGAAAGACCAACTTTATTAAGGCTCTTGAAAAGCATGGCATCTCCGAAGATGAAGCCAAGCGAGTGTTCTTGAAAAGCGATGAGATGAACGAACAATACAAGCTGGGCACGATGTCTGATGAAGTGTATTGGACGTGGGCTGCAGCGGAATGGAAGACCAGTCTTACGCCTCAAGAACTGCAGGCACTCCTTATCGAAAGCTATAGCGTCGACCCTGAAGTCGAAGAGCTGGTACAATCTGTTCGTCAACATGGGTATAAAACACTCATTTGCTCAAACAATTTCCCCGCACGCGTAAATGGGTTGCAGGAACGCTTTGGCTTTCTCGATAATTTTGATGTAGCTGTATTCTCGCATGAAGTAGGCGCAGTCAAGCCGTCGAAGGCAATCTTTGAAGAATTAGCAAAACGTTCCGGCGTTTCCGCTGAGGAAATAGCTTTTGCGGATGATGATGCGACGAAACTCTCAGGGGCAGATGAGATAGGTATCACTACTTTTGTGTATGAAGGTTTTGAAAAGTTTGTCGAGCATCTAAAACAATTAGGGGTAGAAGTAGCATGACGATACCAAGTAATGCTCCCGAAGATTACGAATGCCCAATCTGTCTCGGCTTGCAAGGTAGCGACAACCCAAAAACGCTCATCAAGCCAACCGACTTTGTGTACGAGGATGATTTGGTATGTGCCTTTATTAACACCTTCTTTATGGGCAATAACGCCGGACATGTAATCGTCGTGCCTAAGCGGCATTATGAAAGCATCTACACACTGCCTGCTGAAGAAGGCCATCGGATTTTTGATATCGCCCAGAAGATAGCTTTGGCGATGAAAGAAGCTTATAAATGCGACGGTATCACCACACGCAACAATAACGAGCCTGCCGGTGATCAACACGCATATCATTTTCATTTCCATGTTTTCCCGCGATACAATAACGATGGATACAATACTGTTCAACCATCCGATAAAAGACTTGCGGAGCCTGAAGAGCGCGAAGACTATGCGCGAAAAATTAAAGCAGTAGTGCAGTCTTAACAAGGTCATTTATTCTCCATTTCAAGTGGTAGGATAATAACTTTGTCTTTGCTGTAAATAAATCCGAGATTCTCCAATTTCCTGCCCAAAACGATCAAATCTTTAGCCAAGGGGTTCCAAGCGTCGGACTCACGCCCAGCCAGGATATTATTACAGATAAGAAGTCGACTAGTTTTGTTCGGCTTTTTATTTTGTCTAAACGTACTAATCTGTAAACGGGGTTCGAATCCCTCATCCCAATCATGGGTCTTTTCTAAACCCCCTGTATAATCAGTCACATGAAGACAGCTATAGTTCTCGCCGGACGACACGAAATCACAAAAGATCGATACCGGCCAATTGTAAAAGAATTTCAAGAAAACGGCTGGGAAAATGTTATTTTTTATGAGCCAAATTGGCAAACGAATAGCGTCGAAGGGCTTGTTTCCGACTTTGTTGCAAGCCTTCCTGAAGATAATGAACCTCTGACCCTTCTGGGTTTTTCGCTTGGAGCTATGATAGCGCTCATAACTACTACAAAAATTGCCGTAGATAATCTTATACTTTGTTCTCCTAGTGGCTATTTCACTGAATACGACGCTATGCTTACTCGAGATGATAGGGTTTGGGCTAATGAAAACCTTAAGGACTTCCGAGATTTTTCCGCGGCGGAGACACTTAATAGTGCGAATATATTCCGAGGTGTCATAGTAGCTGGTAAAACCGAACTGGAGCAATGGCCCGATTTTAGACAATGGGTGAACGATCTTAAATCTCAAACAGGCTGGCAGTATATAGAACTGCCTGGAACTGGACACGAGATTGAGGCGTCGATATATCAAGAATCCATAAAGAAGATTATTCATACTATCGCTTAGTACTTCTGTTTACTTCAGGTTCAATGATAATGACATTACCTAAATTGTAGATAAAGCCTAGTTTCTCAAGCTTTCTACTGAGAAGAATGAGGTCGGCTAAAAAGGGGTTCCCAGCGCTAGACTCACGCCCAGCCACGGAAAAACTCTCAGATCTTTTGATTTGAGAGTTTTTCTTTGTCTTGAGATAGAGTTTCGGCTAGTTGATAAAATCTCACAGAACGGTGACTTATTGACATAAAAGTGTATATATGTTATTATTAAATTAATTGCTGACAGAAGGTCGGCACCCTGAAAAGGGCCTTACCTGAGAGGTAGGATAGCACATGTCTAAGCAAGGAAGCTGCAAGAGGTTCGCGTCAGAAACGCTGGCCGAAAATGTTGCTCGTGCCCTTTGGGATCACCTCCGCAACGAGCGCGACAGTGAAGGTGACACGGCATTCGGCCATGCCTGGCTCGAGTTCGAAGTCTCCTGGGAGAAGTTCTCTAGCTGCCTCGGCCTGGAGAAGATCTACGACTTCCAGATCATCCACGACTCTGTGCTCTACGGCGGGCGCCCTATCAGGGCTGGGGCCGAGCGGGTTCAGATCGAGGTCCATCTGCGAAAGTCGTCCGAGGAATCGGACTGGGTGCCTGAAGTAGTCAACGTCGTCACTCAGTATGGGGGCGGACAGAGCAGCTTCAAGTGCATCGCGCAGGCTCATGGTCACTACTCCTTCGAGGAGTTGGTGTCGTAGCTAAATCGCTAGACAGCACGCCGCCTCATAGTATTACGGAATTTCGCCGTCTGCTGTGTAGGCGGCGTTATTTCGTTTTTATCATTGTTCCATCGAGATAGTCGGCTCTAGCTCTGTTGAGAAGAAGTATTCCTTCATGCTCGACGGTACTTTTGCCATAGGAAAGGCAGTTGAAAATCTTAAGCGAGCAGATAGGCGTAACTATACAATGCAGATATTCTTTGTCTATCAAGATCCATTACAAGCTTGGGAGTTTACAAAGATTCGAGAAAAGACAGAGGGTAGACATGTCCCAAAGGATACATTTATAAATTCATACTTTGCTGCCCGAGAGAATGTACTAAAAGCGAAACAGCTCTTCGGTGATAAGCTCACTCTTTTTATGATAGTTAAAGATTATATTAACGGAACTGAGACCATCCACGATGATGTTAGCGATATTGACCAATATTTACCAAAAGTATATAATAGAGAACAACTAGAGGAGATCATCCTATGATAAAGCAATTACTATCACGTCTACGTTCACGCCAAAATGTACCACGAGTCTATTCTCGTGTAGTTTCGGATGAGAAAAATCGCCAGACAGTCGTTAAACTCCTTCGCCAAGCTGCTCAAGAAGCAAATGCTGATCAAAAGAAGCTTGTACAGTCTGCGAAATAGACAACAGTGTCTTCGTCAATAGACCAACACTGGAGTAAGCTCTATGAACAAGGTAGAGATTTTCGGCTCATCTCATCGGAAGAGATCGACCGATTCTTGCAATATATCCCATCAGATACTTCAAGAACTAATCTAGATCTTGGTAGCGGAACTGGCCAGCTAACGCGTGAACTCTACCATCGAGGCTATAATTCTATGGGTATCGATGCTTCCGAGGAGGCAGTACGACGCGCGCAACGTTTAACTTCTATACCAAAAGATACTCTTTCATATGCACATAGAGATTTGGAGAGTAATAATTTTTATGTAAATTTGAGCCATTCTCGCTACGGTCTGGTTACATGCAAGTTAGTGTATGCTTTTATCAAAGACAAACCCGCATTTCTTGAAAAAGTAACGAAGCTTCTTGAGCCTAAAGGCATATTTGTTATCATTACACCTATGCTTGAGGATGTTGAAGAAGGCAAAAAAGGCATTGCGGTGGATGAAAATGCAATTAAACTACTAGAAGTGTACTTTAACAAAGCTGACCTTTACAAACTGAATAACTTAACTTACTTCATTGGCACACTGAGAGAGTAGTGAGAACCATTGGTATATTTCTGCCTGCTAGGCGTAGCTTCTTACTCTTTGATAAGATGCTTGTCGTACCCTTTTTCGACTAGCTGCTCCCAGGCACCCCATACGTCTGGCGGTATCTCCTGCCTAATCTGAAATCCTTGCTTCGGGTACTCTTTAATTCTCTGTAGGTCTCCGACCATGACATTGATTGTATAATCTGCAGGATAAAGAGGATTATTAATATAATCATCAAAAGATATATCCTGAGAAGTAACAGTAAATTCTGGCTGAGGCTCCGGCCACTGCGCCTTAAGCGTAGCGAAGGTACGACGCTCCATGTAGGGTTTTTGTACAGCGATGATCGAATCGATTTTAATGCGCCTGTCTTGAAGGAGCTTATGGGAAAGTAAGATATTCTGTCCGGTATTACGAGCTTCTTTCTCCATTAAAATCGATTCTTGAGGTACGCCCATTTCTAAGGCTATTTGTGCAAATCTCTCTGCTTCAGGCGTTCCTTTGAAGCCACTGACTTCTCTCCCAGCACCCTCATTACCGCTAAATAATATTAATGGCGCGTACCCTTGCAGAAAGAGTTCACTAGCATATTCGGCGACACGAATATCGTGACTACCAAGGACAAAAATCAGATCAGACTTCTTAAGGGTTTGATGGAGATGATGGTAATCCCATATGATTTTGGCTAGTTCGTTGACGGAAGGCATAATATATAGTTACTTTATCATAAATGAGTCAGAGTTTTCTTTGTTAGAGCTGTAGGGTTTTTCATAATTATCTCCAATAACAACGCATCCTTTGCGATAACATGTAAAACCCAGTTGTTCTAATTTCTGTCCAACAAAGATAAAATCAGCAAGCAAGGGGTTCGAAGCGTGGGACTCACACCCAGCCATGAAATTATACAGAGGTGGAAAACACGCAGTTTTGCGTGTTTTCTTGTTTCTGTTAAATCCCTATCTGTTAAGCGGATTCGAATCCCTCAAGCCGGATTCGACTACGATACTCAGTTTTTAATAATACGAGTATGAGTGGATTATATAGAGTGTATGGTTATGAAAACGATGAGTTTCTTTAAAGAACATCGGAGGACATTGACCTGAATTTCATTGTATGTTAACATGTTAATATATGATAAAGATTCCCCAATTTAGTCAGACATACCTTTTTAAGGTTCACGCTCTTTCTCTTACGCTAGACAAGGCGTTCGATCGTATTTTGCGTAAATATGCGCACTGTACGTTGTCTCAGTTCATGTTATTGATGAGCGTTGCCGAGCACGACCACATTAACCAGCGAGGCATAGCGCGGTATTTGAGCGTTAGCACGGTGGCAGCAAAACGACAGGTTGATTTAGCGGAGGAGAAGCTCCTAATCAAAAAAACACCCGGTGCTATAGCGCCGAGCGAAGATATTAAACTTACGTCACATGGCCAAGCCACCATAGAACTATGTCTTCAATCCCTTGAAGATCATATGTTCTCTGTCTTCGGCAATCACAACTCCAGCCTTACCTTAATGCGGCACCTTGATTTATTGATCGGGGGTGCACAAATGGTAATTGCGAAAGAAAACCTAACACGTATGTCATATGATAAGGAGAAAATACATGCAAATTCCTAAAGCACGAAAGCTTTTTAAAGGCGATATTAACCAGGCGGTAATCGCGGTACAAAAATTAACTGGTATCGAAATTACCCCTGAATGGTGGATGAGGAATGTCGGCAATAACGGTACTTCTGAAGAAATACTGGATCGTTTTGATAAGGCATATGCTCATGATTTTGCTGAGCGTATAGCTGGAAAGGAGTAGCGGTATGAGTTCTGGTGAACAAATGCCTCATGTTGAGCTGCAAGAGTCTCAGAAAAATGAGATGCCGAAAGTTTCCAGAAGTCTCGACTTCTTCAATGGTGACCTGAAAGAAGGGGTTAGTTTTAGCTTTAACGACGCGGTAGTCGCTGCACAAAAAGAGATGGGAAGCGCTTTTTACCTTACTCCTGAGTCGTTTGGTGAAATTATGCCGGGCGATTGGGCTATGCATTCTGCGGGTGAGGCACTCGTCTTGTTCGATGAAGCCTACGAGGTCTGGGTTCTGCAACAAATGGGATATAGTCCTGAAGAAGTAGCCTTTAGTAGAGAAGTTGAGGCCAACGAGACGTCAAGTGATATCAGGACCGAAGGAGATGTTCGAGCGGCTCTTACAGAATTTGATGAGCGCTTTGGCGACAGTAATAATCCGGATGCACCACCGCGTGAAGAGTACGTGGACTTTGTATGGCAAGCCTTTATGAAAGCTCATCCTGAGCTATCCGGCCCATATAACCCTGGTGCCGTGACGATCGAATTACCGTCTTCCGAAAATCAGTCACCCACCTTAAGGGACGAAGAGCGTAGTGCTCAACAAGAATTTCAGCAACTATTGACGCAGCATCCGGAATTAGAGGATCTCCGAGAAGACTTTTCAAGAGATCTCGAGACATATCTGAAGCAGAAATATGAACAGAGTCAGGCTTCATAGCTGAACTCATTTAATAGTAATATGCTTCCTTTGTTATAGATAAAGCCAAGCTTTTCTAGCTTCCTACCGACCAGAGTGAAGTCTTCGGCTAAGGGGTTCCCAGCGTGGGACTCACGCCCAGCCAGGAAAAAAGATTGACAATTCGTCAATCTTTTTTCCTGGGACGTAGTTGGAGGCTAGCTGATCTTAACACCCTTAATATCATAAGGAACATTCGCGGTAGTATCTGCACCTTCATTTGGTCGCCAGCCACCATTATAGTGGACGCCATCTTCGCTCAGTTCACCATGAAAGGTAGCATCTAGAATACCGTAATTAACAGTAATCTTTACGTCGTTACCTTTAACTTCCCAGAAGTACGGCAGTGCTTGGCTGGAAAGGTTTGAGAAGACACGTTATTGACCTTTACTCCGTATACCGCAGACGAGCACGGTTGTCACGCTCGATTTCTGCGACGATATCACTCCACAGGACACCCTTGCCTAAACGCGGCATCGGACGGTCATAACCGATGTCTTCTTGAACGCGAGGTGCCTCCTCGGTAGCTGCTACGGAGGGGTAAGCTTGCGGTTCGGTCATTGCAACTCCTTGGTCTCTGGACGTGTGCGGGATAAGCTACGGCCATTTTCTCGTGATTGCATAGTTATTATATTTTATCTTGTGATTTAGTCAAGTTGAGGCTTGAAAATATTATTTCCTCTTAAAAAATACCGCCGTCGATGTGGCGCTATACTTATAAGATACAAGCGGGAAGCGAAGTTGCAGCTTCGTTAACCTTATGCCATTATACTAACTGTCCGATTAGCTTTGGAGGGAACGTGACTGACGGCAAATCCGACGAAAGCGCAGCATGCAACCTTTTGGAGGCGATCCAAGAACGTAATCGGCGTGAGCGGCCCAAGCTGGTGGCGATCGCACTACGGGCGTACACCGATGAGGATGGGCGTTTTGGGAAGATTCCACGGAAGATTCTCTGTGATGCTATTCCGAGGCCTTCCTATTCTAGCGGCTATCCCGAGGGTAAGGCCTCGCGCCTCGTCGAGGAACTGCTAAGGGAAGGCTGGCTGGAAAATAGGCAGACAAGAAATAACGGTGTGCCTGGCATCTGGTACCTCAAGGTGGAGCGTCTGGATCCGACCGACGATGTAACACGCATGACACAAGCTGTCCGAGCAGTGAATGACATCCAAGAGTCTTATCCGGATCCAAAATTGCGTCGGCTCATCACTGAGCTCCTCAGCCACGACGAGTCGTAGGTCGGACGGCGGCTACACCTTGTGAACTATCACAGGTGCAGCCGCGCAACCTATCTCAAGCCCTGCAATATTGTAATGCTCACAGTTGATAAATAGATTGAAGAAGTCTAGCTGCTGCCCTTGTACTTAGGATCTGACAATAGCGCGACTTGTTGTTCGTAGAGCTGAGTCATGCGTCTGTAATGTGCTATAAGAAGCTGCATCTCTTCAATATCGTATTTAGCTACAATTTTTTGAAATTCAATAGAGAGGGCTTTGTAGTACGGACCGAATCGGGCCTGTATCAATGGTAAATTGAGACGTATATGTGAGCTACGTCGATCGGTAGCATCGGCATGACGGCTGATATAGCCGGCTTTTTCTAAACGTTGTAAAACAGAGGTAATTGCGCTTTTGCTTAGTCTCGTCGCATGTGCAAGGTCGCTAGCGGAAGAAATTGGGTTTGATAAAAGGTAATCGATACATTCAGCGTCAGTCGCATTTAATCCTGCTCGTTCCGCTATAAGTGAACGCATTACAATAGATGGCCGCGACATTGCCTGTGCTGCAGAGCGTAATTCTTCCACGGTAGTATTATGTGCGCTTGACTTGTTCATGGCATCACTATACCATATATAATTAGTACGATAATCGAACTATTAAGGAGAAGGTGGCATGAAATCAAAAAGTACACAGGTAACTTCTAAAAATATAAAAAAAGGGGTAACAGCAATTGTGATCGGGATTCTCGTGGTAGCAGGAGGGGTATCGATGGGCGTTAGCTCTCAGACGGCGACGATGACTATCATGGGCTTGATTCTTGACATCTTTGGTGTTTTGTTGGCGCTTTCTGGTATGGGATATTTAGTCGGAGTTTTGGGTCGTAAGAGTTAGGATAATTAGTCCGTTTTGCGGTGAAAGCTCGAAGTTTCAACAGTAGCTGTGGTGCGCTATAATCAAAGCACAAGCATACACTAAATATGAGGTATCTATGACTGAGCAATATAAGATTAAGGGTGTTTCCGTCACCTTCTACCACCCGAACGAAAAGACAGACAAGGCGCCTATCATTATGGTTCACGGCGGAAATCTCTCCTCGTGGTGCTGGGAAAAATGGGCTACTTTTTTCAGCGAAGCTGGCTACGAAGTACATGTGCTTGACTGGTACAATCACGGTAGCTCGGATTCTCTGGCAGAAGATGCGTTTATTAAACGAAGTATTGCTGCTGTCGCTCATGAAGAGCTCACATATATTGCCGAAGCATTGGATCGATCACCGATTGTCATGGGTCATAGCATGGGTGGTCTTGCGGCAGCATTGTATGCTGCAGAGGATAAGCCCTTGGATAAGCTGGTGCTCGTTGCTCCGGTCATGCCGGAAGCGGCGCACCCGTATCCTATTCCGCTGCCGGTAGATATGTCTCGTCCGGTATCTGTATTTCCATATGAACAGGCTAAGCAATTATTCTTCACCAGTATGAGTGACGATGATGCCAAGAAATACTATGAACTTTTAATTCCTGAGTCACCGCAAGCTGTCTCCGAAACGGTTAATTGGTCCCTGCAGATGGATCCAAACAATGTTAAGATACCTACGCTAGTTGTCGCTGATGAGCTCGATAGGCTTATCCCACAAGACGCTCTTGAACGCTACGCAGAGTTACTTCATGCGGTTTACAAGAAGATTGACCAAAGCGGCCACTGCGATGTTCTTCTGAAAGATCCACAGTGGCGCACTGCTGCAGTTACCGTTAAAGAGTGGTTAGAATCCTAGTAGCAGCCAATATATGTCAAGCTTACAAAGAAGAACGAGTCGCGGTGTCATGGACCCGCAGTGGTTCTTTAAAAACTTCAGCTTACATTGTTACACTCCCTCTCCTCAGCTTGTGCCATTTGTAGAGCACTTTTTTGTCATTCGCTGGGATCCTCAGTTGCAGCCCAACCCAAGCTTTGACTATATTTTGACAGAGCCGGCAATCACAATGTTCCTGGGGAAGCAGCGGCCACATGTATGGGGTGTTGTAACAGAGAAGGTTGTCTTCAGCCTAGAGGGCGATGGGGTTGAGGTTGGTATTAAGTTTGCTCCTGGTGGATTGTATTCATTCTGGGGGCACGATGTGTCGAATCTTGCTCGACGAGAAGTTCCGGTTACTAATGTCTTTCCTGAGATTACGAGTAGTTTTCTTGAGAAGTTATATACCGAGGACAATGATACGAGTTTTATCGAAGTATTAGAAAAGCTTTTAATTGATCGTCGGGTTGAGCCAGACGAAAACCTTCTGCTTATTCGGCGCATAGCACAGTCCATACGTGACCATGGCTACAATACTGTTGCTGAGGTTGCCGAACAGTTCAAAATAAGTGAGCGGACGCTGCACCATCTCTTTAAAAGACGTGTTGGCGTAGGAGTGAAGTGGCTGCTTATCCGTCCTCGCCTACTGGATGCGGTGCAGCATGCTACTAGCCTTTCTAAATCTGACTGGACGAGGGTAGCGGCGGATTTGGGATACAACACCCAGTCGCATTTTGTTAATGATTTTAAAAAATACATAGGAATTTCTCCCTCCAAGTATATGCAGGCCCTTAAGAACAGAGACGATATGCCGAACTTGTAGCATTGCCGATTTTTGCAAGTCTTTATTGCGGTAATATTTTATTATAGAAACATGACTGCAAGGAAAGTTCTGCGCCTGTCTATAAACTTAATAGAAAATGGAGTTTAAATACCAATATGAGAAAACTTATCGTACAACAATGGTCGACAGTAGATAATATTGTCGCCGAAGAGGATGGTGGCTTAAGTTTCGTCGATGCCTCAGCTCAGAGTAGTGAGGAGTATCAAAAGATTGCTCTTAAGTTCCTGGACACAGTCGATACTATGATCCTTGGATCTAAGACTTATGCAATGAGCAAAGACTACTGGCCTACTGCGACCGATCAGGGTGAGTATGGTGAAAAATTAAATAATTTGAAAAAAATCGTTGCTTCGAGAGAGCTAAAAGAAGCACCATGGGGAGACTTTCCTGCCTGCACCATAGCTGACGATGCAGTAGCGATGGTTAAAGAACTGAAAGAACAAGATGGTAAAGACATCTGGCTTTGGGGAAGCCTCACGGTTATGAAAGATCTATTTGACGCCGGGCTGATCGATGAGGTGGACCTTCGTATCTGTCCAAGCTCACGCGGAAAGGGCAGTCATCTGTTCCATGACACGCAGGAGTTGAAACTTCTCGATACGACATCATTTGATAATGGCATGGTCTATGCTCGTTACGAGGTGAAACACAGCTAACCTGTCTTTGGTTTAGATATTGAAAGCCTGTCGTGCAAGCACATGACAGGCTTTTTAAGTTCGAGGATAAGTCTCCGGGGGAGCTTGCGGAGCGTTAGCTTTACTAAAGTTGTTCTGCTAGCTCGACCATGATTCCCTCAGGGCCATTGACATAACAGACCTTGTAAATATTCTGATAGGCCTGAACCTCACCAACAAGTGAGTATCCTTTGCTCTGTAAATCGGCGACGATGTCATCGAGACCTTCGACATTAAAACACAAATGACGTAGGCCAAGGGTATTTGCTCTCGTAAGCTGGACGCCCGCTTCGTCCAAAGGATGATGAAATTTTACAAGCTCTAAATTAAATTGACCGTCTGGCGCTTGAAGCATGACGAGGTCATCTTTAACATCTTTGAGACCCGTGACGCGATCGACCAATTCGCCTTGCATGACGGTTTCACCCATGACTGTAAAGCCCATGCCTGTAAAGAAATCTCTTGCTTCATCAAGGTTTTCTAGGTTAATTCCTACGTGATCGACATGTTTAATCTTCATTATTCTATTATAACAGGGTTAAAGGGTATTATCTGCCACGGTGATGTCGTCTAAATAGAACGAAGCGCCTACTGGTCCATTTGCGCCGTCAAACTTGACAATGACATACTCGGCATTGCCCGGTGTCGCTACATCTTTTGTGGCTTGGAGCCATCCAGATGAACTCACCGTAAGAGGAATCGAGGTAGTATTACCCACGGGCTGCTGATTGGCATCAACGAAGGATATTTCCATAGTAATATTCGTTGTCCCGGAGGCAGCTTTTCCCCAATAGCTTATCGTTTTATTTGCAGGAGTGATAGGGAAGCCAGTTGAAATACTCTCTACGCCCCAGAAATTATCAGAAGGCGTTACTTTGAGACTGTGCGTGCCGGTATGCGCCTGGTCAGTTGATTGTGCGGTCGCAACGTTGAACCAATTGGTCCAACTCCCTTTTGAGCCTTCCAGTGTTGCCGTATTAGTGTCAATCGCGTTTGCTACTAAGTAATGTGATTGTCCGTTAAAGGTGCTACCACCATCTTGGCCAAAGCGCGTTTGCCATAGAGCAAAATTGTATGAAGAACCTTGGGTTTTTGCCATGTAGGTCCAGTCGCCAATATAGGTGTTATTGCTAAATACATTGTTTTGGTGGAATGCGATGTTGTCCTGTATGACCGTTCCCATGTACGGCGACCATGTTGGCGATGACCCGACATTACTAAAGATGCCCTGCATGCCACAACCAAGGATAGAGTTGCACTGAGGAATGGCGTTTTTATCTATACTGAAGATGTTATTGTGAACTTTTACGTTTTGCGTCTTCCAGCGACAATCCGAATAATAGGGATCTTGGTCTACCAAGCCGCCTGTAGACGGGTTGCCACAAGTTGTGAGTGTCGCAGCCGGGTTGACGATCGTACAGTACCCAGTACTGGTGTTCGACGGTGACGCACAAAAACGATCGGCGTTTTCCCACAAGATCACCCCCGACCAGTTATCTGTGAATTTATTATCATAGATCTCAATATTAGCGGTCTGTCCCGCGACGCGATTGTCGCCGCCAGACTCGGAAAGATAAATTGCACCTGATGGAAAGCCGGCGTTTGTCGGACCACCCGTGAGCGCATTACGAATGAAATTATTATTTCGCACGATCATGTTATAGCTAATCTCATAGAATAGCCCCTGACCTTCGTTATCGGAGATATAATTGCCTTCGATGAGGAAGTCGCTGTCGTTTGTGTCGGCCCAGAGTCCCGTACTGAGGTTGTGATGCACGTAATTATTGGTAATAGTGACGGAGTGCGCATCCCAGAACTTACCGCCACCCGTACAGCCACAGCCAGTAACGTGGCTTTCCCAGTCGTCGGTGTTATTGCCGGTGATTTCGTTATGGTCGAGCACGACATTTTGTGGTCCACCTGCATCGTCGCTAAATACCTGAAAACCGTACTGCCCGTTATCTTTCATGCAGTTGTAGCGAATAGTATTATTAGTGCCTGCGAATATTGCGCCGCCTTTATTATTGACCGCAGTCACATATTCAATTGTCCAATTGGCGCCGCTATTATGATTGATCACCCCTTCGTCGCGAGGCGCGTTAAAGTTCTGGATTGTAAGGTATTGAATCTTTACATTTGTTGATTTTCCGCTAAAGGCGTAGCGGTTTGGCTGTGGCGGATTTGCTTGGTCCGGACGATCTTGAAGACCGCCATCTATAACTGCACCTGGCGCACCGATGAATGTAGAGTTATCACCAGGACCAATCTGGTCAAACTTATCAACTCCCAGTGTATGAACGCCTGGCGCAAACCACCACACTTTGTTATCTTGGGCGAAGTCAGATAAGAGCGAGCTATTATCGCCAGCCGGTACGATAGTGGCCCCGGCGGGAGCAGTGGAGGGTCCATTTAGGAGCGAGTCATTGCCGCAAACTTGCGCAGGTGGGGTTTCCGGTAACGGGCTGATTTCACCCCCATCGTTGCCACCGTCTGATGATCCCGTGTTTGAGCCGGATGATCCCTGTGATGAGCCGTTATTCCTTGATTTTGCTAATCTTATCTTTGAGGTACTTTGATGGAGTATCGCTTGAGAGTCATCATTAGCCGGTTCAATTTTTTGATCGGAGTCGATGGTGAATGTAAATACTTCGCTTTTACTATTTTGATCGGTTTTGTTATAGGCCACGGCGTGGATCGTATGCTCGCCGGATGTGAGATGAGAGATATCGATCGTAGCTTCAAAAGGCGAGGTGGTGCTTTTGGCTGCTTCACTTCCGTCGAGGAGGTAGATGACTTTTGAAATTTCATTAATCTTACTTGATTTAATAGTAATTTTAAGAGATTTTGTATTCTTAGCCTGTTCAAGATCACTTTCGAGTATATTCAACTGAACGGAAGGAGCACTTGACGTCTGCTGAGGCGTAGGCTCTGCTGTTGGAGTGCTTTTTGGCCATACTATCCATGCTGCAACACCCAAAAGTACAGCAACAGTTATGCAGATGATTATATTTTTTACTTTCAAGTTTACCCCCGGATATCTAGAAGTGCTGATCAACTGACAGGTGTATTCATCGCAATTATCACTTCAGCATCAGTGAGCGCGACATCAAAGACTCGGAGGTCATCAACAACCACCTGAGTATTAAGGCCATTGCCCCCCGCTACGTAGAAGTCGCTGCTTGATGACAGCGCTCCATTGACAGTGCCGGTCCCTGTAACGACACCGTCTTGATAAACCTTGACAGCCGTTCCGCTATAAGTTGCGGCGATATGTGTCCAGACACCCACCGTGAGAGCGGTGCCCATAACCGCAGCTAGGCCACCATTGTGAAGATTAAACTGTAAGACATTTGGGTCACCAAAGTCATTACGCTGTGTAAAGAAGGCAACGCGAGTACTGGAGCCGTTGAAGAACCCAAAAGCGAAGTTCGCCTCATTAGGAGGTAATTGGAGCGGTTTTACCCATGCTGCGAGAGTTATGGCTGCTGAAGGCACAGGCATGGTCGACGTGGCGCCAGTTGTTGCAGCTGTGTTGGAAAGTGCTGATCCGGTATGCCCTGTTGCCCAAGTGGCGCTGACAACCGTCAGATTACGACCATTGCCAGATGAATCTGCAGCGGTTGTACCTGTATTCTCGTTAAAGTTATATGTCGCGTAAGCCGCCGGTAAGACCGGTCCTGGCGGTGTTGTGGATTTCATCATCACGCTTCGTGCTGAACCTAACATCCTGGAGCCCTATCCCTAACTTATGAGTTAATTATAGGGTTTATTATAACGTATAATTGCAAAGAACGGGATGGGTATTCTTTCAAATCGTAATCTTGCACTTAGGGCATTCTCTATGATTGTTCGTAGATAAGAGTTTTGAATATACCATATAATAACTATATGTTACTCTCCTCTTTTCCCTCGACGACGCTCTCTTCATGGGGCTCGTTTAAGGGGCAGCAAAGAAAATCTGACTCACCATATGTAGAGAACGTCTGGGAAGGAACGGCACAGCGAAGCGGTATGCACTTAACTGCAGCCGATGCAGCAATTGATCTCGTATGCCTAAAAAGGAATGGTGTCACTCGCTTGCTTCTCTCGGGCCCAACAAGCAAAGTATATGCTGAACCATTCGATGCGGGTGACGAGTCCTTGACTATTAGGCTACGCACCGGCATCTACCTTCCGCTCGCGAACGCTCGCAAGTTGATTGATGCTGAAACGTTTCTTCCTAGCGCTGGCAGTGGGCGCTTTTGGCTGCACGGCTATAGTTTTGCATTTCCAGGCTTTGATAATGTGGAGACATTTATTGAGCACCTGGCACGAATGGGTCTGCTTAGTCAGAATGTGCCGCTGGATAATGCCTTGCAGAATCGAATATCACCTGTCACTATTCGCACGATGCAGCGCCACAGCCTAGCGACAACAGGACTCACTATGAATCGTATTCGTCAAATTAAGCGTGCGGAGACGGCGAGAAGTTTGCTCTCCGATGACGATTCGCTTATTCGCATAGCATATGACGTCGGTTATAGTAACCCTGCTCATATGACAAATGCATTTAAATATTTTTTTGGTCAAACTCCTAGCGCTCTTCGCTTACTTATGCGACAAGATGACTAACTGATCTGTCGTTTTTTTGTAAGCAAAGCAATGAAAGAAGTGCTGTAATAGTTTTGTCAGTAAACAAACTAAGGAGAGTATATGACAAAACTAGACCCGGCATTTGAGCCACTTGCAAAGCTCATCGGAACATGGAAATCAGCGGGACGTACCCTGGGCGCACCTAAGGATAACATTTTTGCCACGACAACATTTGAGCCGTTTCTTGAAGGTAAGTATATTCGAGTTATCAACGAAATGACTTTCGACAGTCCAAATGCTGATCATGTTCATGAGAGTCTGGAAGTCCTTGCGTATGATGCGGAGCGCCATGTTTATCCAACTGCCTCCTATAGCACACTAGGGGATGGTCCTGGTGCTATGATTCCTTATGAATGGGCAGTTGAAGCTGACGGTACTATTATTCACCGAGGGGCGGGAGCTATTTATCGCGGAACATTTAGCGAAGACGGCAATACCCTTACGGGTGGTTGGCGACCAGATGATAGTGGAGATGGTCGCGATGAGGCTTCGTACGACCTAACGATGACTCGCGTGATCTAAGTTAATGAATTAAAAAAGCGCCACAGGACTAATTAGTTGGTATTTTTTATAAAATGTGTTAAAACAAAATAGCTTGAAAACCTATCCGAGAGGGTAATGACGTGGTAACTGTAGGGCAGGACGAGGTAAATTTCGTCTTTGATTTGGATGAAGTGCTGTGCTCTCAGGTTGCGCACGTGCACGAGGCAGCTCGTGCACGTAACCTTGGGCGAGCGCGACAGCTGGATTTTTCAGACTACCAGAGTCTCAATTACAGCCAGCTGTGGGGAGTGTCGCCTCGGGTTGCTCACGAGTTCGTGATCGACTACCTGGGTCACAACAGTAGGAGCTTGCAGCTGGTGCCTGGGGCTGATGAAAGTTTGAGACGCTTGAAAGACTTTGCGCAGCGCCAGGTGAAGCGTGCGCGCTTCCATGTGTTGACGTCGCGAAGTGTTCGGCTCAAGACAGCTACGGAAGATCAGATCAACTATCGCTTTCCTGGCATATTCGACAGCATTACCTTGACAGGTAACGCTGATCCGATCCCGCCTGAACATTCCAAGCCGTATTGGTACCGTCGGCTCCGTGGTGATGCCATGGTTGATGACGGTATCGGTAGTGTGGAGGAGTGTGTCCAGGGTTTTGGTGGCCAGGGTGTTGTTTTTGGTTATTATCCCTGGAATCAAAGTGGTCTGCTCGTGCCTACGGCTAGCGGTGGGCCCTTGGTCCGGTGCGGTAACTGGCCTGAGACAGAGCAATTGCTCATGCAGACATTTCACTAGAATCTCTTCGTAGGGCGGTGCTGCTCAGGATAAGGAGGTTTCGAGTTTTGGGACGGGCTTAAGGGCTTGTTCCGGGGTCGACCCATCGTGGTCGGCCCCTTTTCCATATAATGACATGGACTACGGATATTATAAACTCAAGTAATTGAAAAACCGCCCGGAGCTGCGCCTACTGGCACGGCTCCTTGGCGGCTCTTCGTCTAACTCAGTCCTCGTCGGACTGCTGGGGCGGCGGTGACACGATGTCGGAGAGGGTACACAACCCTCCGACGAAGGTAACTGCTCCGCCCACGATCAAGGCGATTGCCTCGAGCGTGATGGCGGCTTTCTCGCCGCGGCCGTGCAAACGTTCCAGGTAGGCGCGACTTCTCGCGACCCTCTGCATGTTCATGAGTGCTCCTTGGATTGAGTGACGAATCTATATTTACTTTACAACATTTAGTGTTTAATGTCAATATAGAGTCATCGACAACGAAAGTGTTCGACCCTCTGCGTACCGAGACTTGCCTTAGGCTAGCTCTTCCTGTACGGGAATTTTGGCATCTTTGCGTTTTAGTGATAAGTAGATGCCGATCGCTATGATTATCAATATTGGCCAGCCGAGTAAGAAGTAATCCAGCTGTCCATATGTACTAAGCGAACCGATTAAAGGGGCAAGCGCAACATAAGGAAGAGTTTTAAAGAACGAAGCAATTGATAAAACGGTGGCGCGCTGGTTATCTGACGAATGGTAATTGAGGACCTCACTCATAAAAGGCGCCAGGATGTGCTCGCCTGCGTACAGGGTAAGGATGACGAAATACCCCCAATAGCCGATGTCGGCGACTGAGAGTAATAAACTTGCAGCAGCGGTAAGCGATATGACTGTCAGTGTGTGCTTTTCGCTCATTTTCTCTGCGTGCTTATGAAGATAAGAGAGTACCCCAACCGTCACAAGCCCACTACTTGCAACGACAATCGATCCCCAGAAGGGGCTAAAATGAAAATTGCTCAAGAGGACGAGTCGCAACAAACCATATCCTGCAGTATAAAAAAGACCTTGCACGGTGAGAATTATTGGGACATAGAGGCGCAATTGAGGGAGTCGAAACTGCTGAAATCCTGTTTTAATGTCTGCGAGATACTCGCTGATCTCCGCGAGGACCTTTTGCCTTACTTTTTTTGGACGCTCGTCTTTAACGGACCAGATTAATAAAGCAGCGATAATGAATGAAACACCAGTTAAAACCCAAGGAATCCGAGGATTGATAGTATGAAACCAGCCACCCAGAATGGTGGCACTTAATGTTGTTATCAGGGCTACTTGTGATCCGCGTATTAGTAACTTCCGCCAAGCAGCTGATTTTCGTGTAAATTTGAGGCGTTCAAAGAAGAGTGCTTCGTCGGCGCCAGATACAAATGAAACACCAATCATCATGATTGCTTGACCAATGAAGAAAGGAAAAAAATCACTTCCGGCGGCCTGAATTAACAACCCTATGCCAGCCAAAATATGACCGAGACGCACCATCTTGTCTCGTCCAAATCTGTCGGCGAGTGCACCGGACGGTATTTCGGCAAGTAGACCTATCGCAAAGGCCATTCCATCCAGAATTCCTACTTGCTGATCCGTAACAAAAAGACGATAAAAATATAACCATACTGCACTTAAAAACCATAGGTTGGTGAACAGACTGTAGACGAGAAACTTACGGAATAGCCAGGTTTGGTGGTCGCTCATGATTCTTAGGATTATACTGCGTTTTTATCGCTACGATACCCGACGTGCCCTAAAGATATTGACACATTAATATGATTATGCTAAAATTAATTTATTATCAGCACACTATGCTGTTTCTCGAAAAGATATTATATTTTGACACCCTAGATGTCAGCTATGCGCTGCATAAAAACTTTTGTAACAACAATTTTTAAATAACTAAAAAAGGAAAAACTAATGGATATATTTTTACCCGTAACATTTATCGTTGCGTTATTATCAAGTGTCGTCAGCGGAATGAGCGGGGGAGGCGGGGGATTTATCATGACGCCTTATTATCTTTTGATTGGGCTTTCGCCTCAGCAAATTGTCGCAGGCGCCTCCGTCGCAAGTTTGGGCCTGGGGTCGAGTTCCCTCATTGCTATGCGTGGTAAGCAACTTATTAGTAAACGCTTTCTTTGGCCTCTTGCTGGTCTGACCGTATTGTTTACGATCCTTGCGATGCTCGTATTGTCAAAAATACAAAGTGGTATGTTTGAATTAGCGATAGGTGTGTACTGCTTATCTTGCTTGCGCCGACCCTCTTTATAGAAAAATCAAGCCTGCAGCCGGGAGAGCGATCACAAAAATCGATCGTCGCTGGGTATGTGATCTATGCGATCATCTTATTTGCAAGCTCACTTGGGGGTGGTTTAGCGACTCTCCTATTTTTGCCGCTCATGTTTCTCATGGGACTCAGTGCGCTCCAGGCAAATGCGCTTCGTCGGGTTCTAATGCTGATTCAGGCTATCATTGCTTTTTGTAGCATACTTCCTCGAGGATATATCGTATGGAGCTATACGCTGGCGGCCCTCGTCGGTTGTTATCTGGGCGGGTATGTCGGTACGCGAATTGCTCTGAAAAAAGGAGAGAGATTCGTAAAGTATAGTCTCGCTGGAATAATGGTTATCTCGGGTTTTGCGCTTTTAATGAAGTGATAGTACGGCAGTGAATTAGAGTTCGACTATTAAGTTTGGTATAATTCTATCCGGCTCGCAATACTGTGAGCCACTGTTTGAAGATTGGAGCGGTGTGGTTAGCCTAACGCTTACTGAGTCTCAAAGGGAAATTGTCGACCGGGCGTGGGGGCATGCCTCGGTGCTGGATGGAAACGCACTGGCTGCCGATAGCCAGCGACGTATTCAGCCCGAGGTGTTCCGACTGATGAAAGAGCACTATCTCGACCTGGTGATTCCCAAGAAGTACGGGGGACAAGGTGTCGATTCGGTCACGTACGGATTGACGATTCAGCGACTCGCCTATGGTGATGCGTCGCCGCCGATGGTCCTGACGATGCACAACGTCGTCATGACCATGCTTAATCGTCCGGACGTTCCTGAAGAAGTGAAGGAGCGCTACTACAACCTGGCGCGAAACTCACTGTTTTGTGCCGCAATTTCGGAACCCGGCTCTATCGGCCATGTGGCGGAGTCGTTCATTCCGCAAAGGCTTATTGCAAAACGTCTGCCTGGCGGTGATTTTGAGCTTCAGGGCCCGAAGTCGGTGGTTTCTGGCTCGGATCTTGCAAGTCATGTCATGGTGTTCGCTCGTCTCGAGGGCAGTGAGCGGACGATTGTCTGCTTGATGGTTGAGATGGGCAGCAAGGGCATGGTTCCGGGTCACGAGTGGGACAGCGTGCCCTATCTCAAATCTACCAATAGCAACTCGATCATGTTCGATAGTGTTCGAGTGGGTCCGGAAGGATTCATCTTTGCCACGGACGATTTCCTTGGCGACGTCATGGTACAGGAGGGGGTTCGGACATTCGCGTCCATGGCCGTTTATGTAGGTGTCTTTCGGCGTCTGCTGGACATTGCTGAAAAGGCGGTGAAAGAACGCACTGCCAATGGCCAGGAACAGTCTGTTGCGCACCTGTCGCAGGTCGCGATGGGAATGTACGAGCACGGAGAGAGGCTCAGGGTTGCCGAAGCAGCGTTGCTCCAGAGTTTCTGGGCCTACGATCAGCGTCGTGACCGGAAAACGGTGGAAGCGGCCTTTGTCAGGATGTGCGACGCCAAGACTGCTGTGAGCGGCCTTGTGCAGAGTATTCCTGATCTCAACGAGTTGGCCGGCCAGGCAGCAATGCGCGAGCCGGCTTACCGACGAGGTGCCGAGGACATCATGGCGGGCAATTTCATGCCGCCTAACACGCGGACGGTGAAGCTTTTGGGCGGATACACACAGCTTGGACTGAACGAATAGGCTACCGAATTGTCGCTAACCATGCTCTAGTTATTCTCCATTAACAAGAAAAGTCCTGGGAGTGAGCTCGTGAAATACAAGCTCACTCCCAGGCGGAAATACAAGACATTATTCAACTACATTAGGCTTTTTAGTTTTGAGATATAATACTGCCATGAATATCTATATTTCTCACTGTGGCGGTAATTATGATTATGAAAATGAGCTCTATAAGCCGATTAAGGCCTCTGAGCTCTTTGTTATACATCGATTCTTTTTGCCACATGAGCCAGAAAATACTGATGTAGATGCGATTGATGAATTAAAGCAAATAGATATTCTTGTGGCTGAGACATCTTTTCCATCAACCGGACAGGGGATTGAGCTTGCTCAAGCAAAGGCCGCAGGCGTACCCATTGTCTGTTTCTATAAAACGGAAAGCAAACCATCTGGATCACTGCGTTTTGTGGCGGATAAGATTACTGAATACAAAGATATAGGGGATTTACTTAATAAACTTCAGGTTGAACTGGATCGATATTGAAATATTAACGGGTTGATGCGCCAGTATATGATATCCAGCGCGTCAACCCGTGGAGCATTTTTTAGTTTGCTCCTTCACCTTCACCGCCACCAACAAATGCGCCAACGATGAAAAACGCGATGACAACGACAAGGACCGCACCCGCTAGCTCGGGCATTTGCGCAATGCCAAAGGGCAAAATGCTAAAGACAGCGACTGAACCAGATAACGTTTCGATGAGCCGCCATTTCCTAAAGATAGGCAAATGTTCCCAGTCACTGTTGCGACGATGGTGTCGACGCAGTACTATTAGTCGAATGATTGCGCCTATTTGAATACTTAAGCCGACGATTGTCATAATGAATCCTGCAATAACCATTGAGTCACTCCTCCTGTCATTGCTAGTGTATCATGGAGGAAATTGGTGTGTTTGAATGATATAATGAATTTAACATGAGTGTCGTCACACTGATCATTCTTCTGTTTATTATTTGCATCGGTGTGTTTGTCGTGCGTTCAGCAGTTCGTGTGTATAAGCGCATGCAGCATTCTTCAAATTCGCCGTTTTCTTTTTTCAGCTTGAGCATGCTCTCGATCGCTCTTGTATTCTTGCTTGTGGGTACGTGGATGATTTTGCAAGTGAGCGATACACTCGGAGCGGCATTGACGGCACTCGGCGGTTTTTTTGGACTGCTTGAATCCTATGTTCGACGTAATCGGGAGGCGACACCAAAGAAGAACCCTCCAAAGGATGAATGATTGCAGGAGGGAAATTATATGCAACCATGGAAGCTACTGAAATCTCAAATTGTGTTCGATAACTTCATGAAAATTGAAGAGCGAACATATGAGATGCCTAACGGAAAACACAAGACTTTTTATATCAAACTAACCGATAATTCTGTTTGCGTGCTTGCATTAACGGAGGACGACAAAGTTATTACCGTCAAGCAATTTCGCCCTGGGCCGAATAAGTTCCTTAACGAACTTCCCGGTGGCTATGTAGACGAAGGTGAAACTCGCGAGCAGGCTGTGGCCCGAGAGCTTCGTGAGGAAACCGGATACGAGGGCGATATTCAGTTCGTGACAGACTGTATTGATGATGCCTATGTCATGATGAGCCGCGGCTGTTTTGTTGCCAGGAATTGTAAGAAAGTTGGCGATCAGCAGCTTGATGATAACGAATTTTTGAACGTTGAACTTGTCGAGCTTCCCGAATTTATGAAGCAAATCCGCGCTGGTCAAATGACTGATGTTGAAGCTGCATTTCTTGGACTGGATTTTCTTGGATTGCTGGCTGCAAAATAGTAACGTACGAGATGTCCACGTATAGTTATGAAGCGTCGAGTAGGTGTTTATTCTGGTACATTTGACCCTATTCACTCGGGTCATGTTGCGTTTGCGCAAGAAGCCATGCGGGCGTGTAAATTGGATGAAGTTGTTTTTTTGCCCGAACGTCAGCCACGCGCCAAAAATAATGTGACCGATATAGTGCATCGTCACGCCCTTATAGAATATGCTATGGCATCTACTACAAACATGCGTGTCATTAATCTTGAATCTGAACGATTTACCATCAACGATACCTTGCCTGAGATACATCGGATTCTTGGTGAGTGCGATATAACTTTTCTGATGGGATCTGATGTTGTTCGTGCGCTATATCGGTGGGAAAGTCTTGATATACTTCTTCGTGAAAGTTCAATTGCCGTAGGTATGAGAGCGGATGATGAGCTTCGAGAAATAGCTACTATCATGGAGCAACTAGCGCGCGATCACAATATTCGAAGTAGTTATATTCTCATTTCGACACAAAAAGCAAACATGACCTCATCACAAATACGAGATGGTACTGTAAACATGCTAGAGTTATACCCAAATGCGCTTAAGTACATGAGGAAACATCACCTTTACCCGTGGTGTGCTAAGTGATGTTTATGAAGATAGGTAGACAGGTGCTTATAGATCTGTACTATTGTCTCTCATTTCAGAAGATTTGCTCCAGGTAAGAAGCGCCTGACTGTGTTGGCGCAATGTTTCATCAAAGTTATACATTTGCGAGAGTGTCCGAATGGATTTTCTCAGACTCTCCAGGCGTCGATTTATAGTTTCCCGACTTTTCTCGGCATCTTCATTTTGACTGCTATGTGTAAATAAAATATCTCTTCCGTAAGAGTCAATAATATCCTCAATATATACAAGAGTCATGAAGTAATTCCGTGTTTTTGTATCATTTGTCACAATTAACGAGCAGAGTTGATCGGCATAATCAAATAAACTGAGCAAGTGATCAGAAATACTATGAGACATACTCTTATCATAGCAAAAGTTCAATAATATGTGGATGCGCTATAGACTCTACATATATCAAGTTTTGCTATGATAAGAGTATGTCATATGACGAGTTGAACAGGTCTCAACGACGTGCCAAAAAGCCAAAGCCAATTCATCATGCGGCGGATTTTGGTCTTGATGTCTTGACTGGAGATAGTGATTTATTTCGTTGGTTTCTGCTCTCGTTTTTGTTTGGCAAGCCAATTCAATCCAATGTTGCGGCGCGTACTTGGCAGGTTTTATTGATCATAAGTTGGACACTCCGTGGGTGATTGCAAGTGTTAATCGACGTCAACTTGTGCGCATTCTTGATGAGGGTAAATACACCCGGTATGACGAAGTAACCGCGCGGGCACTTCAAATATGTATGGGGCAGTTAATCGATGACTATGAAGGGTCATTGATGCTTATGTTTGAACGGAGTGATGATGAAGATGAGTTCGGCAAACGACTTCAAGAGTTGTATGGCGTAGGACCTAAAACAGCCGAAATATTTATGCGTGAAACAGAGGAGCTATTTGCACGTCGCGTAGAATAAGCATAAGGAGGCGACGATATATTATATAATGAGTGCAAAAGGGAGGGACATGGCTGAGCTACACCACGAATATAAGCGAAAAGATACATTCCTACGAAATTGGGGAGCAGTGATTATTCTCATAGTGTTCTTTTTGGTGAGTTGGGGTGGTCAGTTTGTCGCTCAGCTTGTCACTGAGAAACAAGATGCGCAGCAGCATGGCCAAGAGTTTGAAATGAGTGATTTTTGGCCGCAATTTTTGAGCTCGACGTTTGAAAACTGGCAGTCAGAATGGCTCCAACTGACAGCATAAGCTGTGTTGATTTCGGGTTTTTCTGCCTATATATTCCGCAAGCAAGATGAAGAGCACTATAAGACACAGCTTATGATCGAAGAACTACGCAAACAAATTGAGAGCAAGAAAAGTTAAGGGGGCAATATGCAAAAAATTATTCCACATTTATGGTTTGACACCGAAGCAAAAGAAGCAGCGACTTTTTACTGTGAGATATTTCCGAATTCAAAATTACTCGATACAATAACGCTTAAAGACACACCGGGCGGTGATAGCGACGTTGTAACGTTCAATCTCAATGGCTATGATTTTATGGCAATTAGCGCCGGTCCATTTTTTAAGATCAATTCTTCTATTTCTTTTCTGCTTAATTTTGATCCTGCGACAGACAATGAGGCTGAGGGGCATTTACGAGCGCTTTGGCAGAGCCTGTCCGCAGAAGGCATAATTCGTATGCCACTTCAGCAGTATCCGTATAGCAAATTGTATGGATGGGTGCAGGATCGATATGGGGTAAATTGGCAGCTGATGCTAACAAATCCTTCAGGTGAACCGCGGCCATTTATCATACCTACATGTGTGTTCGCAGGCGAAAATGTCAATAAAGCCGAAGAGGCTGTGAAGTATTACTTATCTGTATTTAAAAACACCAAGGAAGGCACGGTTGCTCGCTATCTTGAGGATACCGGTCCCGCCAAAAAAGACTCAATCATGTTCACTGACTTTATGCTCGAAAATCAATGGTTCGCGGCAATGGATTCGGGTACCGAACAATCGACTACCTTTAACGAAGCCGTGTCGTTCCTTGTCAATTGCGACACGCAAGAAGAGATAGATTATTATTGGGAACAGCTTTCGGTGGTACCCGAGGCTGAACAATGCGGGTGGCTAAAAGATAAGTACGGTATATCGTGGCAAGTGTCACCAAGCGGTATGAGTGAGATGCTCCATAAGGGGACACCCGAGCAAACCGCTCGTGTCACCCAGGCGTTCTTGAAGATGAAAAAGATTGATATTGCTCAACTTGATGCGGCGTATCGCGGCCCAGAAACGCAGTAGAGTTATTTCTTGACGGGTTCCTCCCCTCTATTGCTATAAGTACGAACGATTGATAGTATGACTCCTAGGCCGTGTGTATCCTATGAGTAGGAGCTGCAAGTGAGTGAATTCAAAGTGGGGAGCACTGTAAGGCTCTCTCAGGAGGCGATCAATTCTGGCAGTTTCAGGGATTATCCGGGAGAGGGGCTGAAGGTGAGCGAGGTCCTTCCGTCAGAAGAAGGGCAGGATGTCCGCGTCAAGCTGACCCATCCCGACTGGCAACTGTGGGTATCTCAGGCCATCTCTACCTACTGGCTCAGGCTGGTCTAGTGACCCCGCACAGGCTGGCTCGCCTTATCGTTCTTGATAAGGCGAGCCAGCCTGTTTTTAATGAATTGAGAATTATAATATAATTACATTTTTAGGTAAGGCAGGACGATTCGAGATTCGAATCGTCCTGCCTTACGCCCTGTTAGAGCAAGCTCTCGAAAGACCTGAGAGTGAAAAGACCGTTCTTCATGGCCTGCCACTGCTGCGGGGAGAACATGAGCTCCCAGTCTTCCAGCCGGCCCTTGGCGACGTACTCATCGAAGAACGTTCGGTGGACCTCGGGAGGCACGTAGAAGAGCGGATTTCCCTGACTCAAGCCCACATCGATGCAGACTTTGCCGTTCAGGTGGTCGTCTTCGTGCTGGATAGCGTGAGCCGAGTCACCTTCGTAGCGAGCCGACTTGCCATTTGCGCCGATGACGTCGACGACCTTCCATCGTCGGGTCAATGTGGCCACACCTGAAATGGAGACGCACATGTCGATCCTGTCCTCGTATCCTTCCTCTTCGACGGGTTTGACTGTCGGGTTGACGAAAAGCTGTCCCGGAACACGGTCGTCAGGATGGAGACTCTTCATGGTTGTTGCGGCCACGAAGAGTCGATAGGAGCCCTTGCTCGCAGCAATCAGCTGCGGGTGGGCCATACCAACTGCCTTCACCTTCGACGGACTGTCGGGATCGACGTGCGAATGCAGCAGTTCCACGTCGGGCTTGATCGAAGCCGACTCGCCGAGTGGGTGAGCGGGAAGGTAAAGATGTGGTGCATCGGTAGCTGCAATTCCCTCCTTGCGATTGAGGATCGACTTCGTCACAAGCTTCCAGGTGGGTCGCTGCCATCCTCGTGGGAGTGATCCACTACCGAGGTAAGTGATATTCGGCACGAAACTTCCTTCCTCCATCAGATTGGGCATGACTATTATTACAACACTGGGGTGATAACGCAAGCGTAGGCAGAATGGTTTTGGAAAAAGCCATCAGGATGTTTCTTCCCTCTAGCTTGTGGTATATACTAAGGGGTACATGGGCCTTAACGTATGACTGCGACATTAAGATATAACTTTAATACTATCTTTGACTATGATCCAAAGAATGGGATCCTTATCCCTAAATTCAACGTTGAGGTGAATAATACACGCCTGCCAAAGGGCGTAGCAATCAATCAACGAACGTCGACTGGCGGGCTGAATCTTTTTAACTATATTGGCAGGGCTATGTCTGGGGTGTGGGACGATACCGAAAAGGTATTGTTTATCGAAGGATTCTTCTAATGTCTGTACAAGTGCGGCCGCAAGCGGAAGAGTTGCCTGCGGGTGAAAAGCCAGAAAATCCCAAGACCCTTGCTCGCTTCGATACGCTGGATCGCAAGCTAGCGTCTCTGGGAAAAGGCGTAGGGATTGTTCAAAACACAAACTGGCTTATTGTTATCGTGCTTTTTGTCGCGCTGCTGGCGATTACCTTTACGGCGGTTTTTACCTTTATTCAGGCAATCAATTCTGACACGCAGTCGAGAAAAGAACTGACGGAGTCGGTCAATCAACTTCATACCGAAGTAGAAGTACTTAATAGAACTAATCGATCTCAGTAGGCAATTTGGATGAGTAAAACGTACGATCAAGCACGTGAAAGATATAAGCCTCGGCATATTAAAATTCTGTTGATTGCCGAATCTCCACCGCCGTCGGCTGAGATTCAGAGCAGCCGGCAGTTTTATTACACTGATCGAATACGCAAAGATGATCGATTATTTACTAATACTATGAAGGCTTTGTATCTAGAAGCGTCTGAAATGACTGAAGTGGAGCTGGAAAAAGATAAAGAGAAGTGGCTACGGCGCTTCGAGCAAGACGGCTATTATATGATAGAGGCGCTGGAAGTTTCGCAGGAGCATAAGGTAACAAAAAAGCAGCGTCACGAACGAATAAGAGAAGCTCTTCCAAGTTTGATTGCGCGCGTGGAGAGGTTGGTCAAGTCAGACACGGGGCTTATTCTGATCAAATCAAATGTATTCGATGAGGCTGCGGAGCCACTTCGAAACGCTGGATTTCACGCGCTCAATACAGAACTGGTCGACTATCCCGGGCAATTTAATCAGCGTGATTATCGTGAAAAACTAGCCGGTCTCGTAAAAAACTTCTTGCATAAAAACTGATATACTAAAGTCATCTAACAAGGGGATGATATGGTAAAAAGCGATCACAACTCAGTAAAGGTAATGAATCAACACGGGCCATTAGGCTTTGTTATGTTTGTGGCATTCATTGGAGCATTTGTCTATTTTTTGCAGAATACCCATAATTTCGGTGAAGTATTGTTCGCTTTTATAAAAGCGATTGTCTGGCCGGGCTTTGTCGTCTATCATGCGCTTCAGCTAATCGGTGCCTAGTCGTTCTATGAGTTCTCTCGTGTCGAGGAAAGAGTTGGTGGCGAGTGCTCGGCAATAAGTTGACTTCTTAAATCATTAGCGATATATTTGCAGTCACTTTTTACCCGTACTAAAATGAGAGTAGGGGGAATGAAGCATGGCAAAATATGGAGAAAAAGCACAAGAAAAAGTTGAAAAGACAATGCATGAAATGAAGAAAGGCAAGCTGAAAAGCGGGAGTGGTAAAAAAGTAACAAGTAAAAAGCAAGCAGTCGCGATTGGCCTCAGTGAAGCACGAAAGGCTGGGGCGAAATTTCCGAAGAAAAAGAAATCATAAACCTTTTAGAATTAAGAAGAATGACACTAGAGTAATGCATGAGATGGGCGTACAATAAGGGCATATGAATATGCTTCGCCGGTTTGGACTCAGTGTTGCAGTATTACTTTTTTCGTTTTGTATCTCCGTAGGGGCCTTATTTGTAGGTCTGTATGCGGTGTTTGAGACACCACAGTCTTTGAAGCAAGCATTAGACAAAAGCGGAATATATAATATCTCTGCTCAAGATAGCTTGGCGAGCGAAGAGGCGACCGCTTCGTCGCTGCCCGTGAATGATCCCGGGCTGCAGCAGGCGTTTAGTTCTTCTTTTTCGTCAAGCTTTGTCCGGCAATCCTCCGAGAAGGTTATAGACAATATATATAACTGGGGACAGGGGAGGACTGCGAGCCCTGATTTCTCTGTTGATCTGAATCAGCCGAAAAACACCTTTGCCGATAACGTCGCCGTATATGTAAAGCAGCGCCTCGATAATCTTCCTCTTTGTACGCAGATAATTACACCACCCACGTCGCTTGATGAGCTACTATCGATGACGTGCCGGCCCTACGGTATTTCAACGGCTGCAATCGCGGAGACGGCGCGTCAAGAGGTGTTAAATACCAAGCTCTTTTCGGATAACAATACGATTGACACAAGTACATTTAAGGATGCTGAGGGCAGACCAATGAGCGAACAATTATCCTTTATCCCAGTTGTCCATCAGTATTACCTTGTTTCACTTTATATCCTTCCGTTCATTATTCTTCTATGTATTGTGGCTATTATTTTCTGGAGTATCACGAAACGAGCTGGCGTGAAAAGAATAGCATGGATATTGATTTCTATTGGATTTGCGAATGCGATTTTTGCAATTGTGCAGGTATGGTTTTTGCATGCGGGCGCTGCAGTATTTGGTACACCTGCGTCGGCGTCACCAGCGGTCTATGACAAGCTCTTGCTTGTTTTGGAGACGCTTGCGACCGAACTACGCAACTGGTGGCTTGGATTTGGTGTGGGCTTTATGGTAATAGGAATAATGGTGCTCATTATTTTGGCATTTATTCGACCTAAAAAACCGCTAATGATGGGAAGTGGAAACAAGTACAGCGATACAACGACAGCTAATACAACGACGTTATAGCGATTTCCTTCGTGAAAAATAATCCTCACTCCGTATATGGGGTGGATCTTGTAAAAAATGCAACAAAAGTGACAGACATCACTTCATTGCTATAGAAAAGATAGCACTATACAGGCATGACTTTAAATTAAGCGGGCCTGATAGGGGTCACCCCGGAGGAGGGGGTATGCACACGGAATCAGCTAACAGAACTTACCCGAGGCGTCAGCGTTTGGCACTCCTTTTACCCGGTCATAACGAAGAACTGATTCTTGCAACAACGATACGATCAGCTATTGCCGCTGGACTTGCTGCGCGTGATATTTACGTTGTCGACGATGATTCAAATGATAAAACTCGCGCTATAGCACTAGAGATGCTCGGAGAAGAAAATGTACTGACAGTTTCGCGCAGTGGCAAGGCTGGGGCTGTGTATCAGGCAATCTCACATTTTTCGATTACTAAAAAATATGTATGGTTGCATGTAGCAGACGCAGATAGTATTTTTTGCAAAGATTATTTTCGAATTTATAAAAAGCATTTGAACGGACACAAATGGGTTGCCGCGGTTGGGTTTGTTCAGAGCATGCCAGGAAATTGGATATCGATATATCGTAGTTTTAGTTATACGTATGGACAACATATTTTTCGACGAATACAGTCATGGGTTGGTGCGATTGCGGTGCTTCCGGGTCCAGTGACGTGCTTCAAGACGGATATCATAAAAGAGCTAAACTTCACCACGGAGAGTCTGACTGAAGATTTTGACCTGACACTGCAGATACATCGCAAGCATCTAGGAAAAATAAGGTTCATTCCCGAAGCAGTCAACTTTACGCAAGATCCACGAACACTCCATGATTTTATTATGCAAACACTGAGATGGCAGCGTGGATTTTTTCAGGGGCTTCGAAAGTATCGAGTATGTCTTCGGCCACACATGATTGATTTTGGCGTCGGATACCAAATGGGGGAGACGATTTATTATTTTATCCAAATGCTTATTATATTGCCGATAATTATCATTGTGACGCAGAGTCTCAAAACGCCTATTGCGATTGTCAGCGCGGATTTTATCGCGATCATAGTACTTGCATTTTTCTCAGCGTATGTTTCGCGGCGACCCCGAATTCTTTTGGCGTTATCTTACTTTTATGTACTGCGCTTTTTGGAGTTAGCGATATTTGTATGGGCATTTTTTGAAGTGATTGTTTTTCAGCGTTACAAAACTGTTGGCCATGGCTGGCAGACCGAAGGGCGCCGATACGAAATCACTATGAAAAGTCCGGGAGATGTGAAGTGAAAAAACGCAAACTCGGGTACTGGAAGACTATCAAATCGATGACACCACTCGTTTTATTTTGTGGGGTCATTGCCGGAGCGTATGTGTTGTATCGAGTTTTTCTAGTGGGTTTTTCGGCGGTAACATTAGAACGTAGTTTTGAGACACCGGCGCGGAGTGTTGTATGCGCGGCCGACGATAGTCATCTCCATGATCCCGATTTACTTTTATCGGATGCGTATCAAAATAGAATTAGAAGCCAGCAAGCCTTTACGCCTAACCTCATTAGGAACTCCCTTATGACTGAAAATGGTATCGACCTCGGGCAGCCAAATTATTATAGTCATGGAATCGAAAATGAAAATAGTAATTATGAAGTTTTGAGTGAAGCGGATAAGACGCCGTTTTTGCGGATAACCAATACAAAAAAAGATTCCTCACCAGACGAACAGCCAGCCTGGGCACCTGACATAACGACCATTGAGTCGGGAAAAACCTATGCATACGGATTTCAGTATCGGAGTGATAAGCCCGTTCAAGCTACCGTGGAATATATAGACAAGGAAGGAAAAGCGCATTATCGCAATGTCGGTGTTTTGCAATCTTCAAGTACATGGCGCCAGTTTACTGCGCATCTAGATTGGGACGCGACCGCATTTCGGGCGGTTGCGACAACCATGGGAGATGGGTATGTAGATACGCGAGCCTATGATATCTATCAAATTTCAGATGCAAAACTCAGTGCTGGGCTAGTGAGTATTACGTTTGATGATGGATGGGAGAGTGTCGAGGATGGGGCGAAGAAACTGCTTGACGCGTATAAGTTTCGTACGACGCAGTATATTATCAGCGACGTTGCGAAACAGCCAGTGGACGGATACATGGGTTTTGACACTTTGAAACAGTTGAAGGCTTCGGGCCATGAGATCGCATCACATAGTTTGACGCACTGTGATCAAACGTCACTCAGCCAGGCAGAAGTAGAAAAGAATGCCGAACAAAGTAAAAAAACACTTGAGCAGCAAGGCTTGGGGCCTATAAAGAGCTTTGCTTACCCACTTGGTCAATACAATCAAATGACGCAAGATGTTTATGTGCGGTATTATGGCTTGATTCGCACTTCAAATGCAGGATATAATGATCGTTACTTTGATGAGACAGACATTCACTCAATGGGCGTGTTAGAAAGTACGAGCGATAAAGAGTTTCAATCATGGCTTGAGACAGCGAAGTCTCAACGCCAATGGGTGGTTTTGGTATATCACAGAGTGAATGAAAGTGGTGCGTATAATGTTACTCGTGATCAGCTTGAGCGGCAACTAGCTATGATTAAAAAAAGCGGACTTCAGGTTCTTCCTGTGAGTGAAGCTGCGTTTCACATTCGCCCCAGTAGTTAAATGTGATCGTAGAGAGAAAAGCCTGTTTGGTCTGTACGAAGTTGGTGAATGAAAGCTTTTAGAAGGGCGCTATCATCACGAGTAGCTTGAGACGTGTGATTCCAGTATGCCCAGTTGGTATGCTCTGATGTGTCAGATTTATCTTCTGCGAAAATATTAATTGAGACGGTCATTCCTTTTTCTCCAGACTGCTTTGCTGCCGTGGCGATAGACTCAAGGAGGGCTTTTCTCTCTGATGTACTAAGCTCGACTCGTTCTTCTGGCGCATCTGTATACATCGCCTCATAGGTTCCTGTGTTGAACCAAATATCGTGAAGATGCAGTTTTTCAGCAGATTCGATAGCAAGACCCGGAGGGAGAAAGCGGTCCACGGTAAGGTTGCTATTGCTCGCAGATGCATTAGCAGGAGAATGTGAGGGGAAACCCTGGTATCCAAAACTGTCAACAAGCCCTAGCGGAAGTGCGTCGACGTAGGGAATAAGACTGTTTAATTCGCCATGACCCCAGTCTGTATCATTGTCGGGATATGTGCGGCTATTGAGCATAAGGCTGATGCGACTTGTAGGGAAATTGCTTTTTTGAAGCGTTGCTATTTTGATGACGTTTTTTTGGAAGTCCTGTGGGTTAGTGGTGTGCCAAATCGGCGTATTTGCCTCGGGAAATAATATCCACGTTCCCATTTGCTTGTCTGTTACGCCATTTGCTTTGAGCTGCGCATAATACGAATTGAGTATTTGATCGTGAGCGCCATCACGAATATCAGACAAGATAGTCGGAGATGAAAGGCTGGGCTCAAAAACAACGAGTGGTGGAATATTGAAAGAGGCAAATTCTTGCAGTGTTTTTGATAAAGAATTGGCAAATTGCGTCGCTTCGTCTCTTGTTGTTGGCATACCGGTGAATAACATAAGCCGATCTACGACAGCACCGTGACAGAGCTTTTCATATTCGGCTAGTTTTTGCAGATTAGCGTTTTGACTCGAAGGAAGCCCTGTATGGACGTTTTGGCCGTTATGACACTCCTGTGATTGAGCGGCGGGAGGATGGGATACATCATGAATAAGATGAAGAGAAAGACAAGTCAGCGCTGCGCTAATAAGCAGGTATGTAATGGTTTTTCCCGTACTCATGTCTCTACAGTATGAACGCTTTGAAGCGTTGTGTCGTGAGTCGTATCACAGCACGGGGGCGAAGTGAAACTTCGCCGCCGGCGCTGCCTAGGTGCCCCACGAAGTGCCTGTTAGTTCATCTGATTGATCGTGGC
>CAYZCX010000010.1:0-18739 GCA_964477195.1 uncultured Candidatus Saccharibacteria bacterium
CTAATCCCTTTAACCGGCGGACCTCTCGTATGTGTGAGGTGGGTCACGCTTTACTCCTCAGGGGGTGCGTTAAAGGGCAAAATGGCACCAGGTGATGCCCACCCTTACCTGGTGCTTTTTTGTTGGTTTAAAATCTGGTACTATAACAGTACTTATGACAATTCTTTATATGACACTGGCTGTTATTTTAGGGAGCCTGATCTCGCTCATCGGAGGTGTGGTGCTATTAAAGGTAAAAAAGCGTCGTCAAGCAGCATTGCTTATGACGATGCCATTTGGTGCCGGAGCGCTGCTGGCGGCCGCTTTTTTTGACCTCTTGCCTGAAGCCTTTGAAGAGGCGGGCCCAAAAGCGATGCTTCTCTATTGTTTGGCGGGATTTGTGACTTTTTTCCTGTTTGAGCGCTTAGCTGGTTGGTTCCATCACCATCATCAGCACGAAGAAATGCATGGCAATAAGACTTCGCAGCGCTGGCTGGTGGTTGTCGGCGATCTGACACATAATGCGATTGATGGACTTGCTATTGGGGCTGCGTTCCTGGTGAGTATCCCGACGGGTATTATCACGACATTTGCCGTCGCGACCCACGAAATTCCTAAAGAGTTAGGAACGTTTGCTTTTCTTCTGTCACGTGGCTGGAAGGGTAAGACGGTTATTATTGCTAATTTAGCGACGGCTGTCGCAACTGTTATTGCGGCAATATTGGTGTATGTGTTTGCCAAAGATTCCCACGAATTTGTTCCTATCCTTCTGGCGCTGACCTCAGGGTTTTTCTTGTATGTAGCCGCGAGTGATATTATTCCGGATATTCATGAGCAACCGCGAAATATTGGGACGCTGCAGGCGATAATGCTCCTGCTCGGCGTTGTCTTGGTTGGAACTGTTATTACACTCCTTGGTGTCTAATAAGAAAAGAGCTGCCCATCAGCTAGGGCGGCTCTTTTCGAGCGGCGAGTTTCGTTACGGGGTTTCGGCTGAATCCAACTTCGCGTCGTGAGACGATGTGAATACCTATTGGTGTGGATAGTGATGATGACGTAGCCGCCGAGGTTGATTTCTATGTAAGCGCCGGTGAGCTGCGTCAATATTTACAATTTAAAAAGCCTCCACTTCCTCACGATTTCTCGTGAGGAAGTGGAGGCTGTCGAGATCCCTCGAACTCAGGCGAGGATGCCTGCGATCGGGATCACGACGTAGCTCACCAGGAGCGCCGTGACCGGAAGGAGAATGGCCAGGAGTACCGCCGGACCGACGGCGTCTTTTCGCTGTGCACCGTTGACGGTGCAGTGGCGGAAGACGACCTTGCCTGCGATGACGCGGTAGGCGTACAGCAGGATCAAGCTGACTCCGAACGTGATGCCGAAGCCAGCCAGACCCGCCACCCAGCCGACGAAGTCGCCGGCGATGGCGTTTCGCAGCAGGATGCCCACCGCGATCAGCGCACCGGCCAGCTCGAAGCTGGCACCCATTTCACCGTTACGGGCTTCCCCGATCAGGTCGTACTTCAGTCCACGAGTGTGGATGTAGAGCGATCCGACCACGGCCGCGAGGCCGAGGGCGGTGAAGACTGCCGTGGCCGCGATGGCCGTGGCGATGTCCGGGGATGCGCCGCTGAGCGCACCCGCCAGGACCAGGCCGATCGTGACATGCGCGGCTCCCTTGATCAGGCTCACGCTCATGCCGTCTTCGTTGGCCTCCTGGGGCTTGGTAGCCCGTCCGAGAGCCCGATCGACGATCGGGTATGCCACGAGGATGATGAAAGTCACCCACGCGGCCCCCATCGCCATTCCGCCGATACTCCCCCACCTTCCGGTGAAAGTGAAGCATGACGCGATGCCGAGGGTCTGACCGATCAGGATGCCGGCACGCTGGACCAGGTAGGCCCAGTTGTGCTTGACCATGATCTCGTGGAAATCGTCGAAGCGGGTGAACTTGTCCAGGGCGAACCAGAGGCCGCCGATGAACAAGAGCGCCACGACGCCCTGCAGTAGTGCAGTGGCGGCCACCTGGCCGTCAAAGAGCGTGATGTTCATGTACTCGACTCCGATCAGGCCGTGAGGACGTGGGGGGCGAAGTAACTGGTGTTGTTGGTGATGAGGCCACTACTCTCGCGGATCCCCATGCCTGCCGGTTCGCCATCGATCACCCACACACCGATGAGGGGATAGTTGTCTTCACCCGAGTAGGGCGACTTGAAGTTGGGCAGTGGCGCAAAAGCTTGCGTCACGAACCCTTCTTCGCCGTAGACGCCGCTCGTGGTTTCAACGGTCTGGCCATCCTGGTAGATGGTGACGTTGGCACCTTCGCGACCGAGAAGCGGCTTCTTGACATAACTCGTCAAGCCGTCGCGCTGTTTGTCACCGAAGTACGCCGGCAGAAGAAACTTGCTCTTCTCCGGGTCATCCTTGAACAGCTTCCAGAGCACGGGGAGAAGTCCCTTGTTGCTCCAGAGCATTTTCCAGATCGGCTCGATCCACGTCGTCTCGTTCGCGAGGAACGGTGACGTGACGTGGCCTTCGACCAGGTGTTCTTCGGGCATCCACTCCCACGGGTAGAGCTTAAACAGTACGTCGATGTACTCGCCGCTCGGACTGAGGTAGTAGAATGACCCGTTGTCGTGTGACACTGTGGCCTTGAGCTCTTCGATGTAGAAGACCTCGACTTCGTAGCCCGCTTCCTTGGCGGCTGCCGCGATGAAGCTGGTGTTGATGAGGTCCTCACCGGATTTTTCGTCCGCCGTGTAGGCGAGGTGAATCTTCCGGATCTTACGGTTGCGTTGCCGCTCCAGCAGCTGGATGTTGCGTCGCCAGGCTTCCACCATGGCTTCCCAGAGGTTGTTCCACTGGTCCTTGCCGACATGATCGGCCTGCTCGAACCAGTTCCACTGCGTCACACCGCTCTCGAAGATCGAGGTCGGCGTGTCCGCATTGAACTCCAAGAGCTTCGGAATCCGAAGACTCGGGTCCTTTTCTGCCTGTTCGCAGTCGCCGCCGAACCTCCAGTCGAAGCGTCCGTAGACGCTCGGAGGTTCGTGAGCCCCCTCGAGATTCCAAGTGCGGATGATTTCGGGAATCGCCACATCGGGGATTCCCATCCGCTGCATGATCTCAGGGTGTTTGACCATCTTGTCGCCAGCATCGATGCACATCTGGAACATCGTCTTCGACGCGTGCTCCAAAAGTTCCTGCTCGGCGGACGTCAAGGTGTAGTACGGGCCTTCGCGCCAGTACTTCACCGGATTGCCGTCGGGGTCGGTCGAGTCGAGATAGACAAGTCCTTCACTGCGGACCTGGGTTTCCCAGCCTCCGCGGGGCTTGCCTTCGTGAATGCGCTTCATGCTCAGCTACCTCCCGAGTCGCCACCGGTGGAACCCTTGCCAATGCCGGCGCTGCCGACCGAGCGCTGCCCGGTCTGAGCCTTGCCCGAAGGCGAAAGCCCAGCGCTGGATCGTCCGGCAGAGTCCTTGTAGCCGACCTTGGGGCGGCTGTAGGACCCTGACGGCACGTGGTACCCTGGGGGATACCGTGTGCCACCGTTGAAGAAGACGAAGGCATAGCCGCCGCCTCCGTGGTGAGCGTGATCGTCATCGTCGCAGTAATCGTCGGGAACGATGGTGTCGGTCGCATCGACGCACTGGACAGTCTCTTGGACGTCGGGGTCGGAACTGCTACATCCGGCAGCACCAGTGACAAACGCCAGCGCTGCAGCACTCACAAGAGCGATGTGCAGTAGTCCACGAGGACGTGACTGATTGGTCACTTGTTCTCCTTCCGAATTGTCAACGTACGCTCACGACGCTCTAAAATAAAAAGCGTAAAAGATGTGAGCAGAGAGGATGGTCCTCCCCTATTAAAAATCTTGCCCCAAATTTTTAATACCGACGGATCATTAGTAGGATATTATAGTATAAATTGCTACAAATAGCAATGTTTTAGACTAGAGAAGCGTTATTTTGGTGGATTCTAGATTATTTTGTAAGAATGAGGTGATGAACCCCTGAGCCTGCTCGATAACTTGAGGGAGAAGTTCCTGCTCGTCAGTCGAAAAGCGCCCGAGGACAAAATCCGCATCATTTATCTGGTCACGGAGAGGATTATAGATGCCGATTCGAATGCGGGCATACTGCGGGCCAATGTGGCTATTGAGCGACTTTATGCCGTTATTGCCAGCGTCGCTACCATCAGGCCGGGTTTTTATGGTGCCAAACGGCAGTGCGAGTTCATCGTGGACGACGAGAAAATCGGTGCCAGGGTCAAGTTTGTAAAAATCGATTAGTGCGCGAGCAGCAAGTCCTGTTTCATTGTAAAACGTGAGGGGTTTTACAAGCAGGATTTTCTCACCCTCAATGGTCGTTTCGGCGACTGAGGCATGAAACTTGGATTTGTCGGCAAAAGAAGTGCCCAGATCGCTCGCAAGCTTGTCTAGCACGATAAACCCGATATTGTGACGGGTCTTTACGTAGGTTTCTCCGGGGTTGCCCTGGGCAAAAATTATTTTCATATCTTTAATTGTATACCGAATTCTTTTCTTTTATAATTTTAGTACAAAGGAGAAAGAGGTGGTTACTCATGTGGCTTGAACCCTACACTAGGGCCGAGCGCCAGCGAGAAGGTCGTCGTCTTCGCGATATTTGTCGGAATTTCAACCTGAGCAGGAGGAAACGATTTATCAGGAAGAAGCTTGCTTTGTGTTAGATCCGCTTACCGGTGTTCGCTGGTGGTGACTGTTCGTGGTCACCATCAGCTGAGCCGCTGGAGGCGGATTTTTTCTCTGCCTGTTGCTGTTTTTCCTTATTTGCTTTGATCTGTTTCTCGTCTCGGAATGAGAATTTTATTGGTGTACCGACATAGCTGTATGTTTCACGGAGGAGGCGCTCAAGGTAACGTTTGTAGCTCCAGTGGACGAACTTAAGATTTGATCCATAAATAACAAACCAAGGTGGTGTTGTGTCGGTTTGAACGATATAACGGAGTTTTGGATGAGTATTTTTGAGACCGGCTGGGGGGTGTTTTTGGATGGCACTTTGCAGCATGTCGTTGAGGGCGCGCGTCTTGGTGGGTTGCTTGCGTCGTGCGTCGATGTCAAGCGCGAGGTCGAATAATTTCGTGACATTCTGTCCGGTCACACTACTCGTAAAGATAAGCGGTGCCCATGGAGTGAAATTAAAGGTGTGGGCAATACGGGGCGCGAGAGCATCGCGAGTATAGGCGTCTTTTCCCTCGACACTATCCCACTTGCTGACAACAATCACCATCCCCTTCCCGGCTTCATCTATGATGCCCGCAAGACGTTGGTCAAGCTGAGTATTAAGCTCGTTGACATCCATAAGCAGGAAACAGACATCGGCTTCTTCGATTGCTTGAAGCGTGCGAAGAACGCTGAATTTCTCAATTCCCACCTCTTGTTTGCCGGGTTTACGAACGCCAGCAGTATCAAGAAGCTCGATATCGCGCTGGCTATAGCGTATTGAGACACGGTTGACGTCGCGTGTTGTGCCGGCAATATTGGCGACGAGTGCCTGCTGTTTACCCGCAAGTGTATTGAAAAGGTTGGATTTTCCGACATTTGGCCGACCGATCAACGCGATACGAAGAACTTCATCTGGCGTTTCTTCACTTTTGGCGGGAATATGCGCGACGAGCTCGTCAAGAACCTCAGTGATTCCCGTGCTATGCTCGGCACTTGTACGAATGATAGATTTGATGCCGAGGCGCTTAAATTCGTCGATGGGAAGACTGGTTTTGAGATCAGATTTATTTGTAATAAGGATGACGGGTTTTTTGGAGCGAAGCGCTTTTTTTGCGACGAAGCGATCTTGGTCGCTGACGTACTGTGTACTATCAACGACGACAAGGATGACATCTGCTGCGTCCGCCGCCTCGGTAATTTGCTCCTGAATCGACGCTTCAAATTCGTCATTTGGATCTTTGAGGCCTGCCGTGTCGACGAGCCAAAATTGATGATAATTGTACTCTACTCTCCCGAGGACATTGTCTCGCGTGGTACCGGCTTCACGGGCCACAATTGCCTGCTGGGATTTGACCATACGGTTAAAAAGCGAACTTTTTCCAACGTTCGCTTGTCCGATGATCGCCACTGTAGGAAGTTTTGAGGCCATAACTTGGCTAATTATAACAGAGGTAAAAGATTTTTGCGAGCATAAACAATATGCTTTCTAAATAGTTACAAATATAGTATAGTACTACTGCATTACAGACTACGATTGGAGTAGCTAATGGATGTCGAGCGCAAAGCACGGGATCTGCTGCGGGAAATGCATCGGCTTGGCCGGACAACAACCGGCTTGGAGCTCATGGAGTTGACGGGGCAATCAGGAGCGACGTACCCGGCACTCGTGCGTCTTGAGAACGATGGTTTCATTACCAAGCGGCGACCTGATCCTGGGCCCGATGGCCAGGTGCGGCCATTGGAGTTCACCTTGACAGAGGCGGGTGTTCGGCGAGCCCGCCTACTGCCTGAGGAACCTGAGAAGCGATCTTGGCTGCGTCGCGGTCGGAAGTAACCATTGTTCTGCTTGGGCCGTAGAGTCGATTCGCTGAGTGGTAGATATTGACCTATATTACCTTTTATGGTAATATAGTAATTAATTCTACCAACGTCCTGTGGAGGAAGTAATGTCCGACAAAGTGGTTTCGCTCAAAGGCGGTACTGTCGCGGTCGTCTGGTACGAATCGCACGACAGCTCGCCGCAGGAACCCAAACGTGTGCACGACCTCGTTCGGAACGAGCTGCTCTACGGCTTCACGCTCCAGATCTGTGTCGAAGGCGGCAACTTCTGGATCCTCGAGGTCAAGCAGGGCGACGAAGCCGACAAGAGCGTGGTGCGTCTCACGCGGTACTGTGCCGACGGGACCGAGCGGACGGTCGATGTGCCGAGCAGGCTCGATGCCGTTCTGGGCCTTTCCACTCCGGCCCCCGTCCCCGTCTGGGTACGGGCAGTGGTGGAAGCTCACAACTTGGTCTGTCTGGGCCGCCAAGGTGGCTGCGGCTGCACGGAACTGCGGCGCAAGATCGACGAGAGCGGCGCGCTGCTCTAGCTATTCCCTTCCGGGATAGCGACCCCCACGAACTTCGGTTCGTGGGGGTGCTTCATTTTTAGATATAATTTCCTAAGATGGAACACCCGCCGACAATCTCGTCGGCGGGGCCCACTGTTGCTAGTTACCGCAGAAGCGGTGGAGGATGTCCTCCTGGGTGCCGTCGAGCAGCCCGGTTGTGGCGCCGAGAAGTACCGACTGCCCCGTAGGGTTGCAGTCCTTCAGGGCCTGGCCCTTGTACTTGACGCCAGTCGGCTTCCCGCTTGTCACCAGAATGATGACATCACCCTTGGTGTACTCGGTCTTGGCGTCATTGGCCGTGAACCCCTGAGCGGTCAACCCGTTGTGGAGTACCTCGCCAGTGATCGTCGACGCGTCGGCCGATACATTGACACCGCTCCCGTTGATGTTCACGCTGAGGGGCGCGTTGCCGGAACCGCATGCGGTGAGCGTGAGCACACCGGTGAAAATCGCAAGCGCCCAAAGAGCGAAACGACGAATCACGGAACTCTCCTCTACTGATACAAGCAAAAAGTGGACTGAATCATCATATTCATATAATGAGATAAAGTCAATCTAAAGGAAAACCCGCCGGTTCTAAGGCCGGCGGGCGTTCCATTCGAGGGAGGATCAGATGGGGTCGCTGCAAGCGTACAGGGTGTTGAACCTGCCGCCCCACGCACCCTTCTTGAGGGTGGTGGTGGGACTCTTCTTGTCCGTCACGTACCCCAGGTATTCGCTGTTGACGATGACCGCGTGCTCACCGCGCTGCTTGCCCCAGGTGATGACGATCTTCTCGTCATCCACCACCGTCGTGATCGTGTCCTTGGAAAAACCAGGCACCTCGCCGCCGGCCGGGTTGAGCAGGATCGCGGTCGTCTGCGAACCACACGTGGCTTCGTAGGCGCCACCGGACCAGCCACGGAAGTGGACGGAACTGTCGAGCACGTTGGTGGGCCTGATCTCTCCGGCCACCAACGGGGTCTTGGCCAGCGCTTCGGCCACCGGCGGGACCGACGGTGCGGTGGGCGGCGGAGGCTTCGGCTTGTCGCACGCGGTCAGTGTGAAAGCGACAGCGGCGGCAGTCGAGACTGCCATCAATTTACGCAACGGAACTTCCTCTCATCTGTTCGCCTTAAGGCAAACGTGAATGGATTACCTCATTATAATATCACAAAAATATGAATAAGTCAATTATTTAACAGAGGTATCGAGATATTTTCCCGGAGGAAGATCGGCAAGCACATAGGGGCCAAAGTGTGTGCGATGAAGTTTTGTCACCGCGTAGCCGAGTGAAGCGAATGTTCGACGAATTTGTCGATTGCGGCCCTCGTGCATTGTGATTTGCCAGTCGAGGCGATTTTCGCGGGTCCGAGAGAGGTGGAGCTGACTTATGCCATCTTCTAGCTGAACGCCAAAGTCACTAATCATTTGCTGATGGAGCGGAGCTAGATCTTGATCGAGAGTGACTTCATAGATTTTGGTTTTGCGAAATTTTGGATGTGTCATGCGAAACGCAAAATCGCCATCATTAGTGAGAAGGATGAGCCCGGAGCTATCTTTGTCAAGTCGCCCAACAGGTTTCAGAGCGTGAAGGTCTTTTGGAAGAAGCGAGTAGATTGTCGGGTTGTCGCCCTGAGCTCGACGTGAACATACGTAACCGACTGGTTTATTAAACATAACATAGCGAAGTTGGGCAGTCGTGCTGAGAGTCTTCCCTTTTACCTCTATAGTATCACCGAGGGTAAACCGAGCCCCAAGCGTTGCTTTGGCACCATTTATCGTCACTTGTCCGTGTTCGATTAACTCATCGGCTTCACGACGAGAAATACCAAGCTGAAGCGCAAGGTGTTTGTTGAGTCGTTCTGTTGGATCATCAGCCATTACGAGAAATTATATCACGCTTGTGGGGCAGAAGACTGAGGGGGTACGGGGGCTCCAGGGGATGGTGGGAGCGGTGGTCGAGGAATTTCCTCAAATTGAATTCCTGAATCTTGGCCATCAGGGATAATTGGTTTTTGTGGTTGCGGTGTGGGAGGTACTGGTGGCGTGACAGGTGTAGTGGGTTCTGGTAGTGCAGATGGAGCTGGTGGTGTCGGCGGGATAACGAGAGGAGGTTGTGAGGCAGGAGGTGTGGGAGTTGTCGGTGTGGCAGGCGCGGTTGCACCTTGTAGCTCTTGGTCCATACGACTTGCAAGATCATCGGAAGGCGTATTTGATCCGATGGGGTGAATGACCCGCTCCCCTAGTCCAGAGGGACGAGCTGTTGAAAATGGCGCTGTGGGTTGCGGAAGTGTCGGCGTTGGCGAGACAGGAGGAGGTGTTGGTGCCTGGGGAGGCTGTGGACTTTGAGGGGGGATGGAAGAGCTCATCGGAGGCGTAATAGAGGGTCGTGGGGCAACCGTTGGGGCTGGCCGAGGTTGGGCGCTTGGTGCGGCTCCGCCAAAAACTTGCGCTGGAGAAGTTCCGGTGACCGGCGCGTCTTTGAGCACTTCGTGAACGGTACGAACAACGTCTTCGATTCCGACTTGGGATTTGACGAGATATTTATCTGCGCCCAGGGCTTGACCACGCGCGCGCTGGTCTTCACTTGAGAGAGCGGTCATCATGATGACACGAATGTCTTTTGTTTCGGTGGTTGAGCGGAGAATATCGAGCATGTCAAAGCCGCTGATTTTTGGCATCATAACGTCACTGATGATCAGTTCGGGGCGCTCTTTGATAGCCATGGCAAGCGCTTCTTCCCCGTCACCTGCCGAGACGATATCGTAACCTTCGGCGAGCAGACGGACGCCATAGATTTCGCGTAGGCTTTTATCGTCTTCTACCAGTAGTATTTTGGTCATATTACCCTCTATTGTACTAAGTGACTCTTAAAAATGCTATAGCGCTTATGGTTGATTTTGACTACGAGGCGGAACCGCAACACCTGGCTGCTGAGGCCGAAGATAGCGCGAAGGGTCCTGCTCGATGCTTGCTATAGGCGTATTCACCCTTGGGACAGTATAAGGAGCTGGTGTTGATGGAGCCAGTCGTGGCTGTGCGCTGGGGGGTGTAATAGGTGTCATTGTTGACTGAAGTTGCTCGGCAATGGCGCCAGCAGGCTGATTAACGTAGGTACTGTCGCTAATTGAAGCTGGCGTCGATGGTGGTGTGGGGATTGGTGGAAGGGACTGTTGAGGCTGCGGGGCTATTGGTGGAGTGACTGCAGGAGGAGCCTGGACGGGTGTGGGCTGCGCCGTCGTATATGCGGGATCAGGGATAATTTGCGGGGGTGTTTGTGTTTGAGTGAGATTTGCCGACTCGATAAGCCGAGTTGCTTCTTCGTGGCTGACGCGAGGAACTTCAACATAAAAGGTGCTTCCCTGCTGGAACTCACTCTCAACCCAGATGCGACCATTCATTGCTTCGATGAGACGTCGAGAGAGGTATAATCCAAGCCCTGTGCCGCCAATTTCGCGAGTCTGACTATTGTCTACTCGGTAGAATTTTTGGAAGAGATGACCCATGTCTTCCTTGGGAATACCAATCCCGCTATCTGCTATCGAGATGACAATATGTTCGCCAGATTCATCGCCACCGATGTCAATCGTGACATCACCTTTTGGTGTGTATTTAATAGCGTTTTCGACGAGATTGTTGAGAACTTCACGAAGATGATCGTTATCTACATTGGCGTAGTAGACGGGGTTGAGGCGGCGTTCGCCAAGCGTCCCTTCTTCGGTGTCTTCGGGCATGGGCTTGTAGAGAACGCGTAGCCCCTTGGCTTCTGCTTTTGGCCGGAGTCCTTCGACGATATCATGCATAAAAGCGACGACATCGACGACCTTGGGGTTATTGGCAAGGCGTCCGTCTTCGGCTTTTGTGACATCGAGTAGATCCTGGAAGAGCCGTCCGAGGTGTTGGGCGGATTCGTGAGCTTTGCTTATATAGTCTCTGGCTTTTTGGTCGATCTGGGCGGTGTTTGGGTTGAGCGCAAGGCCTAAGTAACCTTCGATAGAGGCAACGGGAGTACGCATTTCATGACTTGCGGTGCTAATAAATTCTGCCTGTTCGCGTTCCTCGGCCTTTGCTTTGGTGATATCTCGGAATACCACGATAACGCCCGACCCTGTCTGTCCTGTTGGCGACACCGTAAGAGAGATAAGGAGTTTTTTCCCAGTCTTGGTGAGGAGGCTCAGCTTGTCGTTTTCAGTCTCTTTGTTGGTCACAAGGGTTTGGGAGATGGGGTCGTTTGCGGAGGTAAGCTCGGCATCTTTGGCGTCGATAAGCTTGAGAACGGATTTGTAATCGAGAGATAGTGCATCTTGTCTGCTCCAGCCTATGATCTGTTCGGCTGCCGGGTTTATCAACTGGATCACCCCCTTGCTATCTAGCGCGATGACGCCATCAGCGATAGCGTTGATCACGACCTCTGATTTATCAGATACTTGGCTATATTCCGCGGCGAGCTCTTTGTAGGCTTGGCCTGTTTCACCCTCCGATTCCCCTTCGGCTTTATTTTTTGCGTGCCACATAAGATAACTTGCGACCAAGGGCAATTCCCCTGCTAGAACAATGGTAATGATCATTTCACGGGTAAGAACGCCACTAATATTTAACCACCCCATATATCCAAGGGTGAGAAGAAAAAGTGGTAAAAGTGCATACCAGCCAAATATGCCCGCAAATACAGCAACCACCATCCAGAGGGCAATGAATGGTGACGAGGGCCCCCCAGTGGTAAACACCAGGGCTGCCGTGGTGATGCAGAGTAACGCATAGGCGATGCCCACACCTACGGCAATGTATTTTTTTGGAGCCCAGAGATAGGAGATGAAACTGATGGCAAAGGCAACGCCGGCGGTAATCGCGGCAATATCGGGGACGAGCAGAGACGACGTGATGCTTTTTACATCGGCAAAATACGCCCAAAAATAAAGTGCCAGTACGATAACCGAAACAAGCATAATCGCCTCGCAGATGCGGCGATGCCAGAAACGTGTCAGAGATAACGGTTTAATAGATGCCCCCTATTTATCGAGTGTGATGCTTTATTCACTATTATGCCAAGCATAAGAAGGAAGTGCAAGATACCTCGGGTTGTGTAGCTTTTGCACAACAGGTTTTTGGGTGACGTTCACTTAGGTAAGCTCGAAAAGTCACAAAAAGAGATAACGATAGAATCGAGGTAATTATGGGAGAACGTTTGTCAGCTGCACCTTATGAGCTTGACCGGGACCAGGTAGATATTTTACGGGGAATCGGTCAGCAGGCGCTTGCTATATCAGAAGAGAATTATTGTAGCGGCTTTCCTCATTTTAGAGGCGGAAAGATACGTAAGTTAGGTCACAATAACGCTCGTCACAACTTTATTGTAGGAAGAGATTCAGCTCAAGTTGGCGGCGCTATTGGCTTTGACTCGACGAGTCGCGAAGCTTTGCAAACCGCAGGCCATGCGCACGATGTCGTGCAATTAAAAGGCCGAGGAATGGATGAGAGAGAAAGTGCTGAGTGGGTAGTAGAACAGTTGCGGAATCGAGGGTTTCCTGAAACTATTTCAAAACTTACAGGTGCGGCGATAATGGGGACGCTCCCTATCTTTAATAGTAATGGAGAGATTGTCGATCAGGCCGCTAATCAAATGGATTTTGATTCACGGTACGAAGAGGCCTTTGTAAAAACGGTAGCGACTGCCGATTTAGGTGAAATACACACTCCTATGGGTCCTTATTCAGGTCATCAGGTCTATAAACAGCTACGGGGCCTCGAGCCTGACCAACCATTGCCAATGGATGGGCTTATGGAATTTCAGGAGAGTCAGCTCCGGCTGGTGACAGGTCATCGCTACCTCATCCCAGAGGGCGAAAGTGTGCTTGCGACGCATCGTACGCAAGTAATTAAGTATAGCGAATATATTGCAGAGCAGCTTCGTGAGGGTAAGATTGAGAGCGGAGATCGAGTAACTGCTCTTGACATGGCATTTATGCGCAATCCTGATATGCAGCTGAAGTAGAAATGTTGCGGTTAACCTCAATAGATGATAAAATAGGTAAAATGTTGGGCGATACGCAAGCTATCAGAGCGTACTTCTTTAAACTTGGTCTTTCCTCGGAAATAGCCGATATTTATTTGGCACTCTACGCATATGGTGAACAGACCATCTCGGAGCTCGCCCGCCGCTCGAGCATTGAGCGTACTCGGATTTATCGGTTGATGGATGAACTTCAGGCAAGCGGTCTGGTTGAGATTGAATCGCAGTATAAACGGAAGATTATCCGAGCCGCCCCTATTAGTAACTTGCAGATCTTGCTTTCAAAAAAAGAACAAGATCTCCAAGAGCTATATAACGGCCTCGGTGATCTGCAAGATACGCTATCAAAGAACGCTCACCATTCTGAAGCAACGAAAATTCAAGCGTATCAAGGGACAGAGGGGTTAAAGCAGATGTTCTGGAACCAAACGCGGAGCAAGTCAGAGAACCTATCAATTCTGTATGAGAATATGCAGAGCCGGACGAAACTTGCTTTTTTTGAGCGTTGGGTTGAGGTATGTAAAGAGCGCGGGGTCACGTCACGAAGTATTATTAGCGATAACTTTGTGCGAACGCAGCAGGCTTGGTATAAAAAGAACACCAATGAGCGCATGTCTAATTGGCAGGGTCGCTATATTCCCGATGGTGTGTTCCCTATCACTCACTCGACCACGATATATGATGATGTCACGTCGTATTTTAACTGGAAAGATGGAGAGGTGTTCGGGATCGAAATTCATAATCAGCAAATTGCCGATGCGCAGCGCCAGTTCTTTGAGATGCTTTGGAATCAAGGTGTTGAGATCGATGATATGAAATCTCTTGCGGAACAACTTCCCTCTAAGGAATAGAAGCGCGGATGAGGCGACTTCTATTCGATGATTCCGTCTTTTAGCATGAGAGCTATGAGGTGGGATCGGCTTCGTGCGTTGTATATCTCAAAAAGATCCTGAATCTGGCGCTTGATTGTCTTTTCGCTGCGGCCAAGCCGTGCGCCGATTTCCATGTTTGTCGAACCGTACTTCAGAAGATTTGCAACAAGACGTTCTCGCTCAGATACTGGCCGAGACGGCGTTGTATGTCCGGGGCCAAAAATGACCCCTCCTCGAATAGCAAGATAGACGATCGCGGGCATACTGCTGATGCCCAGTTTTTTGTATATCTGTCCGGCGGCCCATCCTACCTTTTCTTCGGTGAACTTGCCAAATCGCTCTTTATGGGTCAAGTTTCTAGCGGTTTCGCCTTCTGTGCGCCCTTCTGATCGTGCTTGGATAATCTCTAATTCGATTTCCGAAAGTTCCGCGAGTTCCACTATTCGCCCCTTAGTAATTAGCCCTCATCCGCGCCTGGACCATGATAGAACACTATATGCTAAAAAAGCAAGGATATGTCCTCTCCTAAATCACTCATTTTCCAAAGGTAAGAGCGCGCGGATGAAGATTGCTCTTACTGGATCAAGCCATGGACGAGTGCGAGGGCTGCAAGATGTGTCCTGCTTGAGGCGTCGTACTTTTGGTAGGCGTTTGCGACATAGCGCTTGACCCATCGCAAACTTTTGCTCAAGTGAGCGGCAATTTGTTCGTCTGAGCAGCCTTGTGATATGAAAGAAACCACTCTTAGCTCGATAGGGCTAAAGTCTGGTGGATACTTTTGAGTGGGTGGGCCTTCGATCAACTTATGTCGAAGTGCATAGCAGACAGCATAGCTTAGCTTATTTCCCACCCTTTCGGCTAACTCACCATCGTAAAGTCCTAGGATATTGTAGATTCGTCCCATACGATTACCTATTGATTGGTAGCTGATGCAGAGGTTTTTCGCTATCTGCCCATCCGTGAGGCCAAGCGATTTCGCCTGGAGTGTTTCGAGGTCATGCTCTTCCCAAGGCGCACCTGGCATGCCGCGTCTCTTTACCACAATCACTCCTCTTTTAACGAGAGCTATTCATCCGCGCAGAAATATGATAACCGGTCGGGCATCAGAAGCGCAATGACTTTCTCAAAAGAATTAACTTCTTAGGTAGAAGCGCGGATGAGGCGATTCTCCTAGATCAGTTGGTGAACGATGGCGACTGCGGCAAGTTCAGTCCTGCTTGAGACCCCACACTTCTCGGATGCTGTCACGAGCCTATGTTTCACAATGGGCTCAGTCAGACCTAAGCTGTGGGCAATCTGTTTATTCCCAGCTCCCGTCGGGAGCAGTCGAATAACGGGAAGCTCTAACTCATCAAGCTCTGGTGCAGGATTTCGAAGCGGTGGGCCTTGGATAAGGCCTTTTTCGAGAGCAAGACAAACGGCGCGGGTCAGCTTGTTTACTGGCTCCTTGGAAGTATCTTCTGGATTGTAGAGCCCCATCCGCCAATAGGTCCTCGTAAGGCGCGCACCTACCGTTTCTTCGCTAATTTCTAACTTGTTTCCCACCTGCCGATCGGAAAGCCCTTCTGATTTTGCCTGAAGTATCTCCAAGCTGTCCTCGCTAAGAGGATCGCCAGGCTTACCACTTTTTCTCATTTTCAACTCCTCAAGAGAGATTTTCAGAGACTTCATCCGCGCAGAAGCTATGGTATAAGACAGAAGATAATTTCGCAAGGGAGAAGCGCGGATGAGGCGACTTCTCCTTATTGGTCGAGCTTATGGAATACGACGTACACCATAAGGGTAATGCGATTAGATATACCAAGCTTGGCGTATATACGCTGAAAGCGGCTGTTGATTGATTTGGCTGTCAGTCCAAGTAAATCTCCTATTTGTTGGTAGGATAGCCCAAATTGAACGAGAGAGGCTGCTTGGATCTCAACCGTAGTTAACGGCTCGTGTGCTTTTGTGTAAGGTGGAGGACCTTGGATGAGGTTTTGCTCCATGGCCAGATAGACCGCACGCGTATCTTTGTACCGAATCGACCCCGTCGACTGCTCTTGTTCATAGAGGCCTAATTTCTGGTAGATGCGTGTAAGGGCACACCCCACTCCGTCTTCACTGTAACCTATCTGGTTTCCAATTTCTGCTTCCGATAAACCCTCAGACTTTAATTGCAGAATCTGAAGCTCAAAAGCCTTGAGCGGGTCTCCGGACTGACCGGACCTTCTTCTCGTCATAGGATTCCTTCAGTAAAAGAGGTGCTCATCCGCGCATGAGATATGATAACTATTTAAGCTTAGAAGGGCAACTTGTAAGAGGCGCGGATGAGGCAGCCTCTTTTACTGGTCGATCTTGTGAAACACAACGTATACCATCAGCAGGACAGGGCTTGAAGTCCCAATTTTGCTGTAGGCTTTGTGAAGGCGCTCCTTAACCGCAGCAACGGTGAGGCTTAGTTTTTCTGCGATTTGTTCTTTCGTCCATCCAAACCGAAGGAGATAGATCACCTCTATCTCACCACGAGTCAACGCTTGTCGATGCCTGTCTTCAAGAGGAGGTGGCCCTACAATAAGCTGTCGCTCTATCGCGAGGTGTACAGCGTTGCATTGCTTGTACCGCATCGGTATACCGGATTGTTCTTCCTGCACGAAAAGCCCTAGCTTTTCGTAAATAACTCTTTGAGCCCCTTTAATCCCTCCTTCACTGTAGCCAAGCTTGTTGGCAATTTCTTCGGCAGTCGATCCCTCTGACTGTAATTGAAGTATTCGTAGTTCCATCGGGGTGAGTGATGCACCGGGTTTTCCAATTCCTCTTCGTGCCATGGTATCCCTCCGAGTTGTGAGTGAGCATCTCATCCGCGCAGAAGCTATGGTATAAGACAGAAGATAATTTCGCAAGGGAGAAGCGCGGATGAGGCGACTTCTCCTAGATCAGGTGGTGAATGACGGCGATTGCGGCGATCTGGGTCCGCATACCTGTACCACATTTGTTGGTGATGGTATTAAGTCGACTTCTCACGGTTCCTTCGGCCAGTCTAAGGCGATGTGCGATCAGAGCGGTTGAAAACCCATACTGAAGAAGTTCCAGTACGGCAAGTTCTTTCTTGGTGAAAGTTGGCGGAACGGTCCCTACGTAAGGGCCTTGAATCATTCCTGCCCTTAACGTGGCGCATACCGCTCGACATGCTTTGTTTGAGATGTCGTCGGTCGCATTGCTTTCTGAACTGTAACCAAGTTTGCCATAAGCTGCCTTTAAGCGACTCGTAAAAGTCGTCACAGGAATGTCTAACTGAACTGCGGCATCTTCGTCTGTCAGCCCACAGGCTTTTGCCTGCAATGCTCTGAGCTCGTCCTTTGTTAATAGCGCGAGTTGTTCGGGTGTCTCAAAAAACATAACGCCTCCTCAGATATCGTATCACCTCATCCGCGTAGGGGTTATGGTATCGTATTCTCTTCTATGTTGCAAGCAATAGGTTTTTATGTTGTGTTCTGTGTCAAACATGCATAAAATAGTGACAATATGCCAAATAAAATTCATCTTGCTATCATTGATGTCGGCACACTGAAGTCCAAGTTTGAAATACGGGAATTTGATTCGGACGGGCAAGGCCGTGTTTTGTATAAAGATAAAAAACTGACGGTGCTTGGAAGGGATCTCCAGAAAACCGGCAATAAAATTATCGAAAAGTCTATCACGACCACCATCGAAGCGCTAAAAGAATTCAAACAAAAAATGGACGAATATGACACAACTCGCTACGAAGCGATCACAACCGAAGCGGTACGAAAAGCCGCGAATGCTCGCGAGGTACTCGAACGAATTACGCAGGAGACAGGCATAACGCTCCGTGTTCTGACGCACGAAGATGAAGCGCGGATTTTCTTTCGACATGTGGCAAAAAGTTTCCCCGGTAAACGAATCGCAGTTGCGGATATTGGTGGCGGCAGCGTGCAGCTGGTTATTGGAAAAGATGATGTGGTTGAGCATATATATCTCTTCAAAACCGGTACATATTTTATGCAAGAAGAGCTATCGGAGTCGCACCACCCCACAGCGCAAGAAGTCGAAAGCGCCCGCGAGTATATCCGTAAGGAATTTTATGAGCTGGCAAAAAGCGGTATTACTGTCGATGAGTTTGTCTACGGTAGTACGAATATCATTAACTTCATGCAGGCTCTCCAGGTGCCACTTGCTGCTTCGGGATACGAAAAATCACCTCATATCTATCGCGCGAAGCGTGTGGATCTTGAGTCGCTTTTTGAGAAAATCATCGCACTTTCGTATGAGGATCGCATGCCGTTGTTTGCTGATGAGCCGTATTTTATGTGGTCTGCGGACAATGCGCTTTTGAATGTTTTTGGGTTTATGGATGCACTAAAAATTGACAGTACAATTCCGACAAATGCAAATATCTCGGGCGGATTGTTCGATAAGTTAATTACGTAGTCTGTCATATTCTCTAAAATAAGTAATCTCGCCGGTGCTATTGTCACTGGAGTGGTCTGGTACTACCTCTGTACAAAACCCCTTCCCTTTGCTATAGTTATCGAAGCAAATGGTCTCATCGTCTAACGGTTAGGACATCAGGTTCTCATCCTGACAATCCGGGTTCGATTCCCGGTGAGATCACCATGAAATTATCAGACAAAGTAAAAAGTTCTAGAAATATTCTCTAGAACTTTTTACTTTGTCTACTATTTACTGATGTCTAGCAACTGGAGGTAAGTTAAGCTCTTGTGTATCAGTGTCCCGGGGGTGGCCGGGGGGGGCCCCGGGCCCCCCCCAGGCGGCATCAGATAGGGAGGGCCCACCGCGG
>CAYZCX010000010.1:18749-34044 GCA_964477195.1 uncultured Candidatus Saccharibacteria bacterium
CGCCTTAATGCGGGCTTCCGGGAGTCTCGTGGGGTGCTCTGCGCTGGTGTTGTAATTTTCTCGTTTTGTTTACCCGGGCCCGGGGGTCGCGAGGCCTACCCCCGGGACACACCCTAGGCGACTTCGAGATAATCGATGTGGAGACTGTTGAGACTCCACTCAGGGTGCTTTGCGTGCTTCAGGCTGACGTGCCATCCGTACTGATTTTTGTTGTATCCTGTGACTTCGAGCGAGCGGGTCTCGGGAATACGGGCGAAGGTCAGCGACGGGTCTTCCGTTTCCCTGAGGTGGATTGCTGTGGCGTTGAGGTTGACCAAAAGGCCCACCCTCAGGTCACTTTCCTGCACGGGCCTTCCAATATCACCCACGATAGTTCTCCTTTGAACGAAGTGTGTACAACTTGTATATCCTAAATTTTCAAAGGGCATTTTGTCAAGGCGTCAACGATATGAGGTGGTACCCGAAAGGGTGACTAAGCCAAGATTGGAAAAAATAATGGTGGGTGTCGCATTGTTAGTTGCGACACCCACCACGGGGCAAGCGGCAGAAAACTTTCACTTGGGCTGAACCGCTACGCGCCAACGCAGGTTGACGCGATTGGCGTTGTCTAGGGTCCATTTGCCGTTTCTCGAGGTACACCACTCCTGAAATGCTGCCACCGAGTCGAAGGATACCCTTCCAGGTACGGATGGATCTGAGGCATGATGACCGCTCAGGCCCATGTCGCCCGTTGCCCCCGGCACTCGCCAACTAATAATGAGGCGAGTCCATCGAACAGTGTCGAGACTACTGGTGATCTTGAGAATGCGTTTGAAGAGCCTCTCCATGGCGTCGACTGCGTGCCTGTCGCTATCATCCTCCCGGCAGAACTCGTATCCGTCGTGGTCACGCTGTACGGTGTAACCCCTCACGGGAACAACTCCGCCAAAAGGTTGCACGATCTCAGGGATTGCTTGCTCGAGTAGCATCTTCTGACCCACGTTAACTCCAATTTCGACTGATTTATCGAACAATGTTATACTCTATCTCTTTTTGACCATTTGTCAATATTTGTATGGAGACTATTAATCCAGACAGTAAAACACCCGCAGACTTTCGCCTGCGGGCTTTGAGCAGTTGTGCTGTTGCGCCAATAAACTTGCCGTAAAGAGCGTCGTTTTTAGCGCAGCAACTTCATTACTCCTTCCACCAATGGTGGCTGGCTCCACGCGTTGCCGCGCAGAGGCCTTGAATTTTGCGGTGTCGCCTCCACCTGCTGCTTGATTCGCTCGGCCTCTTGCCTGCTCGACGAACCCTGCGTAATCGTGACGAAGCCACTGGCATCGGGTTGCCACATCGATGACTCTCCAACAACAGCACCACGAGCACCAACGAGCCAAACCTTGTCATGCTCATCCCTGTAAGGGAATGCCCAGGCATTAAGCGCGCAGACAGGTTCGTAGGTATCTTTCACCTTCGGTGTGCCGATCAGCGGGTTTGTTCGCTTTGAGTGCCTGAACCTCACTTCGAGTCGTGGCGGCGTCAGCGAACGCCGACGAGCGACCGTTGCATAGAGTGCAGCCAAGGTATGGATTGAGCCATCGAATAGCCAATCTGGTCGACTTCCGGCCAGCGCTGTGATGATGCGCGGGCCAAATAGCGTGAAACCGTTGCGGTTGTCTTCCCAGACATTTGTGCGTATCAAGCGAACGGCCGCCTGCTCAACAGACCCTCTGGCGAGGCGTCCGACGCACTCGACCACACGCGGTAGGATGGCGTTTACACTGAACTTGAGACAGTTGGGGCACAGAACCACGCCACCGGCGTTTAGCCAGCCGCTGAAGGTCAGAGGAGGTCCCGACGGCCGTTCCAGGCTCACCGTGACCTCTTGACCTTCCTGTTCGAGCAGATGCGCGAGAGTCTTCGGATAGTGTCGTTCGTGCGTATCGCACACGAAGGCGCCATCTCGCACGCAGCGACCACTCGCGGGCTTTCCGCAATCACAATAATCAGTCACGTCTATCCTTTGGTAGGTTGTGAGCTTAGTTTATGAAATTCACTCGTCGAAGATCATCCGGCAGAATTTCTCATCCCAGCCTTCATCCCATTTTTTCATGCCAGGATGACGGGACCATACGTCCCGGTGGCTAGGCTCTGAGGTATCTCCGAACCAGTCGATGCGCTTGATGGTAAGACTCGGGTCTTCCCATTGACCGCAGGCTTCCCGCGCCCTCGCCAGAAGATCCTGACGACTTTGCACATGGTGAAGTTGCTGTACCCGCTCGCGCTCCATCGGATATCCAGGTATATCCACAGGGGCGTAGATGACCTGGAATTGACCCCTTGCTTCTTCGGGCAATATTCTCACCTTCTCGGTTGACGACGAGTATACTATACCACCATTTTGATAAGCTTCCAAATGACTCAATCGTGAAGCTTTTCTGTATAATGAAAGAGACGCATTTATTACTTTGAAAAACGGAGATAAGATATGGACGAACAACCCACTAATAGCCCTGAGATACCGACGACAAAACGTAATAAAAATAAGCTCTATATTATTCTCGGAATTTGTTTACTTGCGGTGATCGTCGTGGTAGGTGTTATTATAAGCATCCTTTCTGCTGTAAATAACGGCTCAAATGGGCAAAAAGCCAGTACTGCCCCTACCCTCACTGTTGGAACGTATCCATACCTGTATGCCTGTAACGCTTTATCTCGTGATGATATTAAAAAAGCAGGCGCGGATCTTCGAGATGATAAAGGAGGTGAAGCTGTCACTGCAACGCAGGCTATTCCCTATGATCAAACACCGGGCGGTCGCTATGACCTCTCTAAAACCATTGAAGATTCTCTTCTTTCTGGAACGGTAAATTCAAAATGTGACTATATTCTCTCGGAGTTCAGCTCCTTTGATCAAAAACATGTCATTGTATCAGTAAGTCAGTATCCAAGTGTTGAAGCCGCACAAAAAATCTTTAAGACACGCCAAGCTAGTAACAAAGGGGCACCGTTCCCATCGCTAAAAGATACGAGTTTGGTGCAGAGTGATTCTTTCAGCAGGGATGATACAGTGACGGCCGCGATACTTCTTGAGAATAGAGTCATAGAGCTCAAATATAGCGTGGGAAATGTCACTGCGGATAACGCTCCCGCGAAGCTCGATGGACTCGCGACGACTATCGTGAAAAATCTGAATAATACAGCAACCGCTACCAAGCCATACAACTTCAGTAATCTTGGTTCGATTGGTGACACAAAGCTGATCGATGCTTGTAGCGCTCTCAATTTCAAAAAAGCCGATGAGATACTGGGCAATCTTCATTATGAACAGACAAAAGTAAGCAATGATTACAAGTATGGCAAAATCAGTGAAAGCTCACCCGGTATCAGTTCGCAGTGTAGCGTTCATTTCCGTTATGGAGACGATGACGCCAAGCAACCTGACTATAAAAAGCAAGGTTTTGCTGATCTGCAGACTCGTTTTCCAAATGAACTTACCCTGAGTATCGCGAGCTACCCTAGCGCTAGTGAGGCGACGAGTGCTGTCCAGGGATTGAAGAAATCCAAATCTGATACAGCGGTTGACTTTAACTATGGGGATACGTCATTCGCCTACACACAGTCTGATACATCACTCGGATTCAACAGTACGGCTCACCATTTCATGACGGTTCATGGAGGCTCGGTTGTCACGGTGAGTATTGCGCAGGGTGAAGTGGCAAAACCTTATACATCTACCGTTAAGACTATTACGACCGATGATGCCAAGAAACTTCTCGACTCCCTCAACCTTAAATAATTGATAAACTATTAAAAATATGTTATAACACAGATAAGGTAGCTGCACGTATCCAAAACTACGAAAGTAGGAGATGTCATGGGCGTCTTGAGAATCGCATACGTCGAGCCGGATGGCATTCGTGACCGAATGCACGTGGTGTCGACGGTGATGCTCGCGTTCGTCGCCGGCAACAACCGGGATAAGGTCCTGGAGTACTGCGACAAGCTCGATGCTCTGATCGGGCAGTGCGATGGCCAACTGCCGCCAGGAGTCCGGTACTACAAGGACCTGGTGACCGAGGTCAGAGCACAGTTCTAGCGACTGGAAGAGGTACGGGGTAATTCGGAAACAGATAAGTTGCTCTTTACTAGAAGCTCTATCCTAATTTGTTGTCTGACCCTGCCCCGGTCTTTCGTGGCTTTACGTGTGGCTACCTACGCACACTTTATTCAATTATCGACGAAATTCCACATTTGTGGAATTTTTAATTTTCTTTTCGCGATATAATAGAGATATCCAGTATTATTTCCAGACAGGAGGGGTTATGGCACAGGTTCATTATAAAAATCGAGAAGAAGCATTTGCACAGTTGAACCGTTTAGAGGGGACCTGGAAAGACGAGAGCGGCAGCGAGACATTATACGAATGGACAAGTGGTCATAATTTCATGATGCAAAAAATGGATTCAGGTATCGAAATGATTGGTTATGACGAAGAGAGTGGTCAGCTTAAAACTCACTTTTTTGCAAACCATCGAGACATGCTTGATAATGATGGTCGACCTATTAAATATATTTATAATATTCAGGGTGAAGACTTTGAAGTAGCCCTGGATAGTAGCATGAATGACCGTAGCGGAAGTTTTATTGGGAAGCTCACCGATAACGACACAAGACTCGCTGGGCATTGGGAATGGGAGCAAAATGGCGAAAAAATGAGCTATGATTCCGTATCGACCAAGCAGGTTTAACTTTAACTTATAAAAGGAGAAATTATGTTCAAAGACACGCCAGTTATTAACGGATTCTCAACCAACGATATTGCTGAGGCAAAAAAATTCTATGGTGAAATATTGGGCTTTTCTATCGAGGAAAATAGCGGTGGTATTTTGACACTGCAGTTTGTGAATGGTGGTCGTACGTTTATTTATCCTAAACCAGATCATCAGCCGGCAACGTTTACTATTATGAATATAATGGTTGATGATATTGAAGAGTCAGTCGATGGTTTGACGGCGAAGGGGGTCTCATTCGAGCACTATGATATGACTGATGAAAAAGGCATCGCATGGGGTAAGAAGGCAAATATGGGACCGAACATCGCGTGGTTTAAAGACCCCGCAGGCAATATTTTGTCGCTTTTAGAAGATTAATTAGTGAAATAAATACGAGGTGGGAATGAAAACGGTAAGTGAAAAAACATTGGGCGCGATGTCGCTTCTTAGCGGCGCGTTTGTGGTGAGTACATTCGGAATTTGGGCACGCTTTGTGTCACCTATGTTCAGTGCTGCTTCGCAAACGGCAGCACGGTGCCTACTTGCGGCTGGACTTATGGCAGGCTTGGTATTTATAGGTCGGAAAAAAGGCATAAAGCTGCGGGGCTATACAAAAAGTCAGTATCTCAAGATTGTACTGCTGGGCTTGCTGACCTGTGGGCTAGCACTTCTTTTTACTTTTTCTGTGACCAGTACCAAAGTTGGTAATACGTTTTCGCTTATTTATGCGGGAAGTATCGTGACGTCGTTTCTTGTCGGGGTATTTTTGTTGCGTGAAAAAACATCGGCATTAAAAATTGGTGCAGTGCTCGTTGCTTTGGCTGGCCTGGCTATGTATGGATCAGATCTCATGGGTCTCAGCATTGGTATTGTGGCTGGGTTTGGGGCGGGCGTGTGTGACGGATTGTCCAACGTCGTGCGTAAACAACTTCGTGATGTTGATCGTGGCCTGGTCGTTACTTATCAATACGCTATTGCTGGTATATGTACCTTGCCGTTGCTTTTTATAGGAGGAGGTGCGGCGATAAAAGCGGTGAGTCTCGGCGCTATTATCGCCATGGTGCTCTACGCTATCGCCTCGATCGCGTTTGGCCGATTGCTACTGCGAGGATTCAGCCATTTCGATGTGAATGTTGGCGGTGTTATTTTGGCAATGCAGATATTTTTTGGCATGTTGCTTGGGTTTATTCTCTTTCGCGAAATACCCTCCCCCAGCGAAGCAGTAGGAAGTGTATTGATCTTCTTGGCGGTTATCGTCGCAATGAGCAGCGAAAGCAAAGTGTTTAGCCCTTTTCGGAAGAAGCGGGCGGATCCAGTCCATAGCTAAAATTATTAACTTAGTGTAAAATACATTCGTTATATTTGTGCGTTGTTTCAACCGGCTTATCTTGCCTGAAAGCAGCAAGCATTTAAAACGATGATTAAAAAATTAAATTAGGGGGCATCATCATGGACTTAAAGCATTTACCGCGCAAGGCTGCAGGTGGCTGTGTTATATCGCCATACGAATCAAAAATAGAAATAGGTGCACAGAGTCAGCGTTTATCGCGAGCAATGGCCAAAGACACGGCTGGTTGTTCTAAAATTTCGGGAGGCTTGATAATCATGCCCCCAAAAAAGATTGCCAGGCCACACATTCATAAAGATAATGAGATCGTTTTATTTATCGTCGAAGGGTGGGGTGCAGCGCTTGTAGGACCGAATATGGAACCTATTTTCCATGGTCCAGGTGACTTTTTATACTTCCCTGCTGGCGTTGAGCACGTTGGGATTAACCTCAGCAGCACCGATCGCATCGTACTCGCCGAAATTCGTACCGATCCACAGTTTAATGAAGACGTTATCGTATTGCCCGAACTCGAAGATAAGGCACACAAGGTTGCCGAGGAACTCTGGGAAAAGTTTGAAAAGGGCGAGATTTTGCCTGAAGCAAAAACAGAAAGTTCTGTCTTCCACTACGACCAGGCAAAAGAACAATTTACGGAGGCGCGCTAATATGAAGCAGGCTCCCGATTTCACACTAGCTGATCAGAATGGTACGATGCACTCACTGAAGGAGTATCACGATAAATGGCTGGTGCTTTATTTTTACCCACAAGATGAAACGCCAGGCTGTACAGCGGAAGCGTGTATGTTTCGTGATGGGCGGCAGGATCTGATTGACGCAGGCGCCGAAGTGGTCGGTATATCCGCTGACGATCAGGCATCACACAAAAAATTTGCCGATAATCACGCGCTTAATTTTACAATTCTCGCTGATCCAGGTAAAAGTGTCATTAAAGCATACGATTCATATGATGATGCGGCTGACCGAACGCGACGTAATACATTATTGATTGATCCGCAGGGCATGATCGTTAAGACATACGAAAATGTATCACCAGTGGGCCATATGCAGCAAATTATGGACGATCTGCGTCAACTTTCGGCGTAGGGAGAAAACTGGAAAAAGAAGCCCTATGATAATAAGGGCTTCTTTTTAATAAAAAAACGGGAATGAAACGACATTGCTTTTTTAGAACGTGCGTTCTAAAATTATCTTATGCATAAGCAAGCTGCACGCTCTAGCGCTATTCAGAAACAGCGGCAAGATGAAATCATCCATGCGGCAATCAACTCGCTGGCTGAAAATGGCTACACGAGGACGTCATTTGCCGAGATAGGCCGACGTGTTGGGGTGAGCAAGAGCGTCATCGCCTATCATTTCAAAACCAAAGAGGCTCTTGTCGATGCCGTTATCAATGCGATTTACGATAAAGGCTTAGCAGTCGTGCGACCAGCAATTGATGTCGAAGTAACTGCGCAGGGCCAAATCGAAGCATTCATAAGACAGAGCATTCGTTTTTACCAAGAATATCGCGCGTATGTTATTGCACTCGGTAGTCTGAGACTCCACTTAAGTAGCAAAGGAATTCCGAATGCGGTGGCGGTTGCCAGACTTCACAAAGAGCTGTCGGATGTTGGAACAATCTTGCGTGCGGGGCAAAAGCAAGGTGAGTTCCGTCAATTTTCGGTGTCAATTATGGCTCGTACGCTGCGGCAGGCGCTCGATGGCGTGTTGATTGAGATGACTCATCATCCGGGCGGTGGTACACAGGAATACGCAGACGAATTAGTGAAGTTATTTAAAAAGGCATTACAAAAAGAGGAGAAAAAATGAAAGACAAAGCAAAAACAATCCTTCGTAATCGCAAGGCGGCGTGGACACTTGCATTACTCACGCCAATTATCGCTGAATTGACATTTGGCAGTACCCCGCTGCATCTTGCGTACCTTTTGATACTATGGTTGCCGATCTATGGTGCCGGAGTTTTGTTAATACGCGAACTCGTGATGCGGACAGGACGAGGGTGGCCGAGTATCATAGTGCTTGGCCTTGCCTACGAACTGGCCGAAGATGGCTTGGGTTTACAGGCTCTTACAAGTACGCATCTCTACCATACTGCGGATTGGGCGCCACAAATTCTAGGCTTTAATATTGCCTATTGGGTACTGAACATTATCTATCATATTATTTTCAGTGTTGTCATACCGATATTTATTACCAACCTCCTCTTCCCTGCCTTTAAGGACCGTCCATACTTGAAAAAAGGCGGGTTGGTGTGGGTAACACTGTTTGCTCTCATTGGTGTCGGCCTACTTCGAATCACGGTTCCGCCGAGCCAAGATCCGGGGTATGATCAACCGCTTGCCCTAGTTATCGGCTACATTATTGCTATCATCGCGGTCGGAGTTATCGCACTCCGTATTTTGCCACGCAAGAAACAGACGACTCTTATCGAACAGCCCGTTCCCTCTTCAAGATCGTTGGTGCTTTTTGGGACGGTTGGCATGATGCTCGTCTTTGGTCTGATGTATCCGTTTGCTGGTGCGCATCAACCCCTCTTTACTCAGGGCGCGTGGGCGTATATTCCGATTAGTGCAGGAGTGGTAATTGCCCTGCTGGCGTATAAGTATATTAATAAATGGACGCAGGCGGTTAGTTGGAATTCGCAGCGTGCATTAGCCCTTGCAAGTGGGGCGCTTGTCGGACATACGCTCTTTGGCTTGGTAGCGGCGCATCTGGAACTCGTTGATCGTATCGGTTTGGGTGTGATGCTTGTCGTTATGGTTTGGCTGTTGTGGGTTTTATATAAAAAGCTGAGCGTAAACTCTGTCAAGGCGCAGGCAGGGACTGTAAAATAATATGAATCGTTATCGCAAGCGAGATACGATGCCATTCGCCTCCCTCCCTCTACATGACCCGGTTCGAGCCATCGCGAAAAGAGTGATGTGGCTGGTGGGTATATTCTTTGGGTTATGTGTTGTATTTTGGGTACTTGCGGTCATTGCCGATATGCAGCGTCCGGGTGAAATTACTATATATCTCTGGGGCCGGGTTGTGACCGAATTAATCCTAGGAATCGCCTTTTTTCTCTTTGTATTTTTGTGGCGTCGCGGCAAATTCTGGGGGTACTTGCGTATGCTCATGACATCTGCACTTGCGCTGGTTAGTGCACTCTCGGTCGTTATACTTGTCGGTGAGTATCCATGGTGGCTGCGTCTTGAGCAGGCGGTTCAGGCACTGATCCCAGTAGCTCTGCTTATTCTTCTGTCTCGACCTGTCATAAGACAACAATTTACCAAAAAAAGTTCTTCGTAGTTCGCCCAGGATTTTAACTTGCAAATACGTCAATATTAGTATTAAATGAATAACGTACCCGAGACAAAGGAGAGGTTATGTCTGTGCCCTACGAACAATTGGTTGAACTTTTCATGGATAGGTTCAGTGCATCGCCGTATTACATTGGGAATACGAAGGTGGTGTGCGACCGTACGGATGTAATAAAACGCATGCGTACGCTTGCCGGCGAAGAGCGTGCAGCAGCGTTGGAAGCGATTCGTCGCCTGCTGGTCATCGAACCCAGTCTGGCTTCGGATATTTGCTTCAGCGTAGCCTGGGGCGGATTACACCTGGAAGAGATAGGCCTGGACTTTGCCCTCTGCATTGAGCTACTGGACTGCCTGGAGTCCAGGGAGCAGCACAAGATTCTGAGAAATGCCGCGAGGCAATTAGAAGGTTACCACTGGATCAAGAACTCTCAAAAGGTACGAGAAGCCATTGAAGGTATTCTGCAAAATGGACCCGAGAATATTCGGGCACTTGTTGTGGAGTATAAACTCCAAGAGTATCTTCCGTAGAATCGTCTCTGTATATACCCGCTTCACATGCGTTGAGCTTGCTCCGCTAAGGAGCGGGTTCTCGCATTTAATCACAGTCGTTTACTCCTCAAGAACAAAGAGAAAGGCTCTCATGATTCTATAGTAGCAGGAAGTTCGAGGATATAGGGGGGTGCTTATTTATGGAGTATTGAAATTTGTATACATTTATGCAATTATATGCGACAGGCCTACCCCCACTACGCAAGGAGTTGTAAAGATGGCTGCCAATGTACCGCGTGAACCGATGGAGCTTCATCCTCACCACAAAAATGGGTACGTCACCTGTGTGACAGCCCAGATCCTGTATGTGTTCCGCCGTCAGGTACCGAGTATGGTCGAAATCGAACGCGCCGCGGGTTCGCGCGGCGCCAATGCGGGCCTCTCAGACGCTGATGCGCATTTCTACTTACTGCGCCAAGGGTTCAAGAGCGTGGGGATCAGCTCCTACGATATGGAATGTGGGCGGCGAGAGGGCAAGTCCTATCTCCGCGAGTACTACGGCGCGGACTGCTGGGGCGATGAGCATGAGGCGTACTTCACGCCGGATGTGCTGGCTCGCAACGATCAGGCGGATCAAGTCCACCTGGCACGCATGGAGCCATTCTTCGCCACGGGTGCAGCTCGTGATATCAAGAAGGTCGCGACAAAACAAGATGTCGCAGAGCTGCTCAGTAACGGCCATGTCATCGACGCAACACTCGATGATAACTGGCCGCCCAACAGGAAGAAGCGCGTGCAACCTGCCGTCCTGCTGGTGCCTGACATGCAGAGCAACAACTCGATGGCGTGGGTATTCGTCCCATCCCGCGACGGGCACGAGTGCATTTGGCACTTCCCGCTTGCCGAAGCGCTCGACTATGTCCGTTACGACAGAACGGTGACGGGGCTCACGCTGCTGTGAGGCGAGGTGAGGCGACCGCGCTCGAGAGAGCTTGGTCGCCTCACCGGCAAAATTCCAAAAAAGAACTTTATTAGATAATAATGCCAGCTGGCAAGCCCGGGCTGAGTTACGCGCTCCAGGTTCGCGTCTTGTTGATTTCTTCTTTGGCACGGAGTGCTTGCTCAAGGTCAATATCAAGGCGATTGGCGATAGCAAGAAGATATATAAGGATATCTGCAAGTTCTTCATCTGGCGTACCAACTTTTGAGTTCGGGTCGAGGCGCATGTTCTGGTGTTTGCGTATGGCTTTGAAGAGCTCCCCTACTTCTTCGCCGAGTTGGAGGCACTGTTGTTGAAGCGTGCTCTCGGTAAAACCGCGTTCTTGCTCGAGTTGCTCGACATACTTTTGTAGTGCTGCGAGGTTCGGATTGTCCGGAATTTGTAACATGAGGTCAGTATAGCACAGGAGCACGGGGCTATTGAAAAACCTGACCGATCGGTATAAAATTAGTCCATGCGTTCAGATAATAAAATTCAACTTACTCGCATACAACAAGTTCGTCGACAGGATATTATCGATGCTGCTATTAGGGCAATCAATGCAGATGGATATGCAGCAACTTCGCTTACGGCAATTGCAAAAGAAGCGGGTGTGAGCAAGAGTACCATCATGTATCATTTTTCCGACAAAGCAGAGCTTATTGCGGCAATTGTCGGGACAGTATACGCAGATGGCGCGGCATATATGAAACCGCGCATTGATGCTGTAGCGCATATGAGTGACAAGCTAGAGGCATATATAACTTCAAATATCGAGTATCTGGCAGAGCATGCGGAGCAAATTGCAGCCGTTCACCAGATCATGCTCAGTACTCCAGCGGTGAACTATGGCGGCAATGCGGTTGACCTCTTGGAGTTGCTTTTTTTGAGGGGCCAGGCAGCGGGAGAATTCCAGGCCTTTGATGCACGAACGATGGCCGTCTCGCTTCGCTTTGTTATTGATGGGTCATCGTTTTATCTGCTAGAAAATCCTACTATCGATACCCAAAGTTATGCTCAGTCTATTTGTCAAATGTTTATTCGAGCAACTAAAAAATAAAGGAGAAAAAATATGAGTGAACACGTCAATAAGAGTACTGGCCAAGCAAAAAAAGTCGCAGGTCTTTTTATCATTTGGAATATTATCGCTTTTGTCACGGCCCTTCTTTTGCAGCATACAGTGGACGAAGATACTGCCGGGACAATCCTCATACGGGGTGGGGTATGGGCTGTTGGTGGATTGGTTTTACTCTATCTATTAGGCCAGATGTCAAAAGGAAAACGGAGCGGCTGGCTACGGCTCAGTGTCATTAGTATTTTGGCTCCTCTCGGAGCGGTTGCGTTTATCATATTCACTCCCCACCTTCCCTTGTGGTTTAGTGTGGCGCAGGCAGGCGGCGCTATACTGCTTGTTGTCATTGCTGTTCTTGTTTTAAATAAAAACGTGCGTACGCAATTTCCGAAACAGCCAAAAGCTTAGGTCATATTTTTGGGATTTTTTAACCCCCGGGTCGCTTTTCAGGCGACGACGGGGGTTAAGTGTCCAGGCAAAGCTTAGGGCTTCGGCCGGTAGGACACTTCCATCATGTAGGGCTCGTAGACGTTGACGTCGGCAGTCGGAGAGCTGAGGCGTTGCCTCAGGCGCTCGACGACATCCGCGTCCGCGTTGATGGTGATCGAGAAGACGTAGTGGTCGTTCGGACAGCCGGTGAACGTCAGGATGACGTCTTCGCTGACCTGAAGAGACCACGCTCCCTGGGGGTAGGGTTTGGTGACATTCACCTGCATCCCTTCCTGCCGGAGCATCTTGACCAGGCAGTCGACCCCGTACCAGCCATCGATACGGCCCATGATAACACTTCCTCGCATGCGTACTCCAATGTCGAACGTGCAAGTTGAATTATATAATAACATAAATATATACAATTTGTCAATATGCAGGTTGCCTATGAACTGGTAAAATGGAGAAAGAATGAGGAGAATATATGACTAGTATTTTTGATTTATTTAATTCGAGTATAGATGAGGCGAATGACCAGGATCGTTCTACTTCGTCGCCTGCAACGGATATCATCAAGGGAAAAGATAGTACTTTTCCGGTGGTTTTTGTAAAGCGACTCAAACCACATATGAACGGCACACGAATGCAGCTGTATTGCTATATCGTTAATGAGTGGCATAAAGAAATTGAAGTCGATAAGATCCATATCTTTGAAGCTACGCGCGAACTCGATACGATCCTTCGACCACATGAGGAGCGCGAGTTTCTGGTGTATGATGGGCCGGTACTGACAAAAGAGCATCATGAGTCGCATCTTGACTATAAAACGCGTGAGCGTGGAGACTATTTTCGCACTGTCCATAAGATGACATTTGCGTATAATTCAGCTGAAAAGACATACCTTCCAAGTGAGACTCGCGTCGATTGGCCAGTGCGAGATATTTACGGGTAGATGACAAAATTCGATTCGCAGGCTTTTTTCTTTTATAATAGTAATCGTAGATAATCGACCAAGGAGGGTTTTCTGTGCGCGCACGAGAATTACAAAAAGGTCAGGTGTTCTACTCTATTCTGTTTGGCGCAGCAATCAGCCCCTATCTTACCGTCTGCGATATCAAAGTATCTGATGATGGGAAGGTTGTGACCATCGTCCTTCCGAATGGGAAGCAGAAGGATTTGAAGGCAAACCAAAGGGTTCGCCTGGCTGCCCCAAAGTGAGTTCATGCCGAAAGGAGTTCCGAGTGATAGTCACTCGTCCAGCCTTCGGGTGAACTCCTTTTTTTATGAATGTTTTTTAGCGTAAGAATGGGCCTGTGGCGGTGTGCTTGGCTGTACGAAGTTCCTGCGGGGTGCCGGTAAATATTACCTTGCCACCATCTTTTCCGGGTCCGGGACCAAGCTCGATTATCCAGTCAGCTTGGCTGATGACATCAATATTATGCTCGATGACGATCACCGTACTCCCTGATTCTACGAGACGATTTATGATGGCAACGAGTTGTCGTATGTCGGCCATATGTAGTCCTGTGGTAGGCTCGTCCATGATGTAAATATGTTCGCCGGATGCATCCAGCCGATCGGCGAGTTTAATGCGTTGTGCCTCGCCACCCGATAATGTGCTAAGTGGCTGTCCGAGAGTCAGGTAGCCTAGGCCAACGTCACTAAGATGAGTAAGAGCGGCGAAAATTGTGGCATTTTTTGAGAAGAATGTCAGCGCGGTTGCCACAGTGAGCGTGAGGACGTCGTGGATATTTTTGCCCGCAAACGTGTAGCCCAGAACTTTATCGGTGAATCGTTTTCCATGACATACGTCGCATATTGTTTCAATTGGATCCATGAAAGCCAAGTCTGTTGTAATAGAGCCTAAGCCTTTGCAGTTTGGACACGCACCTTTTGAATTAAAGCTAAATAATGACGGGTCGACTCTATTAGCATCGGCAAAGAGTGTACGAATTTCGTCGAATATACCGAGAAATGTGAGTAGATTTGAACGTTTTGACGTGTGGATAGCAGACTGATCAATAATAATTGCTTCGGGATAGTGGCGAGGCAACTCTCCGCTCACGAGTGAGCTTTTGCCCGAGCCGGCTACCCCTGTTATAACCGTAAGTACTCCTGTGGGTATATCGACAGATACATCCTGCAAATTATTGTAGTTTGCTCGCTTGATAGAAAGTATTCCTGATTTTTCGCGCGGGGAAACGTTGGCTTGAGGCCTTTTTTTAAGACTGTGACTTGTGATAGTGTCAGCATTCTTTAATCCATCGAATGGCCCCGCATAGACTACTTCTCCTCCTTGTGTTCCTGCCTTGGGCCCCATGTCGACAATATTATCAGCTGCTTTCATAATATCTGGATCGTGCTCAACGACGAGGACGGTATTTCCCTTGTCTCGTAACTGCTTGAGGAGATTGATAAGTTGCGCAACATTACTAGGGTGGAGACCGACGCTTGGTTCGTCGAGTATGTAGGTGATGTCGGTGAGACTGCTCCCTAGGTGTTTTACCATTTTTACGCGCTGCGATTCGCCGCCTGAGAGTGTCGCAGTCTCGCGGTGAAGGCTGAGGTATCCGAGCCCAATTGCTCTCATGCCCTCGAGTCGTTCTTGTATGCCCGCAGTAATCGTGGCCGCAACAGGCTCTCTAATACCTCTAATGATAGGAAGAAGGTCATTGATTTCCATCTCCGCGTAATCGGCGATATTATGCCCGTCAATTTTGCTTGCAAGGGCGACTTTGGTAAGCCGGCCGCCATGACAGACGGGGCATACCGACATGGTTGTAACGCGTCGAATATCTTCAGGATATCGCGCTTTGGCTTCCCTCGTCTCTGCTTCTATAAAACTCTGTTTTAAGCGTGGAATCAGACCAATGTACTGGGTACTTGCCCACCACCCTGGAAGTGGATGTGTAATTG
>CAYZCX010000011.1:0-26900 GCA_964477195.1 uncultured Candidatus Saccharibacteria bacterium
AGCCAGTTCGTCGAACCGGATGGCCACTCCTGATGTTTCAGTTTCATGAGCTCCATCTGGTCATCGATGTAGGCGATTTGCACATCCTCCCATTCGAATACCTCGCGGAGGTGTGCAATAACCAACTCACAGAGTTCCGCCGTTGCCGTCTCGACGTCCCCCTCTCGCTCAGACGGTTTCCACTCAACGGCAAGATAGGAATCGTAGCAGCGGACATCCGTGATACCAGGACGGCCGCTAATCCTCCATCGTAACCATTTCGCCTTTTCGGTATATGCTCCGAGATCGTCTTTGAAGAAGAAGCGGCTGACAGCAATCGTGCCGAACGGAGAGTGGTACTTCCACACCCACAATCGAGGTATGGGTGCCGGCTGCTCTTCCGGCCCCTGACGACGCCTGCTAAATATACCCACGAGGCCTACTCCTTAGGCTTGTAGTAATCTCCTTAACGTATTATAAAATATTTCTTAAATAATTACCAGTTAAGCCTCTGTTGCGCTCCGATTTCAACAAAATGCCTGCTTTTCTGCTACACTGATTGCCAGTATGGCTAGTCGAAAAGTATCGCAGTTGCCGACCCAGGACCGGCCGCGCGAAAAATTGTCCCGAAAAGGCGCTCCCAGCCTCTCCGACTTCGAACTTCTCGAAGTTATTATTGGAAGCGGCAGCCGCGGGACGGATGTCAGTTACCTTGCGCGTCAAGTCCAAAAAGTCCTCGCCAAAGGAACCGACAGTCTCAATATGGAAACTTTCACCTCTTTAAAAGGTATCAGCACGGCGACCGCCAGCAAGCTCCTTGCCTCACTTGAACTTGCCAAACGTTACCTCGTAAAAGACGTTGAACCACTTCGCACCCAAAAAGACATCCTCGCCCGCCTCGCAGACATTCGCAATAAACAGCAGGAATACTGTATCTGTCTCGCGCTCGACGGTGGCCAGCGTCTTATTGCCCAACGTACCATTACCATAGGAACACTCGATAGCGTCCTTACGCATCCACGCGAGATCTACAGCGATGCAATCGTTGATCGAGCCGCGTCTGTCATCGTTGCTCACAATCACCCATCTGGAAATGCTCGCCCCAGCAGCAAAGACATTACGCTCACACAGCAACTTGCCGCTGCCGGTCAACTTTTGGGAATCCCCCTACGTGATCACATAATTGTCACAAAATTGGAGCACTTTAGCTTTCGCCAGCACCACATGCTGTGATATAGTGATGAATCAATGAGGGATAAACCGCTTGCGTATCTGGAAACGAAACGCCCGCCCAAGACGGACAATGCTCTGGCCTCCAATATTACTCAGCACTGGCAAACTCGTCATCTTTATGGCAAGGCAATTATCGTATCATCTTCACCTAAAATCATAGCAAAGCTTATACAAAAACAATGGACCTCTGCCCTTCAGACACTTCAACATAAGCGCACACAAACTATCGATGCAGATCAACTGCTTAGTCTTACTCACAGCATTACTCGCATGCAACAAATGGTCGTCACTCCTGAATCGCCACATGAGTACCCTGGGGCTCATTTTTGGTGCATTACCCCTGAGCAATTACAGTACATCGAGCTTCCTCGAGTATGTCAAACCGTTTATATAAACTCCCACCTTACAGAGGATTCCTTCCGCCACTTATATGAAATACTCCCCGCGCACGCGCTTGTCGTTGACTATGCCACAAATCAAAATTGGCAGCTTCCAAGCAAAACCCTTCTCGAAGAAAAAGCACAGTACGCATGGGAAGAGTTACATACTTTTCTTGTTCAACATGATATCGATATTGAGAAACTTTCAAATGATAACAATATCGATCCAATCGATGATGCGCTTGATGCCCTGCTCGATCATAGTAGTACTTTTTTGCGCCATACTCGTCATTTTCAGGAGGCCCTTCATCTAGCACAGCCAATTAGACCTTCGTTTATCATAAAGAAGCAATACGAAGTTGCTAATATGCTTGCGCGTCGTGTCGCGCTCCTGACACCAGGTATGCTTCATCATTCCATTATCCAGGCCGACAATGACACGTTCTCACTCTACGATATGGTCTCTCCACAAAAGCATACTCGTGAATCACTCACGACAATTATCGCTCGTCACATTGCCGCCGGTCGCAAAAATCTTGCTCACGCGCTCGAACTAGCTTTTATAAATAACTCGCTCATCCAATAGCTACTTCGCACGTGGCGGCCATGGTATAAATACACTCGTTCGACGCTTATATTCATTCCAACCAGTACGTCCCTCAAAGCGCTTCTCAGTCAAAGGTACTCCTGAGACAAAAAGAAGAAGTACCGTGATTGTCAATGGCGCGATTATCGTTGCCCAACCGTAGGGGACGCTGAGCGCTATGAAAAATATTCCCCACCACTGTACAGCCTCACCAAAGTAATTTGGATGCCTCGTATACCGCCATAGGCCGGACGTCATCAATCTGTCTTTATTTTTAGGAGCTGCCAAATGACGCCGCAATTGCGCATCTCCAATACTCTCAAACAAAAATCCGAAAAGCCATACGCCCAATCCTATAATCGCCAAACTATTCAAACCATGAACGTATGAAAGGTTTGTCACAATAACCGAGAGTGAGACAATCGTTGCAAGCACTGCCTGAACAACAAAGATACTTCCGTATGCACGGAGTGCAGCCTGACTTTTCCATTGGCGACGCATTTCCTTATAGCGCGGATCTTCTCCGGATGAATGACGAAAACGCCGCCAAATTGATACCCCAAGTCGAAGCGCCCAAATCACCACGAGTCCGGTCGTGACATATTGCAATGCACCTAGTTCTCCCCATGAAAGCGTCGTTAAACCTATAACAATAAACGCACCACCCCACGCAATATCCACGACATCAAGCCGCTTCATTCGCCATGCAATAATAAACACGATCGTCATATAGATAATCGTGATAAAGAGTACGATCAGAATCAATGAAATCATACAAACAGCCAATTCATTATGCCATACGTCACAGCCGAAGCCGCAGAAGTCACGAAGATACCCCAAATAATGTCAATTACCACAACCCGAGCCGACCAGCCTTTTATTGTCGCAAGATTCGTAAGGTCATACGTCGCATACGAAAGTCCACCCACCAGTGCCGCCCGAGCAAGTAATTCACCAAGCTGCCAATGGCCTTCAATTGCCGGCTCCACCACCAGTAGCGCAACACCAATCGTGTATATCACATAAAAAATAACCGCGGCAATCATATTAGGCTTCTTCAGAAGTAACTTTCCGATTTCTTTTTGATAAAAGCCCCTCGTCAACTTCAGCCACGCCGCATCAATAATCGCAAATACAATCCCCAGAACTATAATCGTAATGATTAGCACACTCCCTCCTCCCTAGATAAAAAGGCTATCGCCAAACTTTATGAGCACCAGAGCAACCATGAGCACGATCCAGCTTGCAGTAAGTATTTTTCCAAAATCTCGCGCCAGTAATTCCTGGATTTTTTTATTGCTGTTTTTTGAAAAACAAAATGTATTTTCTCGAAAATTATAGTGCGTAATAGTCGAAAAAATAATAGTCGTCGAAAACGTAACGACGAGACACCACGGGCATAACACCTGAATATCATACAGGCTATTAAAGAAAAGCCAGTAGGCAAAAATCGCGCCCAACCCATAACAAATATTTGCTGCTATCAGGAACCATCGCTTAAATTGCACACCGCTGAGCCCAGCCACCGCGACGGTAATTACCACCGGATACGCCATAAGTCCTATATACGAATTAGGGAATCCAAATACACTCGCTTGCCACGTTTGCATAACCGTCGAACAGTTCAATACAAGATTGATAGAGCATGACAATACAGCATTGGGGTTTTGAAGGAGATGGATTTTCTCAACTGAAAGATCAAATGCGGCAATAAGTCCTGCGATACCAAATATCAGCATCGTGGCAAAAAGCCAAGTATTCGACTGCCGTTTTTCCTTTTTTTTCTTTCCAAAGCTAAACATAGTAACTCACTTCGCTAATTGTCGGCAGCGGAAGCCCCCGCCATGTCTGCTGCATCGAACCATCATCGCTAAGCGCGATAATAGACGGATATTCTACAATATCGTACGCACGACAAAACGACGCCCCATCGGACGTATCAGGGTCAAGTGCCTCAAGTTCATGCCCGGTCTGGTGGTTAAAATCTCGCAAAAAATCAATGATAGTCCGAGCGTATTCCGTATTATCCTTATACACAACCACCACACGCATATTCAAGACCTACTTTTTACGACGCTGTTTTAAGATTTCTTCAAATTCATCGAGTGTTTTAAATTCGTGATACACGCTCGCAAATCGCACATACGCAACTTCATTACGCTCGGCAAGTTCGTCCAAGACAAGATCACCAATTTTGCGCGACGACACTTCTCCATCGCCCAACGCATACAGCGTGTCTTCAACACGATCGACTATATCGTCAATCTCCATTTCGGATGCAAAAAACTTCCCTACAGAGCGCTTCACTGCAGTAGAAAGCTTCTCGCGATCAAACAATTCACGAGTATTGTCTTTTTTGATCACTACCAAATTAGGACGTTCTATTCGCTCGTATGTCGTAAAGCGATGCTTGCCATCAAGCGACTCGCGGCGACGGCGTATTGTTAGTCCGTCACTTGACTCGCGAGACTCAATCACGCGGCTGTCGCCAATTTTCAATTTTGGACGCATCTTTTTTCTAATCTCCTAGGATTCGTCCGACTGCTTTTTCTTGCGGCGTCGGAGGAAGGCTGGCATATCGTCATCTTCCTTAGGTGGGGTATTCCAAATATCTTGTGTCGAATCATCAGCAAAGGCTGCAGCTGCCTCGGTCTGATCAAGCTCCATATTAATATCCTTCACCGCATCGTCCGATACGGCCTCAGTCACTGTCGCAGCCGGCTCTGCTTGCGCGGCTTCTGCATCAAGTTGCGCTGCCTGCTCGTGGAAGTACGCACTATCAAAGCCCGTCGCAATTACCGTTATAATAAGCTCGTCTTCCAGCTCTGGTTTCAGTGTTGCACCAAAGATGATATTTGCGTCTGGCGAAACTGCACTTGTAATAATCTCGGCAGCTTCCTGGATCTCGCTCATGCTCATATCGTAACCACCGGTCACATTGAACAATACGCCCTTCGCACCATCAATCGACACTTCAATAAGTGGTGACTCAATAGCTTGCTGAGCAGCTTGCGCAGCACGATCATCACCGCTTGCACGACCAATTCCCATCAAAGCGCTGCCTGCGTTACTCATAATTGCTTTTACGTCGGCAAAGTCGAGGTTAATAAGACCATGTTCAGTAATCAATTCTGAAATTCCTTGCACGCCCTGACGAAGCACGTCATCCGCAATCTTAAAGGTCTCAAGAAGCGGTGTACGTCGATCAATCGTCTGCAGCAAACGATCATTAGGAATCGTAATGAGCGTATCTACGTTTCGCCCTAATTGAACAATTGCACGCTCTGCATTCTGACGGCGCTTTTCACCTTCAAAACTAAAAGGTTTCGTCGCAACACCCACGACTAATATACCAAGCTCACGAGCAACTTCGGCAACGACCGGCCCTGCACCACTTCCAGTACCACCACCGGCACCGATAGTGACAAATACCATATCCGCACCTTCAAGTGCCTCGCTTATTTCGCTACGTGACTCATCAGCGGCCGCTTCACCCGTCGTAGGGTCAGCACCAGCGCCTAGGCCGTTTGTCGTTGAATGACCCAAATGGATCTTTAGATCTGCCTTTGAATTGTGTAGTGCCTGTGCGTCAGTGTTCATCGCAATAAACTGCACCCCAGCAAGGCCGGCATCTTTCATTCGATTAACAGCAGAACCGCCGGCGCCACCGACACCGACTACTTTTATGCTTGCAAATGTTTGAATCTCAGTTGGTTTCACTTCAGGCATGGAACTATGTTCTCCCCCAATATTCTCTTCTTACCCAGTATAACATTTATTACTCAAAAACAAATTACGCCTTAAAACGGCCCAAAAATGACGAAATAACGCCACCCGCTTTCTTTAGCGTTGCTTTTCCCTTATCATTCTTACCGTTTGCTTTTGGCGATGCGCCTTCGGCATCAAAAAGCATTAGCCCAACAGCCGTTGCAAACTGTGGATCCTCTATGTTTTCAGCGACACCACCGAATCCAGATGGCTTTCCGACGCGTACCGCTAAGCCCAATCTTTCTTTTGCATACTCGGTAATACCCTTGATATTAGCCGAGCCACCCGTGAGGACAAGACCGCTTGGCAATTGGCCAGCGCGGCCAGCACGTTTGAGCTCTTTTTGAACCGCTTCAAAGATCTCGTCCAGCCGTGCTTCGATAATCTCATCAACGTCACTTGAGTCAAAGTGCAGTGTTTCCTTCTCTTGCTTCAACGAGATACGCTCATCGTTTTTGCGCACCATCGCTGCATGTCCTATTTTTACCTTCTCAGCAATTTCAGGATCTGTTTTGAGGCCAATCGCAAGATCGTTTGTGATATTGACACCGCCGATCGGAATGACAGCGACATACTGCAGATCACCTTCTTCAAATACCGCAACACTTGTGGTTGCCCCTCCTAGATCGATAACGGCAACACCATTCTCTTTTTGCTGCTCGTTCAATACAGCACGTGCCGCAGCAAGTACCGACGGAGTTATCATTCGCGGCTCAACTTTGGCCATATCAGCCGACTTTTCTAGATTATGAAGATGTGGCGCAAGAGCAGAAATAACATTTGCATTAATTTCAAGCCGTGTACCGGTCATACCAAGTGGATCTTTGATATTATCTTGTCCATCAAGTCGGTAGCTGTGAGGTACAACTTCTAATATTTCTCTATTTGCCGGAACTTTTCCAAGTGTCGCTACTTCCTCAATACGAGTAAGATCGCTCGACACGATCTCGTGATCCATCGCGCCCACAGCAATCATTCCATCAGCCTTGGTGCTAATAATATGCGCGCCGTTGATACTCAGTGCCGCGGCATCAACCTGATACCCGCTCATCCGCTCAGCTTCGCCGAGCGCTTCGTCTATTGCCTGAGCAGGACCGGCAAGATTTGCAACAATCCCTTTACGCATACCATTATTTACCGCCGCACCGACTCCAACAACCGTTGGGGTGCCGGTACTTGCATCGATATGGCCAACTACACAACGTATAGTAGTCGTACCGATATCAATACCGACGGCATATCGAGAAGTTTCTTGCATACGCTCCAGTATAACGCTTATGTGATGTTTTGACTACTCTTAAACAAGCGGAAGCGATGAAACAAAAAACGAGCCGTCTGTGGCTCGTTTTTTTAAGTCAGACAGACTAACTTATGGGAAGTTCGTTATCAAGTCGCTCTAATGCATGAGGAACTTGTCCAGCTATATCCTCAGCTTGCTCTAGTTTTACCTCTTTATCGTCGTAGTTATCTTCATAGTCATAAAAACTATTGTATCCATCTGTACCGCTTTTATCTTCCGGCGTCTTGCCACCGGGGTTTTCAGATGTCACGCTTGCACCCCAATATTGGAACTTGCTTTCACTGTACGTAGAGTTATTTCCATGAGTTATTTCAATATCAGCGCGCAGAAGCGGACGATCAGGTGTCTCTTCCACAGCCCGCTCACTTATTCCCGCTTCGTAGACGGTGCCAAGGTCAGGCTCACCATTTTCTTTCTTTGCAACAGTAGCATGCGCACTATAACTGCCACCTTCAACATCAACACTATAATCAAGAACTAACTTAGAGGAATCACCCGGGTCATCAATTATAGCAGCGTGCTTATTCTCAAACCCTTTTTCTCCTCGATGACCATCAACCTTTTTAGCGTGTTCGTAAACATCTTTTGCAATCGATTGGGCGACGGGACTTAGCTTATCACCAAAGGCTTTATCAAGTTCTTGGACCATAGTGTGTTCTTTGGCATCCTGAGCTTCACCTAAGGCACCGACCCCCTCCGCACCAGCAAAGAGAGCGCCTCCCAGAATAACGGTCGCAACCGCCCTTCGGCCCCATTTACGTAAACGAGAATTAGATTTTGTTTTCTCTTTTTCTGTAAGGGGGTGATTATTATAATAATCAGGATCTTGTGTAAGATTTGCGTGTATTTCCGCAAAGGATGGGTATTTTGTTTGTGTTTCTTTTGCCATAATATATTTATTTATAGCATAAGCTTTACAAAAAAGCAATAGCAGTATCTACAGCTGCGTTAGAATCTCTACACCGGTCTCGGTGACAAGGACTGTATGCTCAAAATGCGCCGCAAGGCTGCCATCACGCGAAGAAATCGTCCATCCATCGTCCTCGGTGACAATTCCCTCACCACCAAGTGTCGCCATGGGCTCAATCGCAATCGTATCACCTGGCTTCAGAAGCACGCCTGTGCCTTTGCGGCCATAGTTCGGAACATCCGGCGGCATATGCATCTCAAGGCCAACCCCATGACCAACAAGCTGACGAACAATTCCAAGTTTTCCTTCATTCAATACCTTTTCTACCGCCGCACCAATATCACCCGTGTATACGGGGCCTTTGATTGCATCGATGCCCGCATAGAGACTCCGCTCGGTATAATTCAAGAGATGTTTTTTTGCGCCTGCTGGTTTTTCATCGACAATAACCGTAAAGGCTGCATCAGTTTTCATATCTTTGTACGATATAACGAGGTCGAAGCTGACGATATCGCCCGACTCCAGCACGTAATCTGTCGGAATACCATGTACGATCTGCTCATTCGTACTAATACAAATCGCATTTGGAAAATTCACCTCAGAAGTTTTGTAGGTCGCAATCGCACCAAGCGCTTTTATTTCACGCTCCACCCAAGCATCGAGGTCAAGCTCCGTTACTCCACTATGAATCTGTCTTTTGAGACCATCAAAAATCGTCGCAAGAAGTTTTCCTCCTTCGCGCATCGCCTCAATCTGCGCTGGCGTTTTTAAACCAGTTTGCATGCCTCAATCTCTTCTGTAATACGATCATGCACTTGTCCGACAGTTCCGGTTCCATCGATATGAGCGATATTCACCCCTTGCTCTGTCAAATACGTCAAAATAGGGTAGATTTCTGTACGGTAGATCTTGAGACGTTCGTCAACAGCCTCGGGCGTATCATCCAAACGACCACGCACTTCGATACGCTTCAAAAGCTCACTGCGTGGCACCTCTAACACAACAACTAGTGCTATAGAACGCTCATGTTCGGGTTGTGTCTCGATGAGTTTTTTTGCCTGTGAAAGCTGCCGAGGAAAACCATCCAGAATAACACGATCGATATGCTTGGCGCGCTTCAAAGCGCCTACCATAAGCTCGCTCACCTTTTCAGGAGAAACAAGTTTTCCTGTTTGCATTTCCTTGATGAGCTCAATATCGTGCGTATCACGAAGTAGCTGACCGGAGCTTATCCAGCGCCATCCATTTCGAGCCGCTAATAATTGCCCCTGTACACTTTTTCCTGCACCGGCCGGACCAAAAAATATAATCATATCGCTCCTATTATTTACTGAGTGTTTCTTTTACAAGTCGAGCGAGGAGAGCGCCGTCGGCAGCATTACCGACTTCTTTTTTTACAGCGCCAATTACCTGGCCCATCATTTTCATATCAGCCGCACCAAGCTCGGCGACTTTAGCATCAACAACGGTCTTCAGTTCCGCTTCGCTGAGTTGATCAGGAAGATACTGGGTCAAAATCTCAGCCTCACGACGTTCTTGGTCGGCAGCATCCTGACGCATATTTTGGTCGTAGATCGCCGCGCTTTCATTACGCTTCTTTACTTCTTTTGCGATGATCTGCTCAATTGCTGTATCATCAAGTCCCGTATCTCGCTTCGCTTGAGCTACTTCTTCATTAAGAATAGCGGCCTTAAGCCCCCTGAGCGTTTCCGTGGCAAAACGATCGCCGCCCAAAAGAGCGGCTTTTAAATCGTTTGCAATGCGCTCGTTAAGCGCCATAGATTAGCGGATCCCCAAGCGAGCTTTGACTAGCTTGTCGGCTTTACGCTCTTTGCGAATAATCGCTTTCTTGCGGCGTTCTACTTTGCTCTCGTCTTTGCTAAAGCGCATTTTTGCCTTAGCCTGGGCGAGTACACCACTCTGCAACACCTTGCGGTTGAAGCGACGAATGATGTTTGCATTTGCTTCGCGTTCATCTTTACGTGTAACTTGTACCATATCGCTTGCTATTGTAACAGAGATCCCATCTCTATGCAATGGCCCCTTGAAATGAAATTGAGCCCGCCCCGAAGGAGCTAGAGGAAAGGAAGTTCTTTCCGGACTCAACTTCGAAGCAGGCTACACGTCCTCAGCCAGATCAGGGGCAACTGACTTCAAGGCGGCAACGATGACATCACGTGCCTTGACTTGAGGGGGCATACCGCCACGTATCGGCGCAGGAATGTAGTTAACCATGATATACGGTGTACGTTCTTCCTTCGGCTCCTCGGGGATCCAGTCGAAGAAGATGGCGAGTACGCGGATTTCCATCTCCGTAGAAGCCGCGATTGCTTCACGCAGCTCCCGCTTTACCTTTCCTTTTTGGAGCAGGCCAGGCATCTCATTGAGAGAAATCTGGAGTGTCGGAAATCTCGTGTCACGAGACATGATGTTTCCTTTCGGGTGGATTCAACTCTGGCAAGGATAGGACTCAAGCCGCCGATCCAAGTTCTTCCCATCTCCATTCGAGTGTGGATTAATTTATTAAATCCTCTTTTCCGTAAATATACAAGCTAGATACTTTCTAAATGAAGAAGTCGCCCTTCCACACTTCGTCGACCCTGCCATTCATTAAGTGTCGGCTGGAACCATACCGTCACGTATTCGCCTGGCTCAACAAAGAAATGGCCGGGCGCATTGAAGGCGAGAAAATGCATCGACCGCTGCGCCGCATCGCGCAGTTCCAGTTTGACATGTTGTGCGTCTGCTCCCATACGTCGGGTGCCGATAACTAATAAGTTTTCTGCTCGAATCACCGGTTCCGGATTGCCATTTCCAAATGGCTCAAGCAGCTGTAGTTTTTCAAGTAGCTCTTCGTCGATACCTTGTAGACTTTCCAAACTCACATCCGCCTTCGGCAGAAGCAATGCCGCTTGATTTAGCAGATTTTGCGATTGATAAAATTCATTCACCCGCTGCCGAAACGCTCCGATATTCGCCGTTGGCAATGTCACACCTGCTGCTAGTTTGTGTCCGCCGCCCTTCGTAATAATATCGTCCGCCGCCCGAATTGCATCCGCTGCGCTAAAATCGCCATAGCTTCGCGCCGAACCTTTGCTCTCATCTCCCATTTCCTGCAATACATAGGTAGGTTTTTGGTATTTCTCTAGTAGTTTTGCTGCCACAATTCCGATAATGCCATGGTTCCAATCTGGATGGCTGACGACAAGTACTGGATCCTCTTTGTAATTCTCAGCCTGTAGGATCGCGGCCTTAAAAATAATGTCTTGATCGTGTCGCCGCGTCATATTGAGCGTATCCAACTGCTGCGCTTTTTCGAGCGCCAACATCGATTCTTGAGCTCGCAGCATATCCAGCGCATACTGTGCCGTCTCTAAACGTCCGGCCGCATTCATCCGAGGACCCAGCCCAAATCCTAAACTCCTGGCATTAACCTTGTCGAATTCTACATTTGCTACCGCCATCAACGCACGAAGCCCAGGACGACGCGTCTTTGCCAAAACCTTGAGACCCCAATACACATTGGCGCGATTCTCATCAACCAATGTCACAACATCACAGACGGTACCAAGCGCGACCAAATCAAGTAACCACTTCTCTTGCCCAACCGGCAAACCAGGCAGGCGCGTCTGCAGCGCCTGAACCAATTTGAACGCCACGCCAACTCCGGCCAAATCAATAAACGGGTACGAGTGATCGGGGCGCTTCGGGTTAATCACCGCAATAGCAGGCGGCTGCACAGGCGCCACGTTATGATGATCCGTTACGATCACGTCCACCCCGAGTTCGTTCGCACGCACAATCTCTTTCTCGCTGAGACTCCCACAGTCGACTGTCACAATGATCTGAGCGCCCGAAGCAGCGATTTTTTCAACGGCATCAACCGTCAGCCCATATCCTTCGACAAACCGGTTGGGAATAAATGCATCAACCTGCTCAAATCCAAACGAGTCAAATGCATCAAGCAGTACCGTTGTTGCAGTCAGTCCATCAATATCATAATCGCCGTAGATCGTGACATGCTCTTGGCGCTCTCTCGTCTCTACAAGTCGATCCACCGCTGACTGCATATCCGGTAATAAAAATGGATCGTGTTTGGCCTCATATTTTGGTGACAAAAAAATACCCGCCGACTCCCCATCGAGCCCACGAGCTTTCAAAATCTCTTCAAACAGTGCCATTAGATATCAGCGGATGTACGTTTTGGACGTGAAGCCTGCTGCTGTGATTTGATCACGATACTTTGTAATTCTTTAAAGATCGGAAATTGCTTGTTGGTTGAGTAGATTTTCGTATTGCCCTGCTTTTCACTAGACAAAAAACCAACCTTCTCAAGTCGCTTCAACTCACGTTGAATATTACCTGGATCCTCTTTGATAAGTTTCGCTAACCCTCTTACATGCGTGTGAAAATCAGGATATTTCGCATATACAACAACGATTTTCCGTCGCACTCTAGAAGTAATAAAAACATCTAACATTTAATTCCCTCGTCTAAAATCTCTGACACTTCTGTTGCTTTTTATTCTACACTTCATTTGGTACCAAATGCAAGTCCCCATTAGCGCCAATTCAAAATAATTTGGTTGATTTTTGCTATCGTTTCTTCGTGTGTTGGGATGTCATTTTTCTCATAATAGTGATCGACACCTAAGAAATTTTCTTTCACATCAAGCACATGCAGTTCATCTGCCATAATGTGCAACTTGTCGACGATAGGCACCGTCGCAATTGGTGTCGCAACAACCAATTTATGGATACGAATCGGCTTCAGGAATTCAGTCGCCACATCAAGCGAACCACTTGCGTCCAATCCATCCGAAACCAAAATAACCGTATGATCACGCAGCATACCAGCATCTATCACACCCCCTTCTCCTACCAAGCGATTAATCCGCTGCATTGCCTCTCGCTTCTGCTCTTCTAGGTACCCGTGAAACTCACCAGTATACTCATCGAGTTCTCCTTGACTCAGCGATGTGTTGTACGTCAGATTTCCCGACTGCGACATACCGCCGAAGCTCATACTTTCTCCTGGAATTTGAATATTTTCAATTACCAACATCGTCAAAATACAGTGCAGCGCACTTGCAATCTGTTCGCCCACTTCAACCGCACCATCACTCAGTGCGACAACGACACAGTTCTCATACCGATACTTCTCTACCAATTGTTCGGCAAGCATATACCCTGCTTGGGCACGACTTTCAAAATACATATGATCATAGTTTAGCAGTATACTGAAAACTATGCACTACTATGAGGTAGCTCCAAATCAGATCATCCGCGCAAGCAGTGATGTCTTTACCTATGCATCAGACCAGTCACTACAGCCTGGTCATATTGTTGAAATTGAAGTTGGAAAAAAATCTCTTATCGGTGTCGTCATCCAAAGGGTAGCAGCGCCTTCATTTGCTACCAAGTCCATCGTTCAATTGCTCGAACCTCGCCCCCTCCCCTTGCCTCTCCTTCGTACAGCACAATGGATGAGTACGTATTATGCAACTCCTCTTGCTACCGTCCTTCAAACACTTCTCCCCCGTGGACTGCAAAAGAAACGCCGAGAACGCCCGCAGGCTATTCACACTCCAGTTCGCGACCGAACACATATTTTACTCAACTCAGACCAGCAACAAGCCGTGACAGATCTTGACACTATGTCGCCCGGCTCAGCAATTCTTCACGGAATCACAGGGTCTGGCAAAACTCAAGTCTACATCGAATTAGTGCGTCACACTCTTCAATCAAACCGCTCGGCTATTATTCTTGTTCCAGAAATTGCTCTTACCTCCCAGCTTCTCGATGAACTTTCATCACATTTCCCTCACACCATACTTACTCACTCAAAACAAACTGAGGCCGAACGCCACCTCCAATGGCAAGCCGTCCTTACAGGCCAAACCCCCCAGGTCATCATAGGCCCACGCTCCGCCCTCTTCCTCCCGTCAGAAAATATCGGCCTCATTGTTATTGATGAGTTCCACGAACCTAGCTTTAAACAAGAACAATCCCCCCGCTACTCTGCCTTACGCACCGCCAGTATCCTTGGCGCTTATCACAAGGCGAAGGTCGTATTTGGTAGCGCAACCCCGCCCATTGCCGATTACTTCCTAGCGCTGCAATCCGATCGCCCAATTATCGAGCTCACCAAGCAGGCGCGTCCGAATACCGTCAAGCCTGTTGTCGAACTCGTAGACATGACAAAAAAAACTAATTTCAAGAAACATCGCTTCATTTCGGACGCTCTATTGACTGCAACAACCGAAACTACCGAATCTGGTAAGCAGGCGCTTTTCTTTCATAATCGAAGAGGAAGTGCCAGCACAACTCTATGTGAAAATTGCGGCTGGACAGCCATTTGCCCCAATTGTTTTATCCCTTTTACGCTTCACACAGATACACATAGTCTCAGGTGTCACATCTGCAACACTTCCGAAAAGGTCCCTACCCATTGCCCTGTCTGCCAAGCTGTGGATATTGTTTACAAAGGAATTGGCACTAAACTTATCGAATCTGAACTCAAAAAACTTTTTCCGAATAAAAATATTGTTCGATTCGATGCCGACACAAATGCCGATGAAACAATCGAGAAACAGTACAAAGATTTATACAATGGAACTATCGACATCATAATCGGCACACAGGTCGTCGCTAAAGGCCTCGATCTTCCCCATCTTCGTACCGTGGGAGTCATCCAGGCGGATGCTGGTCTGGTATTGCCCGACTATAGCTCAAGTGAACGCACTTTCCAGCTTTTAGCCCAAGTAGTGGGGCGTGTCGGTCGGTCGCACCATGCGACAAAAGTAATCGTTCAAAGCTACCAGCCCCAACACCCCGCTGTTGTCGATGGTCTCAGCCAAAACTATACAGACTTCTATAAAAAAACGCTCGCTTCACGCAAAGCAGGAATCTTTCCTCCCTTTACCTACCTCCTGAAGCTCACTTGTATCTATAAAACCGAAGCCGCCGCGATACGTAATGCAGCTCAATTTGCCCGTCATATCCGCCAGTCCAGCCCGTCTACTGTGCAGGTTCTTGGCCCAACCCCTGCTTTTTACGAACAACAAGGCAACACATTTCGCTGGCAACTCACTATTAAGTCACCGCGACGCGCCGAACTGGTCAAAATTGTCGGTTCTCTTCCGCCAGCCCACTGGCAGTTCGAGCTCGACCCTGTAAGCTTGCTATAATATCCCGTTTCCATCTGTTATAATGATTACAATGAAAAAAGAAGACATCATCACGCTGCCTCACCCCCACCTCCGTGAAAAATCAGCCAAAGTTCACGTTATCACCGATGACACCAAACAATTGGTTAGCGATATGACAAGCGCCTCGATTGATTGGGAAGATTCTCGACCCCACGAAATCAGTGCTGCGCTCGCCGCCGTACAAATTGACAGGCTCGAGCGAGTTGTCATCATACGCAGTGACTTCGACGATAAAGCCATTCGTGACTTCACCACTCTTATCAATCCAGAGATCGTCAAACTTGAAGGCGATATTGTCTATGACTATGAAGGCTGTCTCAGTGTCAATAACATCTACGGTCACGTTCCCCGACATACAAAAGTACGAGTAAAAGCTCTCGATATTCAAGGCCGAGAAGTACGGTTCAAGGCCGAAGGCTTCCTCGCGCGAGTTTTGCAGCATGAAATAGATCATACCAATGGCACTCTTTTCATTGATCATATCAAAGACAAGAAAGATGCCTTTTATACGCTCGACGAGAAAGGCGAGCTACAACCGCTTGAGTATGAAAAACACATCCACAAAAATCGTATTCTTTGGTAATGAGCGCCTCGTAAGCGGCCTCAAAAAAACCGACACACCTGTGCTTCGGGGTTTAATCGAGCATGGATACAATATTCAGGCAATCATCTCACATCATAGTGAATCGAAGTCGCGCAACCAGCGAGAACTCGAAGTTGCAGAAGTCGGCAAAGAACATAACATCCCTGTTCTCCTCCCCGCCCGCCCTACGGATATATACGACAAAATCGCAGCATATGGGGCAGAAATTGCCGTGCTTGTAGCTTACGGCCGTATTATTCCCCAGCGTATTATCGATCTTTTTCCAAAAGGTATTATTAATATTCACCCTTCGCTACTGCCCAAGTACCGAGGACCTACACCTATTGAAAGTGCTATCGCAAATGGCGACACACAAACCGGTGTGTCTATCATGCGCCTCACCGCAGGCATGGACACCGGCCCCGTATATGGCCAAGCCACCATATCGCTTAGCGGGAGCGAGACTAAGTTTGAAGTATGTCACGAACTGGCTCAAAAGGGCGCAAACCTTCTCCTTGAACTTCTTCCTCAAATCATAGACGGGTCCCTTCATCCAACTGATCAAAATGAAGCCGAAGCCACCTACAGCAAACTCCTCACAAAAGCCGATGCCTGGCTTGAACCCTCGCTTCTTACCGCTTCCAAAGCTGATCAACTCGTTCGTGCTCATCTAGGATTTCCAAAAAGCAAACTGACCCTCGAGGGCCAGACTGTTATTGTTACCCGGTCCCACGTGACACAATCACACGAATCATCACTTGATATTGCATGCAAGGATAATTTTTTCCTTCATATCGACGAAGTAATCGCCCCAAGTGGCCGCTATATGAGCGGAGAAGCTTTTCTTCGAGGCTATGCTGCCTGAAAACCGAGAATACTGTCTCGACTGGCGATAATCTCACGCTTAAGTTCATCAAGAACCTGCGTCACTACATCGCGATAGTTAGGCCGGTTTTGCTCCAACCATTTAGTCGCCGCAAATTCAGACCTGAGTGCTGGATTATCTGCAGAGAGTTTTGTGACTTGCTGCAAGCGCACAAAGGCCGCGTCCATTTGATAGTTTGGGAAATACTGCGCCAACCATGGGTCCACGATTTCCATCTTTCTGTCAATAATAGCTTCGAATTGTTGTAACTGGGCGTCACTCATTCCATCGCTAAGGCGAGTACCCACGCGAAGCTCTAGCTCATCATATACGTGCTGTAAAAAGGGCTTTTTTTGTTCATCGGGCAATCCCGCAAGCCCTACATCGTTGAGAAAGTTGTCGTCTAGCTGAAACATTGTCTTCAGTATAACAACTAGCTGACGTTCGTGTCAAAGACACCGTTCAGACTCGACTTAAGCTCTTCTTTCAGAGTTGAAAGTTCTTCAGCTATCACAGCCTCGTGATTAGGGTGATTCTCTTTTAACCACTCTGTCATTTGCGTCTGTTTTTGATCGACTACCTCTGGTGAATCGGCTTCTCCCGGCGCTAGCCGTTCGAACTCGTCCAACTGCTCATCACTCAAATCCTCAGCGAGTCGAGCACCAACACGCATTTCAAGCGTTTCCAAAATTTGAACCATAAGCGCCTGTTTTTGCTCATCGCTGGCATTCGCTAGGCCAAGGTCATTCATAAAATTATCATCAATTTGTATAGCCATTGTTTTCCCCTTTGTTTTTATTTTACTCTATTTTGTCTACTGTTATAAACCGACGCGTTCATTTTGAGGAATATGAGTTAACATATCCGCCATTGTATTGGGAGGGATATTACTTGATGCAAATCGCAAGTAGCCATCCTGTATCTTAAACACTCCATCATATAGTGGATTATGCTCTCTTGTTACCTCATTAGCGATATAATCTTGCAGACGATCCCACGACGATGGAGTCAGGCCAAGTCGTTGTCCCATCATTTCAGGGGTCATTCCACCAACATAGCTAAAGGTATTGAAATTTGGATTACCCTCGATATCACTCATGTGAATAACTTTCTTATGAATTATGTTCTGAATACCCTTATGATCGACAGGTGCCGTAAGATTATCCACATTAGGGGCTGGTGCTGTATCTACTATATGTGCAACATTGGCATTAGGTGCTTCCAGGCCCGTACCGGTACCTATATGGCCGCCTGCATTTGGCAATTCAAGAGTTGATGGAGCCGAAGGTGTCGTTACGCCATTTATTTGATCGTGGGTTTGAGAAATTATATCAAGGGCGGATTTAGGCATATTAGCGCCTGGTGTCATGCGAATTCCCCATTGCCCGTTTGGCATATGATATGCCAAAGGATGGCCATTAACCTGAATATCATGAAGCTGCGGACCAGCCTTAGAAAGCAAGTTAGACCACTCGTCCTTAGGAATACCCATATCTTTAAATGTCTGGTACCAGCCTTCTCCTGCCTTTATATTCAGCGCATCTGGGCTGTAGACCTTTTCGGGAACTGTGGCAGGAGTATGAACTTCAGGACCCACAAGGTTAGGACTTTTAACGCCAACCGCATTCGCATGATCACTTCCTACCAAAGTCTCATGAGCGCCATTTATATGACCAGTAAAGGCATCGACCCCAAGATTAATACCTTCTGCAAGTGTTGCACCAATCGCAACCACACCAAGCGCCTTAAATGTAGATTTACGGCGCTTTCCTTGCTCAACTTTCGTGTCGCTTTCGAGACGGTTCATCAGGTGTTGGTGGACAAGATCAATTGCCTCATCACGAGATTTTTCTTTTGCACCAGATTCTTCAAGGGTTTTGACATTAAACGAGGCGTTCGGATTATTCTCGTCCTCAATATCAACTATCTGCATACCGCGGCCGTGTTTGTTATCAAACGAAGCAAATCCACGAGCAGCGGCAGTCGCACGAGTCACACCAAAGGCAAGCCCAGCACCCACTGCACCACCGGCCGTACCGAGCGTAAAGGCGGTAATGGCAGCACCAACACCCCCAACTGCAGCACCCAAGAGAATACCCTTAGTGATACGCCATGGCTTACTACCAGAGGTCATCATCTTTACAAAGCGACCAATCTTTGTATTGGCCAAACCTTCAACAGTTTCTTTCTGGACATCCCGGAATTGTTTTACAAGCCGGAAAGCTGCTTCAAGTCGTTCCTGCTCTTCTGTCCGCTCTGTCCCTGCAGTTTTTTCGGCGTCGAGTTCAATGCGCGTCAGAGTGTTAAGGGCCTTTTGGTATTTAGCCTGAATGTCATCGTATTCTTCCTGCAGCTTACTGCCCTTGCGGTTGAACAGCTTACCTTGACGCTTAACCGAAAGCTTGACTAACTGATCACGAAGATTTTGTACGTTTTCGCGGGCTGCCATAACAGCAGGGTCTTTATCAACGGTATCTTTGATTTCTTCGGGAGTTTTCTTCTTGTCGGGATCATCTATCGGATCCTCTTCGGGAGGAGTTGTTTCTGGTGCGACAGGAGGAACGGCTGCTGTGTATTCATCATATACTGCATTGATTTTTTTATTATAATTAGCGTTTGTCTTATCTCTACCGCTAACAATCTTCGTCTCCATCGTACCGTCAGGAAGCGTCGTACCAGTAGGCTCATACTCGCCTATTGCCCATTGATCATCTGTCATTGCATCTATAGAAGACTCTTCAAGAATCTTCAGGTAGTCTTTATATTCGGGATCGTCTTTGGCAATATTGAAATCGGAAAGATATTCTTCTCGAAGTGCACCAAATTGAGTATATGCGTCTGACTGTGCTGTGTTAAGCGCCTCTGTATCTGTAGCTACAATGCCTTTTCGAGCCTCTCTTACAAGTTGATGCTGACGATTACGAAGAAGCTCAATGGCATCCGGGCTAAGAAACGCCAATGTGCGCTCATCTCGCTCAGGAAAGTCATATAGTTTATCTGGAGTTGGTGATGGACCGTGCTCTGCGCTCATGGTATTCCTAGTTATCTACTATTTTTGTTTTTAGTAATTTTATATGTTCTGCTTTGTTTATAGCACAAAAGATAATAAATGTCAATCATTTGGAGTTATCTATAGTACTATATTGACATTTTGTCAGTTTAATGTTATATTAGATACTGTTCTTCGCTATAGAAGAACGCACATTGAAAACGATTTAGTTGATAGTGTAGCACTTACTCCTTACCGAGTAGCGAGCACACTATATTAATCCTACAATCACTATTCACCTACCTTTGATATTTGCAATCGAAGGCGTGGGAAATGTGGCGATTACTCGTAGTAGTCGGTGCGTTCCCCACGCCTACTCGAGTGGTGTGGGGATGGGTTACCATCCATCTACCGCCCCATCCGGGGCAGATTGCGAGATTTATCATGGACGCCCTGTTCAACGAGCTTGGCATCGACGAGTCCGCCGTCATCGACCCGACCGAGATCGCGCGCATCAAGCGCGTTCTCGACGGGATCAAGCTGGTGGCGGCCGGCGTTGCCAAGAGGTACGACACGGATGACACCGTCGTCGTGCTGGACGCGATGTACCAGAACACCAAGCTCACCGCGGAGACCCTCACCCCGGCGGACGCGCGCAAGTTCCTTGCGTCGTTCTCCACGGGTGCGGCTTCCGCCCTGCTCCTCGACCCCAACGCGGAGACCAACCAGGTCAACGCGCAGAAGGCCGCCGAGCTCGACCAGGTGAAGGAGGAGCTGGAGAAGCTGCAGGAAGCCGCCACCAAGAAGCCGACCAAGGCTCTGGGTGCCGGTGACTCGGGTGACAAGCTGGACGAGATGCGGGAGACCCTCGAGTCTCTCGGCACCGGCGCTGTGGACTTCGTCTACAAGCTGGTGCAGAAGCTCTCCACCCTCCCCGCCGACGAGATGACCGAGAGGTCGATCCTCGCCGGGCACGTGATCAACGGCACCGACGGCTGGGCCTTCGAAGACAAGAACGGCGTGCGCAAGCCGCACAAGGTTCACGTCGCCGAGGACCGCGCCAAGCAGGACCAGAACACGATCCAGACCCTGACCACCGAGCGCGACAACGCCAACACCGCGAAGACCGCGGCCGAAACGGCCAAGGCCACCGCGGAGAAGGAGCTGAAGGACCAGAAGAGCGAGGCCGTGAAGGACTCGCTGGCCCAGAAGCTCAAGATCGCCAACGACAAGCTGGCCGCCACCCCCACCGACACGGTGAGCAAGGCGGCGGTCGAAGCCGAGGTCAAGAAGGCCAAGACCGAACTGAACAGGATCACCGTCAAGGGTATCGGCAAGTTGCAGAACCTCGACGAGGCCAAGAAGGCCCTGAACGAGGTCCACATCCTGGTGAAGCCGTGATGTAGGGTTACTCCCGGGGAGATGGCATGAAGCTGTGAGCTGTTACAGGCACACGCATCGTGACCATCCCCCGGGATGATCCTTGATTTTGCTAACCTATCATCTGAATCGTTTTAATGAAGTGTGCGCTTTACAAGCTCACGAGTAAAGAATTCGAGCTTATCCCCTTCTTCAAGGAGGATTTTTTTGTCTGTCTTGAGGCTGAGGCCACACATTTCGCCCTCGAATACTTCTTTGGCTTCCTGTTGCTGGCGTTGAACACTCGTGACTTCGACTTCTGCGATTTGTTCTCCATCATGTTTAACGCGTGCAAGAACATTAGCGACAACCTTACCCTTTGTCACCTCACCACCGGCAATAACGGTATCTTTCAGCGTACGGAAAACACCTTTAATGGTCAGTTGGCCGACTTCGGTCTCGACAACTTCTGGCGCAAGGAGGTTTTCCATAGATGTTTTGGCGTCATCGAGGAGTTCATAAATAACTTTAAACAACCGCACTTGTATTTTATCGCGCATCGCGAGGCGCTTAACGGCTGGAGGCAGCTCGACATTGAAGCCATAAATGATCGTTTCATCGTTTGCAGCGAGGCGGATGTCGTTTTCGGAAATATTTCCTACGCCACTTCCCACAATACGAAGTGTTATTTCGCCATGAGTTTCAAGGAGCTTGAGGCTATCGATGACAGAGGTGAGCGAGCCTTGAACATCCGCTTTTACGATAACATTGAATTCTTTTGTGTCATGCTGTTGGTTAATCATTTTGAGAAGATCGGCGCCGGTGACATTGGTGCTGGCACGTTCTCGTTCGCGTTCTTGACGAGTATGATCAGCCTGCTGGCGAGCTTCTTTTTCGTTTTTGACGATAGTAAACGTATCGCCAAACTGAGGTAATTCTTTAAATCCTGTAACTGTGGCGGGAGTAGACGGGCCGGCGCTCCGAAGTGTTTTTCCGGTAAAGTCTGTAAGGGTTCGCACCTTGCCAAACGCAGTACCAGCAACAAGGAAGTGGCCTGGTTTGAGCTCACCCTGCTCGACCAAAAGCCCAACGACCGCTCCCCGGCCGGTTGCCATGTGTGCTTCGATAACCAACCCTTCGGCGGGTACGTGCACATCGGCTTTTAGCTCCTCGATATCAGCCACAAGAAGGACCATGTCGAGTAGTTTATCGACATTTTGGCCTGTTTTTGCGCTGACTTCTACCATGACGGTATCACCGCCCCATTCTTCAGGGTTAAGATTGTATTCGGTTGCAAGCTGGGTCTTTACTAGCTGCGAATTGGCTGTTTCTTTATCTATCTTGTTGATAGCAACAACGATTTTTGCATTTGCGTTCTGGGCGAAACGAATCGCTTCAACAGTTTGCGGCTTCACACCATCGTCTGCAGCGACGACAATGATTACAACATCCGTAAGTGTCGCACCATGCTGACGAAGCGCCGCAAAGGCCTCATGGCCTGGTGTATCGAGGAGTGTAATAGAACGCCCCTTGCGCTCTGTTTGATACGCACTAATGTGTTGGGTAATACCCCCTGCTTCGCCTTCGACTGCTTTTGTATGCAAAATCGCATCAAGCAGGCTGGTCTTTCCATGGTCAACATGACCCATGACCGCAACGATGGGGGGTCGGTCGACGGCTTTGTCAGAAAGCTCGTGCCGTTTGCGCTCGATGGAACCGCTCGACTCTTTTCGCTGCAGTTCAACATCAAGATCAAGTTCTCCGACGATAATAGTTGCGGTTTCAAAATCAATTCGCTGGTTAATTGTGGCAACGATGCCATTCTTAAAAAGCTCTCCGATTAGGGTTGTAATGGGCAGATTTAGGGCTTCAGCCAATTCACCTACAGTTACGGAGTCGGCGATAACAAGTACCTTCTCTTGGCTCATATATGCTCCTTTCTGCCCGTCACACCTCACCGGAGACGAACAATTCTCTTACGAGATTAGTTACTTCTTTTTATCAGCAAGACTCAGAGAAATCTTGCGGTTTTCTTTGTCAACATCAAGGACGACAAAACTTTTTCGCTCGTTGAGCGTAAAGACTTTTTCTGGATCAACGTCATTGCCATCGCCAAGCTCAGAGATATGCACGAGTGCTTCCACGGCTGGGCTGATCTGGACAAACGCGCCAAATGGAGTGATGCGAGTCACTGTTCCCTCAACTTTGTCACCAGGCTTGAATTGCTCTACTTCATCGAGCCATGGGTCCTGGGTAAGTTGTTTCATACTAAGGCTGAGGCGATCTTTGTCGATAGCGATGATTTTTGCTTCGATGTTTTGACCAACTTTTACGTAGTCGCTTGGGTTGTTGACGCGTTCCCAGCTGATTTCTGAGATGTGAACAAGTCCTTCGATGCCTTCAACATTAACGAATACGCCGAAATCAACAACGCCGGTTACAACACCGCTTACTTTGTCGCCAACTTTTAGCTTTTCGAATCGTTCTGCGAGGCCGTCCTTGATGGCTTCTTTTTCACTGAAGATCAATTTATTGGCTTTGCGGTCACTATCAAGGATACGAACCTTAAGCGTTTGACCAACAAGGCCGTTGAGACGCTGAAGGATTTCGTCTTTGTCGCTTGAGCCAACACGTGGATAATGCTCGGCAGAAAGCTGCGAAACGGGGAGGAATCCACGAACACCTTCGTATTCAACCAAAAGACCTCCACGGTTTGCGTCGTAAGGGGATACTTCGATAACGTCACCGCTCTCAAGTTTTGCTGCCACTTCTTCCCAACCGCGATCTTTTGCAGCTTTTCGAAGTGAGAGGAGTGAGTAGCCGTTTTCAAGCTCTGCATCTACGACACTTGCAGTCACTTCGTCACCAGCAGCTAAATTCTTTGAGAATCCGACTTCACGTCGAGGAACATATCCAACACCTTGTGCGCCGAGGTCAATCAATACTTCATGTTTGCGAAGTGAAAGTACCTTTCCTGTAATTACTTCGCCTGCAGTAAGCTGTTTTACGCTTTCGCCGAGCGTTCCAGCCAGCAGGTCATCCATTGTTATTGAGGCTTTAGTTGCCATAAGTCTTAATAAGACTCCTTCCTTAATTTTGTATTCATAAAAGCACATTCAAAAGACAGTGCTCCTAGATTACCCTCTATTGTACCTCAGATAGAAGGACAAGTCAAAGAGAGGCTAAGAGACGGCGGGAGCGAACGTAAGAGACCGCGAGACCGCTTACTAGCGCCAGGGCAATCATGGAGAGGATCGTCTCACGAGGCCCTGTTTGTGGCATTTGATGAGCCTCGCCTTCGTTACTTGAAGGAAGTTGCGATGGTAATTGCACTTCCGTTGAAGGACCGGGCTGTTTTTCGGGCTCAGGCGTTGGCTTTGTGGGCGCCTCTTGGGGCTTCTGCGGCGCATCCTGTGACGCAAAGGTACTCTGTAAATGAACAAAGTACACTCCGCCCACCAGAAGTAATGCCAATGCTACGGCTCCTATGATAAATCCGAGTACCGAACCACCCTGATTTGTTCGTCTCATATAAAATTCTCCCCTGTTTTCCTTACTATACCATTTAAATTGTGCCACATGCAAGCAACAGATTATGGTAAACTGGAGGCTATGATAGTGGCTGTAGATACAGGGGGAACAAAGACATTAATTGCTAGTTTTGGCAGCAATGGCGAGGCTCACGAGACGATTAAATTCCCGACACCAAAAAGTCAGGATGAATATGTCGACCTCCTTCGATCCACGCTTCAAAAAAACTATGGCAAAAGCAAGGTGGACGCACTTGTGATTGCACTACCCGGAATTGTGAAGGAGGGGGTGGCTATTTGGTGCAACAACTTAAAATGGAAGAATTTTGATGCCAAGAGCGCATTTCATGATGTCTTTGAAGACACCCCTCTCTATATCGAGAACGACGCTAACCTGGCGGGCCTAGCTGAGGCACGGACACTGAAGCCGATTCCTACTTCCGTCCTTTACGTAACGATTAGCACGGGCATCGGCACCGGTGTTATTACTGAGGGGAAAATAGATCCTGGTCTTCGACTGAGCGAAGGTGGACGAACAATGGTAGAGTTTGACGGTGTTATTAGAGAATGGGAAAGTTTTGCGTCCGGAAAAGCAATTCATGCGACATACGGCAAATATGCGAGAGATATCACCGATGGTCGCACATGGTACCAGATCGCGAACCGTATTAGTCGAGGGTTTCTTGCCATGATCCCCGTTATTCAGCCTGAGGTAGTGGTTATTGGCGGCAGTATAGGAAGGTTTTTTGCACATTATGGCACCCAGCTTGAGAGCATCCTCCACGAAAAGCTTCCTTCTCATATTCCTTGCCCACGCTTTATAGAAGCCTCTCACCCGGATGAGGCGGTCATTTACGGAGGATACTACTATGCCATCGACACGCTCTCTCGCAGATAAACTTGCATTGCGATATCCAGATATCCTCTTTTGTGCCGATGATGAATTCCGCTGGTCCCCCACTGAGCAGACGATATTTTACCGCGAAGAGGACGACCCCTCTTTTCTATTACATGAATTAGCACATGCACTTTTGGGCCATGCCACTTATGCGCGCGACATGGAACTGGTTGATATTGAGCGGGATGCGTGGGTATATGCCAAAAATATACTTGCCTACCAGTACGACATCGAGATAGAAGAGGATGATATTCAGGATGGGCTGGACACATATCGAGAATGGCTCCATGCCAGAAGTACGTGCCCAAACTGCCGATCCACCGGCGTACAGGTAAAAAAGAGGTCGTATCGCTGCGTGGCCTGTCATACCTCATGGCGAGTGAACGATGCCAGAGTTTGCGCCCTTCGGCGATATGTCACAAACTAAAACACCCCTTTCCGGGGTGTTTTAGTTTAAAATAACGACACCTATTACTAAGCAGCAACTTGTGCTTGCTCGTCGCCATCGGCCACGGGTGTGGCAACCACAGCGACAGCCGTCTTTTTGCGACGCGAGATGCGGCCGCCTTTTGCACCAGCAATACGAGCTAATGCGGGGTTAGCAGCGAAACCGCCCGTACGACCATTACGGCCGCCTTTTGCACCAATTCGTGCGTAAAAATCAGGGTCTTTTTGTACATTCTTTGCAGCAGCCTTAAGGCCACCTTTGCGTGTTCCAGCCATTTGATTAAATCTCCTTTACAGAGTCTCCACTCCGTTTTACCTCACACGTGATATGTGTTAGTTTTAATATTAACATTTCTTATGCTTTTTGTCAATATTTACATGAGCGTTATTATATTTTATTAGCAAGGTTGCATTTATACTTGCCGTGCTATACTATGAATAAGCACCTGTTTGAATCTAAATTTCGATTCAAATTAAAAAACGACCACATCTGCGAGATTGGTCGTTTTTTTCTTCACTTTCTTATGACTTAGGCTCTATGACCTTTTCTAAAAGTATCCGCAAGGTGAATTTACCTCGCCTACGAGCTTTAGCTTCTCTTGCTTCCTCGACGATATGAGGCGGCATGTTAAACACCTTATCGATAGCAGCAAGAACCTCTGCGATGTCGGCACGCTCCTCAACACTTCCATTCGATTCCAGCAGTTCTTCTGCTTCTTCGATGAGCTTTTCGAGTAATCTTCTTTTATACTCCTCTAATTCAAGAATGCGAGTAACGGGAGCTGCTCCGCGGTGTTCGATGATTTGCGGAATATTGTCGCGCACAAGTTTGTTATAGTTTGACTCGGCCATGATCCTATTAT
>CAYZCX010000012.1:0-24040 GCA_964477195.1 uncultured Candidatus Saccharibacteria bacterium
CCGCGATAGCTCAGTTGGTAGAGCGCATCCATGGTAAGGATGAGGTCTCGGGTTCAATCCCCGATCGTGGCTCCATTTCGAGATTATATCTGGTAATTGATTGGATTTTATGCTAAAATAGCGGAAGTCCTAATAATAAACTAAGCGAGTAAGTAATGGCAAAGAAGAATACAAAGCGCAAATTGATCGGTCTTGTAAGTGTGCTCACGGGTCATCGTATCTACACGATTGTGAACAAACAAAACAATCCTGAGGCATTTGAAAAGATGGCTTACGACCCAAAGGCGCGTAAGCACGCAAAGTACAAGGAAACAAAGAAAAACCTTGGCCGCAACGAAATCAAGCCACGCAAGGGTTAATACCATTTCGATCTAAAAAAAGCATCCCGGTTATAACGCCGGGCCTTTTTTATTCTTCTCTTTGTTCAATAATACTTTTGTCTATGACCTGGCTAAGCCATAGACCGCTTTTTAACATCCGTTCCAAAAGCTGTTGCGTTGGACGATTATGTTCAGCATAGATATAGACAGACCCGTCTGCGATTTCCACTGTAAGATTACCGAAGGATTCAGCGATGATACTCGTTACTTCGGGATTAAAAAGATGCTCGACGACAATCATGTGAGCTGGCTCTGTATAAATAGCATATCGCTGCATAAACGAAGTACTATGCTGTCCATACATTCCAAGGGGAATTTTGGTCAGCTGCGAAAATTTAGTAAAAAGATGCGCATAAAACGTTTCATTATGCGCATGAAGACCTAAAAAGACATGAGGTATGTCTCTTGAGGTATGGAGATCAATCGTCATGATGATCCAATTATGCGTCCGGACAGGCTTGCCGGGGAAGTGAATCGTATCATTTCTCTCGACAAGCATAATGTCATAATTCATATACGAACCGATGCAGTAATGATTATCGCGGTGCTTCGCCGACACGGTTAGCCCACGCACAAGCCTATGGTCATCGTTTTTCTGATCAACATACCCAAAATAGACAAGTCCTATTTTTTCTGCAAACTGCATAAAAACACGACGATGCAACCGCGATTGCAAGACCTTAGAAGGAGTAAATGCAGCGATTACATGTTTGATTCTCTGATGCATTACGACTCCTTCTCTATAGTCATATCAAGAAGCGTGGCGACGTACTCTGCATGACTCCAAGTAAGTGGTGCGACCGAAACAAACTTTCCATCAATAGGACTTATTTGCTCAGGTAAAATACCCGTACTTCCTGCGTACTGATTTATCCAGTCTACAATCTGACGTGCGCGTGTCGTGTCACCCGCCTCCAGATGATACTGAGCAAGCCATAGTGTCGTAATGCACCACCAATTGCCCTGACTTTGAGGATCAACTCTGTAGTATGCGTCGTTCTCATAACGAGGCAGGCCTACTTTTTGATCGCTGAGACCAAATACGCTCTCAACTGTCGCCACCGTTTCTCTTACCTCTTCGCCATCAACAGGGAAGAGGCCGAACATAAACGCACCAAATACACTTGAGAGATCGATGGTTGCATCAAACTCAACATGACCGTTCTTTACCCTTACGCCTCGGTAAAACGCCTTTCGCTCACGATTATATAGATACTTATGAGCTGCCACGGCTATGTCATCGGCTGCAGAGCGCCACTTTACTGCATTGTCAGCATCTTCGGCAATTTCTGCCAAGTCTGCTGCTGCAAGGAGCGCTGCGTACACGACAGCCGTTGTGTAGGTGCTGGTCAAATAATATTCTTCCCACAAATCATAACTTGCTTTGGGAAGTCCGGTGACATTATCGATGTATGAGGCAAGGAAATTAGCCATAGGCGTCACCATCGTATGATAAAACTCTCGCAGCAAACGGGGACTTGCATGCATATGATAATACTGAGCGAACACGAATAGAACCAACGCCGTTTCGTCTTCCTGAATCGGTGGCGCTACCGTTCCATCATCATGAACATACGCGTGCCAGCTGCTTCCTAGCGCTCCGTCGGCACGATACTTGTGCATCAAATACCCATGAGCATGCAAACCACGCTGACAAAATTCAAAAAACCTATGAGGTTCATCGACGTACCCCATTCGAATAAGCGGCCACACCGTGTAAGCGCCGTCTCGCGGCCACGTATACGTATAGGCATCTCGAGAATAATTCAGTACGGCCGTGTCGGTACTTGCAATGACCGCACCTCGTTTATCAATCTGTGATTTGATAAGCATGACACTGTGCAAAAAACTATCTCTGAGTTTTGGATCAACCCGCTCAGCCGCCTGCTCTGCAGGCTTCAGCCATTCACGCCACCAATCGGCGGTCGTATGAAGCCGTTTAGGTAACCCGTCCGTCTCGATCTGTTTGTGTACATATAGTGCTTCTCGCATAGAAGTACCGGCAGCAATCCAGTAATGTGCGCGGGTAGAACTATGTGCGCCAATAGTGAGCTTAAACCGAATTGTTGAGTCGACACGTCCATGTTCGACGTTACTAAAGCTAAGCTCGCCGTCATCTGCGTCTCTGTAGGTCCCTTCGCGACCTTCAATTCCAAATAGTCCGACACTATGCTGATCAAAAGGCTGCCCTTCGGCCATGCCGGCAATAATAAACGCTCTTCGTCCACGATAATGAAGAATCGCATGGGCGTCAGGCAGGTACTGAGCGGTGTCGGTATTGCTTCTACTATCACCAATCACAAAGGCTTGATGCATGAACAACCGCACCTCCCGAGCTTCGGGACGTAGATTGATAATATGAACATTGCGCATAAATGCGCTAACATGCGAATCAACGACATCATCAAATTCGAGCAATATTCCCAAGCGATCATTCTTCGCAAGGGTATGTCCGATGAGCGCGTAGAGCGGGTAGCTGAAGGTAAATTCCCAAGATCCATCGTCGAGCCAGCTTATTTCTCCATTGATCCATACACCGATGTGATGGCGAAGCGATCGACCCGCAGCGTGATTTTCAAATCCGACATATGGAAAATAGAAGTCATGCACCAGTCCAAAGTTATTAATACCGACGTGAAGCTCACCATTACTCAAAATAATAGGCCTAGCCATGGATACCTCCTTGATGATATGCCATGAGGCGATATCTTATGTCTCGCAGCGCATTCATAAAATATAAGAAAGCATCGTATGGCGAATCGTACGGGCTGAAATACGCATGAACATCACCGTCCGTAAACCACTTGGTACACATATAATAAACGTGGTCCGACGTTTGTAATTTTCGCCAATCATCGATCAGTTGCGCATCGCCAGTGCGGATAATGTCATCCTCAAGTGCATAGAGGTAGCCCAAAGCTTCTTGCTGCATACTATTTCCCAGCCAAGCTGTAAGGTCGCGCTCATTATCGGCCCACGTCACAGTCTCTGGCATACTGAGTTCGCCCACGGGCTGGAATGCCCGAGTGGCCTCTGCTGTGGTATAGAATGTATTTTCCGGGTTTTTGAGCCACATCTGAACAAAATCCTCAAAGAACTCAAAAATACCTGTATCCTTCCATTGGTGTTCGCCAAATGTTTCGTAGTCCATAAGTAAATTGATCAACTGCGAGCCATCAATAGAAGCGTTAGTCCACTGATTATAAGCATGCGCCGTCAGCGGCCACTGCTCCCATGCTTGATTGCTAAAGCGAAATGCCACATCGTCACTCAATTTATAATTCTTCAAAAGGAGTTTAATATTTGTCGTGCCCTTTGGCCGATAAACAAAATTGGGGCTACGCCATCCCAAAATAGGATCCCATCCTTCCGCAAGAATTCCCCTAAATCCACGCTCTTCAGCCCAGGCAGCGAGTTCATCGTTGTAGGAAAGCTCCGTATTACGGAAAACAGACGTCTCGATACCAAATAATTCGTAGATCTTCTTGCGGTGCATCGCCACCTGGCGCTCAAATTCCGCCCGACTATAAAAGAAGGCGAGCGAATGATAATACGTTTCCGATACGATATCTACCTGCCCGGTGGCGGCGAGTTTTTTGAAACTCTCAAGGACATCGGGAGCATAGCGCTCGGCCTGCTCAATAAATGTCCCCGTAATACTAAACGAAACTTTAAATTCAGGATGACGAGCCAGCAACTTGAGCAATAATTCATTCATAGGGCGATACGATTTTTCGACCACCTTGCGGAAGACGCGTTCATTATTGCGGTCGCTTGTCGTATCTACTTCATCAAAATAATCATGACTCGTCGCTGTATCAAAAATACTATATTTGCGGATACGAAGTGGCTGATGAACATGCAAATAGAGCACGATGCCTCGCTTATTCATGCGTATACTCCTGTTCGGACATGTCGATAAATTTGCATGCATTGTCTTGCGACATCGCCCCAAGAAAGTCGCGCATACTCATGTTTCACATTATCTTTGAGGGTTCGGGCAAGTGCTGGAGAAGTGGCGATGCCGATTATCTGATCGGCGAGTACATCTGTATCCCAAAAGTCATATTTAAATATATTATGGAGGATTTCACCCACACCGGACTGCTTGGTAATAATAAGCGCGCTATCGTAGTGAGCGGCTTCGAGCGCAGTCAAGCCAAATGGCTCGCTTACCGAGCTCATCACGAATATATCCGCAACATTATAGGCGTCTCGCCATTGTTTTCCCCTGACAAAGCCGGTAAAAAATACCTTGTCGGCGATACCAAGTTCAGCGCTAAGACGAATAAGCTCATCACGTTGTTCTCCGTCACCTGCAAGCAAAAACACTAGCTTATGGTACTTTTCGCAAGCCCGAGCCGCAGCCTTTATGAAATGGACGAGGCCTTTTTGGATAGTAAAGCGAGTGACCGTCCCAACAACAGTGTACCCTTCCGCCTTCAGGGCTTCGAGATACTTATAGGTTCGTTGGTCGTAATCATTATAACCGAGGCTCGCCGCGTCGATTGCATTGTAAACAACGTTTATCTTATCCGCCGGAATACCATATTTTTGAACAATAATACTCTTCGTTATATTGCTCACGGCGATAATTTTATCCGCCATCATCAGACCTTGATATTCGATATCGTGAACGAGAGGATTTCCGTACATTTCCCCGGAACGATCATACTCGGTGGCATGGACGTGGACGATGAGTGGTGCACCTGTAAGCTGTTTTACGCGGATACCTGCTTCCATAGTAAGCCAATCATGAGCGTGGATTGCATCAGGAACGTTATGTTGTATCAACTTCTCGACATATTGAATATACTTTCGCTGCACACCGCGAATGTCTTCGCCAATCTGCGCACCCTCGATGCCCGCTTGTGCGCTATCGTAGGCGCCCATTGACCCATAGCGATCGAGTGGACCGAGATCGGTCGCGCCATGGACGGTCATAAATTCCGTTTCAGGATGCGACGCAGTGTAGGGGACGACAAAATCAATACTCGCGCCTTCGATCGCAAGTGCCTTTGACATGTGATAACATGCCACGCCGAGACCACCACTGTTGTGCGGAGGGAGCTCCCACCCGAGCATAAGTATCTTCATACTGCCTGTTCATATGCTAACAGCTTAGCCTGAACAACTCCTTTCAACTATTTGTTTTAAGTATACGGGAGCGCTTATGCTTTTTCAACAGGGGATGAAAAAAGACCCTACTGGCGCCATATGTAGTAAACTACAAACAACACGGTCGGGTCGTCCCAGGAAGATCATCGTTGTCCCCTGGGCCTCGCTGGAGGTCATCTCTTGATCGGGTTCGGGCTCTTCTTGGCCGCGGCGACACCCAGCCGGTAGGCCAGTTTCGGTGCGTACGCCACGACGAGGAGGACTGCGGTTGCGGTGATCAGGCTCCCCAGACCGGCGGTCATGTGGAGAATCGCCCACAAGAGCATTCCTCCGACCGCGAGCATGGTCGGGTAGAAGATCATGCCGCGCAGTCTGCGCAGCGAGTTCAGCGGCACGCCGTCGTAGCCGTCGTTGAAGCCAGCGACGAGGCCGAGGACCAGACCGATGAGCACCGCCATGACACAGATGCTGTCCATGAGATGTATCCCTTCGAGGTTCGGCGCGACGCGGATATGCGTCACACTTGTACTACATATTATAACAAACATAAGCCTAATTGTCAATAGGCTTATGTTTGTTCCCTCTGAACCTTGAGTCTCAACGTATTTGAGGCACAAGGTTCACTGGCGAACCCCCATTTCTGAGGGTTCGCCATGTGACCCGTCGATCAGTTCAGACCATTTGCCCGAAGGCTGGCGGTCATTCGACTCAGTACTTCCTCGTCGTAAGGACGAAGCTCATCCACAGTGGTCGCGTAGCGGTAGGGTGAAAGCGGCGAGGTCCCGCCACAGTTTCTGGCCTCCACGATCACACTGTAATCACTGATGAAATAACGCCCTTTGTACGGCCCCTCTCCGAAATCCTCGGAATCGATCTGGGTACCTTCGAGCGAGAAGCCGAGGACGCCCTTCGAGTAGTTGATCGAGCCGTCACGGTTCCACCAGACCCAGGCATACTGCTTCACATCTGTAGTCTGGATGCCACCCCATCCGCTGTAGCCGGTGGGGCGAGGCTGCTTGGACTCCGTGTATTTCTCGGTAGGGCCGAACTTGCCGTTCAGCAGCGCCCTGGCGACCTTCGTGCCCGCTGGCCAGATCCTGGCGTAGCGTGCTGCACGCTCGGGTGAGCGCATGTAGTCGAGGCATTGCTGATGCGCAACTTCCTTGACCGAGTTGGCCGAGGAGGACTCGCTGACGGACGTGGTCGGTGTCGAGACGGAAGAAGGCGGGGTCGCAGTGACGATGACGGGAGGTGCCGAAGTCACGGCCGCGGTTGTCGAAGGGGTGGCTTCGGTCTTGTCACCGAGGAGCCATCCACCTCCGAAAAACGCGGCGATGCCGATCACCAGGAGGGAGGCGATGAAGACGGGGAAAGAGACTCGACGAGAAGATGTTTCTCTCGGGTCACTCTGCTCCGGCTCGCTGCCGGTCTCGGTGAAACGGGTGCTCATGGATTACCTCCGAAGAGTCGATGGGAACGATCATGACGGGGTCACTAATTATATTATAACACAATGTCTAATTAAAATCAATATCTGTCGCGAGCGTAAGATCACGAATATAGTAACTACTGTCAGATTTGGCGAGATCTTTTACGAGCAAGGCGAGGTCCCTTGGACGCATAGCCTTATCATCTGAACCATGGGTGGCAATAGAATCTGGGTAAATATTCGTCACTTTCACACCAGACGTACGTTCCTTTTGTACAGTTTGAAAAAAGTACTTTACGGCCGCTTTTGACGCGCCGTAAGCTGCGTTTTTCTTTTGAGGGCCATGGGCAGCCATAGAAATCACATTAATAATCCTGGCCTGATTCGCCGCGTCCATAAGAGTACGAGTCATATAGACCGCCGGAAAGTAATTCATGTTCATCTGATTCGCATAGTCCACTAACGCAATATCATTCCAGCCGCCCTGTACATATCCGCCGGCGTTATTTATAAGTACGATATCTTTGAGCGGACGGGCATCCCTCATAGCTTGCCAAAATCGTGAGCACTCCTCCGCAATACTTGCGTCAAACTGGTAGTACTCGGCTATATCCGGAAATTCCCAAGTGCATGCCGAACGTCCTGTACCAACGACATTCCAGTCTTGAGAATCAGCAAAGGTTTTCGCAAGCTCAAGTCCCAGCCCACGATTTGCCCCGGTGATGACAACCGTTTTCTTTTCATTCATACTCTTAGTATACTACTGGTGAAGGAGAAAATTATATGTGTCGTAATATTAAACCATTGTTTAACTATGATCCGCCAGCTACTGACGAGGAGATACGGGATGCCGCCACGCAACTTGTGCGGAAGGTGTCAGGGTTTCCGAAGCCTTCTCATGTCAACGAAGAAATCTTCGAACAATCAATTATCGATATCTCTAAAGCCATCCGTCGACTTGTCGATTCACTTTCGACCACAGCAGAGCCGCGCAACAGGGAAGAGGAGGCCGTGAAAGCCCACGAAAGAGCCCTAAAGCGATTCGGAACACAGGTAAGCTAAAGCTATCGCCCGAGAATGCGAAATGTGTTAAGGCCCAGGCTACGCTGGAGCTTTTCTTGGCGCTGCACCCTGATTGACTCAATACTTCGTCGATACATTTCACCGTAGGGCGCGCCCTTTATTGCAATATCTGCATGCGCAGTATCACGACTTGTCAGGTAGATATACGGCGCGTCTCGCTCACGACACATATCACTGTACTTCTTTTGAGAGCTCTTCTGATCGACTACCGTATCACGGTCTGGATCATCTGCGCCTAGGTAAGCGAAGGCTGTTTCTCCTAGAGTATCTTTTTTGGACTGAACGTTATGCGTCATCATAAATAAATAGAGATCCAGGACAAGAGGATTCGGACAAGATTTGCTATAATCTTGCGCAAGCGCTTCTTTCAGACACACCAAAACATCTTTGTCGCCATCGTGCAGACGCTTTATAAATTCCGTGGTGGTTCGCATGCCAGGCCCTCCGCTAAGCCCTAATGTATCGAGTGCCCACGAGACATTTTCGAGCACTTGTTTTATAAAATCTTGGGGCAATTCTTTTGCATCACTCGGATCCGCAGGACTGCTATCGGCAACAACCAGGTCAACTTCCTTAATTCTACTCGCGAGTTCGGTTGAGATAAGTCCGCCTAGGCTACTTCCGACAAGTGTCAGCGAAGTAATGCCATGACTCTTTATATATTCACGTGTCTGCGCCTCAAGAGTATCAATAGAAAATCGATCACTTGCATGCGTCAATCCAAGCACCTCTCCATTGCAAGCAGCTTCTTTGGCAATCGCTTCTGCTGCAGGCACACCGCTAAGAACATTAAATCCGGGGATAAAGAGAGTTGCCTTATCTGCAACGGCGGGAGATTGTGCTGGAGCAACGTGTTCCAACGCCATTTTCACCGGCGGGTTGACTATTTCGCCGGTCATCGTGTCCAGTCGGACAGTTTCCATAGCTCCTCCAAGGGCCAATGTCGAATAGACAGCTGTTTTCCTGACAATGCCCAAGAAGCTTCGGCGAGAATAAAGGGCCTCGCTATGCTCTTCGTCTTGATGATACGAAAGGGTATCTCGAGGACGCACGCTGGCTAGATCCGCTGGATCAGTCGGGTGCGGGTAGGTGTGATCTTGTTCGAAATTTTCGGAGCGTGAGAGAAGCTCGGCCATACAGTCTCGTAGTATTTAATAAAAAGTTAATATTTTTTATTATAATACTTTTAGGCAATGCGGTCAAGTGAGCGTCAGAGTCTGTCTTCGGCGCGAATAAATTTCACTTCCATCCATTTTGCCCACGTGTCACCATCACGTTTTTCCCATGATATGTCGATCGCACTTTTATCATAGGCAGGAGTCATGACCGCGCGCTGCGTTTCCCCTGAAAGTGTCCATATGCCATCCTCATCGACACGCGCCTCCATGGTAGTGTAGTTTCCCTGGTTGTCGAATGAGCGCATTGGATAGCTTTTGCTCTGAGGATCAAAAGGACCGATCATCTCGAGTGCATCTACTTTATCATTGCCAAAATACGCATCAAGCTCATGCTTAAGAAAAAATCCGCCCGGAAGCCATGTGTACTCAGTTGTTCCTGTGAATTTCAGTGCGGGTTCGTTGCTCTTGGGGCTAGTCTTACCGTCTATAGTCCATTTACCGGCAAATACATTGAGTATTTCTTGTTCGGGGGAAGATATATTGTTTTGCATGTTTAACTCCTTATTTTCTATCCTTATATTCATGATCTGTGTCCGAGATGACGAAGCCGGTGTCTTTTTTACATAGACGGTTTTGGGATACATGGGTTCTCTTCCATTATAATGGAATAAGCAGTTATGACTTAATTTAAGGAGTAACAGTGAATATTTTGCATCATTTTTTGAATAAATATAGCGTCGACCGATATGAAAAAGGCGAGGTTATACTCCAACAAGACATCGAGCCATCATGCGCCCTAGTCGTAAAAAAGGGCGTCGTCAAAACATACAACTTGACGGCGCGTGGCGAGGAAAAACCTATTGGGTTCGCAATAAAAAACGAGCTTTTCCCTTTGGGATGGGTTTTTAATAAGATCCGCAAGGCGCAGTACTATTACGAAGCCCTCAGTGACTGCGAGGTATACTCGATACCAAAGCAAGAGCTCGTGGCCTATCTTCGAGCTACTCCCGAGGCAATGCTTCATATTCTCAATCGATGCGTCTGGGAGACGGTAAGTAAGCAAATGCGTATTAATGCGCTGGGGCAGTCAAAGGCGTCGGACAAGGTACTTCATACGATGCATTACCTGGCACTGTGCTTTGGGCATGACATACAAAAAGATCTCGTGGAGATTCCTCTTCCCCTGACACAGCAAGACGTTGCGAATTTTACAGGCCTTACACGAGAAACAATAAGCGTAGAACTAAAAAAACTTGCTTCTCGAGAGGTTATTTTTCTCCGGAACCGAAACTATGTCGTTTTAACAGATAGGTTAAACGATTTACTTGACGACGAATACGAACATCATCTTATTCGACAAATGTGAAATAATTCATATTTTTGCCTTTTTTCTATGTGCTAAGCTGCCTCACGGTACAAACGTAGCACATATGTAAAAAGGAGATAGATGAAAAAATCAGCATCGTTATATGTGATCATTATTCTATGTTGGCTCGGGCTTACCGCACTCACCCTTGTCCCGTTCATAGACGCCATTCGAAGTTCGGAAGATCACGGTACACTGGTTCTCGCGCTTGTTAGCCTCAGTACTGCGTTTATCGTGTACTTTTGGCTAAACGGTATGAAGGACCTCATATACACCGCCTACTACTTCATAAGACGGCGAAAGTTTGAATTGCCGGCCGACGGAGAGTGGCGATCAAAGTATGGTAATACCGCGGACAAGAAAGTCACTGCGGTTTACTGTACTTACAATGACTTCAATCAAGAAAGTCTGGCTGCCTGTATGCATCAGGACTATCCAAATACATCCTATGTCATTTTGGATGACTCGACTGATCCTGCATACAAAGAGCAGATCGATTCATTCGCCGAAGAAAAGGGAATCGAAGTCATCCGGCGCAAAGACAACGAAGGATTCAAGGCAGGTAATCTCAATAACTACCTGAAGACAGCAGATTTTGACTATTTCGTCATCCTGGATAGTGATGAGGTGATTCCGTCAAATTTCATCACACGAAGCCTAGACTACTTTGCCCACTATTCAAATGCGGGAATCGTGCAGGCAAACCATGTTGCCACACGTAATCGCAATAAATTTATGAAGCTTTTCGCGATTGGTGTCGACTCGCATTGGCCAACATACCAGACGGTTAAACATCATCACGGCTTTCTTTCGCTGCTTGGTCATGGTGCCACGATTAGCCGCGAATGCTATGAAGCTGCAGGTGGGTTTCCGCACCTTGTCGCAGAAGATTTATGTATGAGTATCGAAGCGCGTAATAAAGGATTTTATGTTGCGTTCGCCCCCGATATTGTTTGTGAAGAAGAATATCCTATTAGTTATCTCGCGTTTAAGAAGCGTCACTCAAAATGGACCCAAGGGAACATGGAATTCATAAAGAAATACACATGGCGTATCTTTAAATCAAAAATGACTTGGTTTGAAAAGCTGGATATCATCCTGTTCACTTACAGCCTGCCGCTGTCCGCCTTTTTCGCACTCTACATCGTCATTAATGTCATTTTACTGCCGCTGCTTCACTATAAGGTAGAGTACCCTGTATGGCTGCTCGTTCCGACTATTATGTTCCTTATAGCTCCCATGCTCAATGATGTGATATTTTATGGAAAAAAGGTTCGACCACACCGTTTGGCATGGTATTTGCTTCATACGATTTTGCTCTACGGATCGATGCTATTTACGAGTCTTCGTGCATCAATCAAGTCGGCATTCGGAAAGTCGATCTTCCTTGTGACGCCCAAAGATCACAATCATTTATCTAAGCCCGAAGCATTTCGCGCAAACACAGGAGAAATCGCATTCGGCATAGGGATTTTGGTTATCGCGTTCATATTCAACCAGACAATTCTCTCGACGATTATTATTGCAATCCCTGCACTTTTCAGCGTCTATCTCGCACTTATGGCAAATAGGGAATAGCTATCTACTGACCATTGCTGAGGGCCGCCGACGGATCTGACCGGGCGGCCCTTCTTGATGGATAAAATCCAGCCAAGACACTGAACACGATAGTAAGTATGATGGTGCCTGCAAATAACCAGGCCGGGATCATTGCTATATTCGTAATAGCTAAGCCTTGATTTTTGAGCAAAGAATTGACATATTCATTCACGTAATTACTCACGATGAGACCTAGAAGCGCACCCAGCGCTCCGCCAACAAACCCGAGAATAGCTGCTTGAAGGAGGAAAAGACGCACAATAGTCTTTCGCCGGGCGCCAATAGCGCGCCACACTCCCACAGTATAGCGCTGTTCGGACACTGCCATAAGCATCGTATTTGCGACACCAAGTGCTGCGGCAATAACAGCGATAACGGCGACTGATCCTAAGATAACCCACATCATCAGAGAGAATTGCTGTACTTGCTCTACCTGTGCCAGAACGGAGATTTCGCCATATCCCAGCTCTTGGATTTTTTTTGCGACCGCTTTGACGTACTGAGATTGGTCGACGGTCACCCGAATAGTCGTGTACCCGTCTTTTTCGAGCTGATCCAGTGTTTTAAGACCGGCGCGTTCATTATATTGTGCCGTGCGGATTTGTCGCGCCCAGCCAAGTGGGATAAGCAGACTATTCTGGTCAGGTCCATCGTCGGTCACTCCTACAATAGTCGCATCGATGGCTGTCTCGGACTGGTTAAATGCATCAATTGTTGGCTGCGTAGCGGTTGCCGGGGGTATAGTTGATCCCTCACCACGGTAGCCTTTTTGGGTAGTGAGACTGAGAGCCTTGCCGACAAGAGCATTCGGATCCGCGTAACCCAAATCTTTTGCATAAGCACTCCCTATAATGACGACGTTTTTTGCATCATTATTCGCAAACTTTTGACCAGCCCTTAAACGAAGAGGGGAATCAAAAGGAAGTCCTTCTGCCTGAGCGACAAATTGCTTGCTATTTCCTTCGATTGAAAAACGATTCAATTCCCATATATGTGCACGCGGCGAAGCTGAAGCAATGTGATCAACATGTAATAACTGCGCCACCGTTTCGTCGGTGAGTTTTGTTGCCGCATCGTTTACTTCTTGGACATTTCCAAATGGGCTGAGCGTGCTACTACTCTGATTTGGGGTCACCGTGATAAGCGAGAGGGAATCATCCGAGCCGAATTGGCGAGTAATAGCATCTCGGCCGCCCAGGCTAATCGCTGCCATGGTGATCAAAATAACCGAACTGATCGCAAGTGCGATGATCGTAAGAGTTGAACGAACCTTTTGGCGTCGAAGGTCTTTTGAGGCAACCGTTATATAATCTCGTATTCTCATCGATGCTCCTCTTTTTCGATGCGCCCATCGCGAATATGGATTATTCTCCTGGCGCGCTTTGCCAGAGCGAGATCATGTGTCACCATGAGTACCGTCACTCCTTGTTTTTTGTTGAGAAGTTCTAAAATGGCCATGATTTCATTTCCTCTCGTGGAGTCAAGGCTACCCGTAGGCTCATCGGCGATAATAATATCGGGCTGCATAATCATCGCTCTGGCGATGCTGACGCGTTGGCGTTCACCGCCCGAGAGCGAATCGACTCGCTGGAACATCCTTTTGTCCAAGCCGACCGCCTTAAGGAGTCTTTTGGCACGTTCCTTTCGCGTATTCGCAGCAACTCCCGCAACAATCAGCGGCATTACAACATTTTCAAGTGCCGTATAGTAAGGGACGAGCCCAAAACTCTGAAAGACAAATCCTACTTTTTCATTTCGATACCCAGAAAGAGCTTTGTCGTTTCGTTTTTTTAGTACGATACCTTCGACGCTTACTGTTCCCGTATCTGGCGTAATTAGTCCGCCAATAATGTGAGTTAACGTCGTCTTTCCAGAGCCCGAAGGACCAACGATCGCAAGCAACTCACCTTTGACAATAGAAAGTGACACGTCATGAAGTGCCGTAACTTTTTCGTGTCCTTGGCGATATACCTTAGACACATTTTCTACCTGTAGCAAGGTGTCGTTTCGCAAAACCATACTTCCTTAGTATAACCGATATCGCAAACACTCGCACGTTAAGAGAGGGGTGCGCCAAAAACACACCCCTGTCCTTTATCTATGCATTCTGCAACACCACACTGTTCGTTCGCACCGGTCTATACCATCCAACCGCCTTTCCGCGCAAAATCTTCAAAAACGATGCATACAAAAGATATGTGCGCAGTGGTTCATAAATCAAGCGATAAATAGGGACAACCAGCAGGTGCCAGGCACGCTCCTTTGCCATGCAAATAGCTACGATTGAAATCACCATGTGAACAGCAGCAACAAACCCTGCAAACAGCGCAATACTCTCCCAATTTCCGGCAGCCAAACTAAGCATGGCGGTCAGGTAGGTAAGGGGCATAAAAACAAGCGGAACGACAACCGAAAGCAACGCATACGGCATCACAACCATGCCAAGCCACCCATGACGCGGTCGGAACATCATATTGCGACGCTTCCAATACACTTGAATATTACCGAATGTCCACCTCAGGCGTTGTTTCGCGAGCGAGCCGACAGTCATCGGCGCTTCGGTCCATGCAATAGCATCGTTATCCTGGGCGACTTTATACCCAAGACTTTGAATAGCTAGTGTCAGATCACAATCCTCTGCAAGCGTATCAGTTGGCCACCCACCTACGCGCACAACCGCTGCCTTTAGCCATGCCGAACACGCTCCAGGCGCAATCATGACAGCCCCAAGAAGCCCTTCAGCCATACGCGCACAACCGCTGCCTTTAGCCATGCCGAACACGCTCCAGGCGCAATCATGACAGCCCCAAGAAGCCCTTCAGCCATACGCGTGACACAAATCCCGGATATGTACTCCAAAGATTGCCACGCGGTCAAAAGATTGCGACGATTACCTACCTTGATATGTCCAGCGACAGCTCCGACCCTTGGATCGGCAAAATGACGGACAAGATTTCCTACAGTCTCAGGTGTAAATATCGTATCGGCATCGAGCGTCACAATATATTGACCGTTGGCCTTTTTGATACCAAGATTCAGTGCCTCAGATTTACCTCCCTTTGGTTGTGAAAACACCCTTAGCCGTGACCAACCTTTCTCGAGTCTCCGCAGAATTTCCAGTGTCTTGTCGCTCGACGCATCATCGATAACAATCACTTCGAAATGCCGATACCTCGTCTGTTTCAGTGTGTTGATCGTCCTCGCTATCACCATCTCTTCGTTGTAGGCAGCGATGAGGATGCTCACTAGTCCCACATCTTTATTGGCTAGCACTATTCTTTGAAGTCGACGATGATTGATGAGCGCAAGAAAAACATTCACAAATGAGACGAGTGAAAGCGAACCAATCCCGAACCATGTGAGCCAGCCCACCAGCTTACTCGGTAGCACCGTCACCGCCCAGAGCCCTGCCCACGACAGTCGATCTGTACCCGAAGCAGAGATTTCCTTTTCAGGCCAATATTCTTTTGGCACAAATGGCTGCAAGGTCGAAAAGCTATAGCCCTGAGACCTTGCAGCATCGATATACTTCTGCAGAAATGCCACTGTCGAGCGGCGATCGCCACCCGCATCGTGCATCAGCACCACGTGTCCCTTGCCATCTAGCGAGGGAATAGGAACGGCGCCTCCATCATCGTGATGCCAATCGAGTGTATCGATGTCAAATCCGACATGTAGGTAGCCTAACTGTTGGGCCAAAAGTAACCCGTACTTGTTGTCCGTTTCATTGGCGTAGGGGAGGCGGAACAATTTACTCGCATACCCACCGACAGTGCGCATGGTACGATCCGTTGCAACCAGCTCTTCGCGGTCGCGCAGTGTCCCGTGATCATCAAAGTCGATATGCTCGAAAGTATGGTTTCCAACCATGTGCCCCTCTCGAATCACGCGTTTAAAAATAGCATCGTTATGCATAATATTCGTGCCGATCGAGAAAAATGCCGCCTGCACGTGATTTTTTGACAATATATCAAGAATTGGAGGGGTATAAACAGGGTCCGGACCGTCGTCAAAACTCAGCACCAACGTGCGATCAGGAATCTTCCCAAATGCCTCGCTCACATACTCATGCGAACCAATATCCATTTTTTCATCGTCGGTTGCCTCGCGAAAAATGCGATCACTAAACGGATCCTTCAGAAGGATCTTGCCATTTCGAGACTGCACCTGATCGATTCGAGTAAATATGCCTTCACCAATATTCGGAATTTTGTCTTGTCTGTCGTACACTGTCGCTCGAGGGAAGTCCGGATTGTCGTTGGCTTGCGCTGTCCAAAGGGGGGTAGACAGTGATTTTATTACCCAAACAGCAATAAACGCAATGGTCAAAATAATAACACTCGCACACATAAGTGAGCGGCGCCAGCGTTTTCCTCCGGTATCGAAGAAAACGGGCTGTAGCTGTGATTCTTTCCCACGCAAAAGCCGTTGACTCACCAGAAACATCCTTTCCAGCAGAATGTACATTTGTTAAAGAACGTTACACGCATCTTGCGTTATATATAGTGTAGTAATTTCACCAACGATGTATAGTGAGGTCGGTCACTCTCCATAATGTTTATGATTTTATACTAAAATAGTCGCCCGCTTGTTCAAGTAGCGAGGGGTTTTATGAAGCTCTACACGATCATCATGCTTCTTGTTGTTTTCTCGGTACTAAGCTGCCAACCAAAGGACAAAACTATGCATTACGATATTCGCACAACGGTATTCTGGGTAGGTGAAGATGCCACCTCGGAAAATGCCCAGCAAGATAATTATGCGAGTGCATGGGATAGCAATTGGACACAGCACTTTGGCGGTATCGACGATCCGCTTCACCGCCAGCATGATGGGTTGTGGCCAGCAGGATTTACTCCCCGGGAAAACCCATTTTACTTCGCACTTCCATACGCCGAGTTTACGGATGCAGGAGCCGTAAAGCAAAATGTCACCCAGGTTCCGTGGTACGATGCAAAGAATCCGCCGCTACCCGGAAAACTCTCGATTCTAAAAAATCGATGGATTCAAGTGGTGTATCAAGGAAAAACGGCCTATGCACAGTGGGAGGATACCGGGCCGTATGAAAACGATGACGGCGCGTATGTCTTCGGACATAGAGCGCCACGGTCTCATCTTGCAGGGCTAGATCTCTCGCCAGCCACAGCTACATATGTGGGGCTCGAGGGGCGCGGTCAGGCAGACTGGAAGTTCATTGAAGCTGCGGAGGTACCCCCAGGAGCATGGCATGAGATCATTACGACACGCCAAGTGAGCTACTAGGAAAAGCCGGGTTCGTCATAGAACCCGGCTGCAAAAATATGCGAAAAACCGCATCGACGCGATGTCATTACTACACCACACCTTATCGTAGCTTGATGCTATGCTAAAAACAGTCTCGTGAGGACGGAAAAGAAAACAAAAACACAAGGAGGGCTTTGTGGCTCAGAAAAACAAAGATGCAAGTGCATCTCTTATTAAAGATATCTCAAACGATGCAGCGCTTAACCGATTTACTCTACGTCAGTACATCCAAGCGATCACTCAACACAGAATCGCAGCCATAGGCATGGTAGTTGCTTTTTCGCTGACCGCCATATGCTTCGGCACAATACTCCCATATATATTAGCCCACGCGGTTGATCTTATTGGCCATGAGCAGTCGTTACTATGGGGGAGTGATCTTACGAACACGCTATGGATTGCTGTCTGTGTCGCGGCTGTGGGTATCGTAAGCAATGCTCTTGGGCTCTATGGGTTTGTTCGCCTCGATGCCCCAGCTCAAAACTACCTCAGGACAAAAGTATTCAGTCGACTTGCAGACGAAAGCGCGACGTTTTATGCCAATACTATGACAGGGGCATTAACAAGTCACGTTACCGCATATACAAATGGATACGCGGTGATCCAAGAAATTTTCTTCCAGAGAGGCATCAATCTTGTCCTTCCACTTGTGGTAGGTATTTTTATCATTGCCTTGCAGTCGCCTCTTCTTGCGGGCTGTTTCGTTTTTATAACGACTGTGATTGGGGTTAAGACTTTGGCTGACTCGAGAAAGCGTGCACCGTATCGGCGAGCTCGCAAAGAAGCTGCAAGCAGTCTCAACGGCTTTATCGGAGACGTTATTAATAACAACGCGGCCGTGCGAGCATTTGCTGGTGAGGAACAGGAAAAGCGCAATCTTAACCAAAAGCAGGGGAGGTGGCGGCGTGCTGCTCAAGAAAACATGGGCATATTTTCAATACATTACACATCACTTGTCGGGAGCATCAATATCCTGCAAATCGCTGGCATCGCACTTGCTGCATGGCTTGCAACGACGGGTCATATTAGCCTCGGATTGGTTGTCTTTGCAATTGCATATTTTCAGCGTCTCAGTAGCGGTCTTCTTGAGCTCGCTCCGATGATTCAAACTTTTCAGGGTGCCTTAATGGATGCATCGCCTATCAGTGAGGTTCTTATGACACCGCCAAAATTAATCGATCGAAAAACGGCTAAAAATTTACATGTCACAAGTGGCGAATTGCATCTCAGCTCCGTTAGTTATCATTATGAAGCGGGCAGCGCTAAAGTCTTTGACAATTTGACGATACATATTCCAGGAGGCCAATCTGTTGGGCTTGTCGGGAGAAGTGGTGGAGGCAAGACAACACTCACCAATCTTATCCTCCGCTTTGCTGACATAGATAGCGGAAGTATCGAAATAGACAAGCAAGATATTAGCGAGGTCAATCGACGGTCACTTCGTCAAGCGATTTCGTATGTTCCGCAAGACTCGCAGCTCTTCCACCGGTCCATATTTGAGAACATAGCGTATGGCACATCGAGCGCCACAAAAAAACACGTTATTGATGCGGCAAAGAAAGCCCACATATGGGAATACATCAAAGACCTTCCCGATGGTCTAGACACTACAGTAGGTGAGCGTGGTGTCAAGTTAAGCGGCGGGCAACGACAACGCATTGCAATCGCTCGCGCAATTTTAAAGAATGCCCCCATTTTGGTGTTTGACGAAGCAACCAGTGCGCTTGATAGTGAAAGCGAACAGCACATCCAAGAATCTCTTGATAACCTTATCAAAAATCGAACATCCATCGTCATTGCCCATCGCCTCAGTACTATCCAAAAACTAGATCGAATTATCGTACTTGATCAGGGAGTTGTCGCTGAGGATGGCAGTCACGAAGAGCTACTAAAAACGAATGGGCTCTACGCGTCGCTCTGGCGACATCAAAGTGGTGGATTTATCGAGGAATAGTATACAGCAAACCACGTTGCAACATTATTTCTTGCGTGGCTTAAATGATCGTATTGCATGAACCGTAATGAGTGTCCCGATCAGCAGTACTATCCCCAAGATAACCCAAAAAGCGTAGAAATCTGCGGTAGAACATGGTGAAAATATATACCAAGCATTCGGGTCTATAACAGGCGGAAAGAGACCACATCCAATAGGGCTCAAGAGGAAAGCGATAACGGGACTTAGCACGAGTAAACCGACACCGATGACTAAGCTCGCTACATAGTCCGATGATGTCGAATCACTCTCTGTGTTCATACCCATGCTTTTAATTTTAGCAAAAACACTCCAACTTAGAGAAAAAATATTACTTATTAAGTGTCACGGCTTCGCCCTCTTCCGCATAGAAAAGGGCGAAGCCGCGCATGACCTATGCGAGCGCGGTTGTCGGCGACGGATAGAGACGCATTATCTGGCCTCTCCCAAAACTGACTCGTCCCTCTGCATACTCATCGGTATAGGGTCGATCCTCAAAAACTCGCACCATGGCACGTCCGAGAGTACCGTGAGCGATGACAAGTATTGTCTTCACCTCGATTTTCTTGAGCCACAAGGCCGCCCGGGCCGCCCGTAATTGCAAGGCTTCGAGCGACTCCGCACCCGGCACGGTGTCGTAACCACCTGGCCAGCGCTGCTCAATATCTTTGTGTCGCATCCCTTCAGCCTCACCGCAGAATCGTTCATTCAGCAGCTGTTGATGCAGGATACAGCTCCAATGATAGCCGATCGTATCGGCGACTATCTCGGCACTTTGGATGGCTCGCGGCATTTTTGAACAGATGATCAGCGATGGTTTGATCTGACGAGCAAGAAGAAGGTCACCTACACGCTTCATCTGTATCCGACCATCATCCGTCAACTCAGTGTCATATCGACTTCGTACGCCAGCAACAAGATCAAACGTCTCACCATGACGACTATAAAAGAGCTCTTGCATCCTCACCCTTTCTGTCCTGATGAATGGATAGGACCTTACGATGGGTCACAAAGAGATAATAAACAAATTAAGCGACGCGAGCAACTCTACTACGCCAGTGAGAGTAAAAAGTCAGGCTACTTGAGGCGTTGAGCTGGATGGCACGTGCTTCTTAGCATCTCCGTGTAATGATTTGTATCGGCGGTGCTGGGCGGCTTTAATAGTGGCCTGCTCTTTAGAAAGTTGTCTTGCTTCGTTCGCATAAATCAGCAGTTGGTTTTTCTGACTATTCGATAGATCGAAAAACTGTAGTAAAACAGCTTCGGTCTCGTTTAAAATACGTCGAATGTCCGTAAGGCTCGTTTTAGATGATTGTTTTAGTCCCTGTTTCGAGACATGCTCTCTTCGAAAGTCTCCTGTAACGCTTTCGAAAACCGCAAGTCTTTCAAGAGGATTTAGATCAATATCTGAAGATTGGAGCTTCTTTTCGTATTGATTTCGAAGGGTAATGACCGTCGCAATATCCCAGCGATTATCAAGTACCTTACCCACCAAGTCATCGTATTGGGCTAAAAGAAACGTAAGGCGCTTGGAAATCTCACGGAGCCGCTGACTCTCACTCACAGAAGTCTGTTTCCTCTCCTTACGAATTGAACGTATATTTCGTTGTCGTTCAACCCATGTTGCCCGAGAATCAATCACCACGATAGAACGGGCATCCGCGACCGCTTTGTAAAGCATATAATTATTGTATCGCAAGCGAAAGTTTTCAATATCGTCATAAGTTCGCTGCAAGAACACTCTCGCAAAGCGACGCTGCTTTGCTAGTTCATCCTTCTGGTTATGAGAAGCCGCCGGATAATGCTGCATAGTAAAGTCATCATAAAACCGCGTGTGTCGCTTTTTTGTGATGTCATTAATCAATTCCGTAGCCGCCTCTTTATCAAGCAAGAGCTGGCGGGTGAGTGTCTTGTTGAAGGAGGCTTTAGTGCGATTTTTTTCAAGTTCAGAAAGTGCGGGAAGTAGCTCATTCTTCCAATCATCTAGTAATTTCCACACGGAAACATTTGTTGATTCGAGTTTCCTCACAGCAATTCTATCTTGAAGGCTATACTCCTTAAACGCGTTCGATGCATCCAATCTAAAGGCCTCACGATTATAGGCCGACAATTCAATAAGACGCTTATAGTGAGCGTCTTTTTCAAGGAGTTTTATCGTTTCTTCGTTCACAACTGAATCTTTCTAGTAGTTAGTGGAACATTGTTCGTCAGGTATTTACTAAGATTGGCTTTCAGTGTTAAGCGCACGAGGGCTGGGTTATACGGAGCAAGCGAGGTATAGAATGATATATCATCATTAGGGTTCAGTGCGCGCCCAGGAAACAAATCCTGAAAAATCTTACGTCCATACGCATGAAAATACTCCGCATCGTTTCGCGGAGGGAGGTATTTGACAGGGCCAGTGTCTATGTCTTTTATGATGCGACTTATATCGGCGAAGACCAAGGGCGTATTCGCGATACAGAGCGCGTAGACTTCGCCGCTTGTGGTCTCAAAGATAGTTGTGTATGACGATTTTCGCGTCGGAATGTTACTTTCGAGTATTTGTTTTGGCTGGATACTGGTCCCGAATAGAACACGGCACGTGCTCTCAAGGCTCTTCAAACCCTTTACTTCATGGTACAGATCTTTCACGTTGCTGGATTATATCATTGTTATTATACGATGTCAATAGGCTTCAGTGATTGTGCCCAGAAGAGTGACCGTACGCTGTACACGCAGATCACTCTTCTGGGATCACGGGGTTAGGCGCGGAAATCCGTCGGACCACCGATATCGAGAAGGTAGTGCTTCAGACTGCCGATAGTCTGGCCTTCCTTCGGGATCAGCAGCGTTCCGCCCTCAATCTCCTGAGGCGGAGATGCCAAAAGCCCCTGCTCATGCAGTTCAGCCAACCTTTCGGGCGTCACAAGAGGCGACACCTTCTTTCGGATCACCAAAGCTTCCTGGATCCCTTCGTCGATCTCATGAAGTTCGAGCACTTTGCCTCCTTCACGGTCGCCGACCGTGTCGCGAAAATAGTAAACTGCTTCTTTACTATAAATGACTTTGGGAGAGAGTCAAAAATCAGCCAAGCAACCGACTAAGAGTAGCTCCCCTGAGACCAATAGCTCCTAACGCAGAAGGGAGCGTCACGGCTAAATATCCGTGAGCAAGATTCTCGGTGCGTCTTAAGGCCTGCAGGCCCACCCATCTGTGGCTCGCTAGCTCAGCTTTATTTACTCGTATTTCGGGCATCTCGGAACATAGACCTATTATAGGAACGACGCTAATTTTCGCGCCAGGTTTTACCGTTCGCGGCTCCGTTGTTGGGCTGGCGGCATGGAATTTAACTAGATCAAAAGAGGATTGAGCAAATCCACACTCTGTCTCAAATTCTTCCCTCAGCGTGTGTGCTATCGGATCAAAAAGTTCACCACTATCCTCTCTAGTAGGATCGTGGAGAGTATCGATATAGCCAGAGACTCCGCTAAAACTGCCGATCACTCCATGGCCACTTGCACGTTCTACTAGCAAGATTTGCGCAGCCTCTGTCGGTCCCTTGGCAAGCACATCTTTCGGCTCCTGCTGCGGATCATAGAGTAGCGTTGCGTTTAAAGCATATGCATGCCAGGCTTCCGTATAATCAATTGCCGGACCTCCGCGGTAGAGCGGGAGACCTTTCGTATTTTCAGATATTTCTGCCGAAAAATTACGAACAAAATTAGCTTCAGGATAAGAAATCATGATTTATGATCAATCACGATAACTTCACCGTCTGTCAGAGTTTTAAATGGCATTTTATATTTTTCAAAATAGGCAACACATTTATCAACTTGGGCAGATTCAGGATGATTCGATTTATAGTGGGGTGCTACAGAGTAGGGAAGTATGTCAAGGCCGTTCCAAATAACTTTCTCATCATAAGACATCGTTACCTCATAAGGCTTATCAACAGATTCAAGACCTTTTAGTGTTGGACTGAGAATACAAACCCCAGCACTATAGCCACCATAGGCAATCTGATCTTTTTCTAATAGGTCTTTTAGGATGGTGTCTAGTCCGCTCTGCCGAAAAGCACGTCGCAACAAAAACACATTACCACCTCTCACCCAAATAGCATCAAAATGACTCAATGTCGCCTTGAGCTCATCTTCTTTTGAAAAATAGTCACGCAGATCTATTTCTTCAGCTTTAAATCCAAGGTCACCCAAAAGCTCGTGCTCGGTCTGAACTTTAAATCTGCGCTCATCGTCAGTCACCAAGTCGGTGGCATTAGCAATAATAGCAACACGACCACCGTGCCCAAAAAGACGAACTAGTTCATCTGGCTTATCTCCAAGTCGAAATGATGACAAGTAAAGTCTCATGGGTGTATTATATCAAAATGAAAAAGGCGTTTTACTTTTTTAAGGTAAAACGCCTTCTCGTCATCGCGATACTAGGGCGTACAGATCTTAGTTGTCCCCCCTGTCGCCAGGCTGAATAGTAACCTTCGACCAAGCCTCTAGCCCAGCACGTTCGGTGACTTTATTTTGGATTGCAGTTAGCTCGGAGGAGCTCATTTCCTTGCCATCGACACGCACAATCCGCAGGAATACTTCGCTCGGTGTGTGCCGGCCTCCTACACCAACCAGCCACATGTAACCTTCGCTCGTGCCGATAGACGGATAGTGGTTGAATTTAAGCTCACCAAAATTCCGACTCAGACTG
>CAYZCX010000013.1:0-20675 GCA_964477195.1 uncultured Candidatus Saccharibacteria bacterium
ACAAGCGCCACGGATAACTTGTAGGTACTTCCGCTTGGCGTACTCTCGTTTGCCCGGGCACTCGCCGACCACTGACCACCATCTACTTGCTGGATCGCGATACGAACATTTTTCGTTCGAGCAAGATCATTGACATATGCCTGTAGCCCCGCCTGGGACGTCGTGTATTTACTATTGAAGATAACACTGGGTTGAATCTCGACGAAAGGCGCTTCTACCGCAATTGTTGGTGGCGGAACCAGAAGCTTCGATGCGATTTGATCAGAGACTGCCTCAATATTCATCGCACGACCCGCGGCACCAGTAGTCCTCCCTGTTTCGCGCCCATCCACAATCGAAATATCAGTCTGGCCTGCAGGTGTGCCGACTTCTTTATTGATCCCATCGAGATACGCCTTTACCTTCTCTCGGTCAACCGTCAGTGTTACTTTATTGTTCGTATCATCAAGAAAAATCCACGACGCGATTTCCGCCTTGGACGGGGTAAATGTTTTGGACCCTGCCGTAATAGTCACTACATGAGCAAGTGCAGCCTCCCCGTCTTTACGCACCGCTTCAAGATCTTGCGAGTAGCGCTCTGCTCTTAGGCGTTTTGTTGGCACATTGACCGTCGTCGTCTCCCCCAGACGAATCTGTGTTCGGCTTATTGTATCGAGAAGGACGCTAGGGTCTACTTGGCTTCCTTCGACCGCCTCAGTCGCCGTCAGTTTCCCGTCTTTAATCGCAAGCCGTGCACTTTTCGGCGGAAAACTTAGCTCCTTTGCTCTTGCTTCAGCAAATTCTTTCAGCGGTTTGTTTGTATAATACACATCCACCATCGAGATTTTATCCGGCTGCCACAATATCGACCCTGGAATAAATCGCTGCCACAATGGGTAGTCACTCAGCTGGCCAATGATAATTTCGGTATTCGGCTCTGCACCGGCTGACTTCAGATCAAATTTTACCTGTTTGTCACCCCCAACCGACAATTTTATTCGTGAAGAATTAAACATATCCGCCACCGCTTTTGCCATCTGTTCATGGGTTGCAAATTGCATTGAACGACCTGAGACACTCGAGAATAATAAACCACGATCATGCGGATATGCGAGCTGGAATACAATGATGCCCGCCAAAAGCACCCCTCCCACAATAAGAAGGATCTTTTTTGAGATGTGGAGACGCCGATACCACGGTGTTATTTTTTGTTTTGCATGGATCATATCCTAGACCCATTGTACCACTCTCTAAAAGCTATTTTTTACGTTCGCGATACTCACCGGTAGTCGTATCAACCGAGATAATATCGCCTACCTTAATAAAAGCAGGTACTTTTACCGTAATTCCCGTTTCGAGCGTTGCGTCCTTCAAAACATTACTTGTCGTATCACCCTTTACGACATCTTCTGTATACGTGACCTCAAGGTAAAGATTTTTAGGTAGCTCTACATTGATGACAAGAGCACCAAAAAACTGAAGCGAGAGCATATCGCCTTCTTTTAGATATCCGGCAGCCGCATCGACAGTCTCGCTTGAAAGTTCAAACTGCTCGAATGTCTCAGGATCCATGAAGTAAAATGTCTCACCATCGCGATAAAGGTACTGAACGGACTTGTTATTCACCTCCGCTGGTTCAATCTTATCCTGTCCTTTGAAAGTTTTTGGAATAACACTTCCATCGATAAGATACTTAAGGCGAACATTCACAATGCTTCCACCGCGACCCATTACCTTTTGCCCATATTCAACAACGCGATAAGGTTTGCCTTCGAGTTGGACAACGGTTCCTTTTTTTAGATCAGTTGGTTGATACATTTTGAGCCTCCTTATGATGCTTTATTTTTAATAAATTCAGTTAACACCTGTTTAGCAAACGGGGTGAGCTCATCCTCATAGGCAGCGAGAGCCTCGCTGTTTTTTCCAATACGCACAAGCTCACCTTGTTCGCTCAACTTTAATCGTTCATCGCCCAGAGCCGTCAAGCCTAAGTAACCAATCGTGACATGTCGCGACACGAGCCGATCATGCTTATCACGCCCTTCAAATTCTCTCTCATCATAGTATGATATCGTTTCATCAGGGAGCTCAAGAGTTGTTTCTTCATGAAGAACCTCGCGGACAGCCGCGCTTAATCCATCTTCACCTGCCTCGACACCTCCGCCCAAAAACTGCAATTTGCCAGGATACGCAAGTTTTCCTGGCAAATCTGGTCGTTTTTGGAGGACAAAACTGTCTGGTGTCTCAATGACCACTACGGCCGTTTTATCAACGCGACGTTCTGTCATAATGCATTAGTTAGAGGTGACAAATGGAAGCAATGCCAAGTGACGCGCACGCTTGATAGCGGTTGCCAGCTGACGCTGTTGCTTTGTACTAAGACCTGTCTTGCTGATAGGTTCGATCTGCCCGTATGCGTCGATGTAACGCTGTAGTGTTTTTACGTCTTTGTAGTCAAAAAAATCAGGCGTGTCTTTTTTGAATCGTTTAGTAAGAGCCATGTATTATTCTCCTTTAGAATGGAATTTCGCTTAAATCAATAGGTTTGTCATCGATATCTTCGATGACAACGTCGTCTGACTTCTTGGCTTGGGAGTTCGAGGTGCGAGGCGCTGATGGAGCGTTTCCACTGTCACCACTTGGACCATCGAGAAATGTTACGTCTGTTGCGACAACTTCGATCTTGGTGCGCTTCTTACCGGTTTCTTTGTCATCCCAGCTATCTTGGCGAAGGCGGCCCTGTACGAGACAGCGGCGACCCTTTGAAAGATACTGACTGACAAGTTCGCCGAGTTTTTCCCAGGCTGTTATATCAAAAAAGTCAGTTGCGTCATCTTGGCCGCCAGTTCGGTCAACTGCAAGGCTGAAGCTTGCGATAGTTTTACCACTTGGTGTGGTGCGAGTTTCAGGGTCGCGTGTAAGGCGCCCCATCAAAATAACTTGGTTGATACTTTTGGCCATAGATTTCCCCTATTCTTCGTCTTTGGTTTCGTTATCGTCGTTTGCTGCTGCTTGTTCGAGGGCTTTTTTAGCCTTCTCGTCTACCGTGACAAGCAGGTAACGCAAAACTTCATCGGTAATGTTGAGTGTGTTGCTAATTTTAAGTGGTGCTTCAACAGGAAGTTTCACATCAAAGTAGACATATACGGCAAAATCTTCACGATTAATGCGATAAGCTAACTTTTTCTTTCCCCAGTTGTCTTCGCGGGTAATTTCACCGCCAGCGTTTTTGATGATGCCACGCACTTTTTCAAGTGGAGCCTCAAGGTCGACCTCTAGATCTGGATGGATCAGGACGGTCAATTCGTATTCTCTCATGATTTCCTCCTCTGGAATCCGTTTTTGGATGCTTATTGTCTCAAGAATAAGCCGAGTTAATAACACCTTTATTCTACCAGATTTTGAAGAGAAATACCAGAGAGTAATGAAGCCTGGGTCGCAAGGCTTCATTACCTTGTAAACCCAGGCTTAGCCGGCTGGTCGACCATCGGGCTGGATGGGATCAGGCGTCACGACACGGAACGCGTAGATCACCTGCTGAGCCTGCTGGCGTGCGGCATTCTCCTTGAGACCATCCACGGTCTGTTGCGACAGGAGCGTGACAGCATCACGCTCAGTGATCGTCTGGAATCTCGAAAGATCAGTGCTCGAGCATCCGAGATTCACCGTATGGCCGTCCCACCCTTCCACATGACACACATCGGACACCTCGATGGCGACGATGTCGTTACCGTCGGCATACCGATAAATGTCGAAGTGAGTGTGCGGATAGCTTCTGACGATACCCCGCAGCTCTTTGGAAGGCCAGGCAGTCACAGGCGTATCGTAGATGATATACGTCGTGCCATGGCCGTTGATGGATTCGAAGCGAAGCTCAGGCCACTCTTTCGGCTCATGACATCCCGCGTCACTTGCGTCCAGATCGTGAAAACCAGGAATCGGACACGGAGTAGTAACAACACGAACCGGCGGGGCTTGCGTTGAAGAACAAGCACTGACGAACAAAACCACTCCGACTAGGAGTGCCCAGATACGCACATTGCCTCCTCAGATAACCATTCGGTTTATATAACCGTATAACCTGTAGTATGATATGTCAACTCTGGTTCCGCGTGGTCGATGGTCCACGGCAATTCTGTTTTGAAAAACTTTCGCCTAAAAAGCCCGCACGATCCCCTCTATTGTCGCTTCCGTTGCGATTGTCCATCCGTTATCACGCGCAATCGCTATCATTTCCGGCGTTCCTGGATCGTACACAAACGCCTTATCCATAGCACTAAGCATATCGACATCACCCACGGAGTCCCCAAAGCCGATATGAATATCGCCTGGTGTTTTGCTAATCAGAGTCTGGATGAGCGCATGTTTTTCTTCATAATTAAGCACCGTTTTTAACTCACCCGTATATTGGCCATCTCGCACGACGAGTTCGGTACCAAAATAGTTTTGCACACCCAGAACATCAGCGATAGCTTCGATGGCGGTAACAGGTGCGGCAGAAATGAGATATACCTGGACATTCCGTTCCTGTAACTGCGATATAACCCGGCGAACCCATGGGAAGAGACGTACTTCGGCTGCTTTTGCGAAATCCAGCTGGATTTTTTGCACTTCATCGACAGGTCGTCCTTTGAGACAATCCGCATGAAGCTGTAGTGCCCGCCGTGCCGCCTCTCTGTAGTCTATCGTTCCTCGTTTGAAATCTTCGATAAGTTGATCTTCTTTTGCGGTCACTTCTCGACCCGCGTAGCCCTGCTCTACCATAAACAAATTGAAGTCTGTCCCAAGATAGCCATTATAGAGAGTGTGATCAATATCAAAGAAAACCGTCTTCATATTACGCCTCGGCGCTTGAGGATAGATCATCGAGACTTGTAATCAGTACTTCCCGAGGGCGAGCGCCATCAGCGGGACCAATCACTCCCTGCTCTTCCATCTGCTCAATAATACGCGCCGCACGAGCGTATCCGACACGAAGTCGGCGTTGCAACAAACTTGTACTCGCTTTGCCGCTTTCTACGACAACACGGAGCGCGTCTTTGTACATGTCATCATCGCCACCACCGTCAAAGTCCATTACCACACCGCCCTTACCGTTAAGCTGAACGGGCTGAGATATGATCTCGTCATTATACTGCGGCGCGGATTGCATACGAAGATGATCAGTAATCTTGACTACTTCTTCGTCCATCACCCATGCGCCCTGGATACGTTTTGGTTTGCTCATACTTGGAGTAAGCAACAACATGTCACCTTGACCGAGGAGTTTCTCGGCACCAATTTGGTCTAAAATAGTACGGCTATCGATTTGGCTAGCAACTGTAAAAGCAATACGAGCCGGAACGTTGGCCTTGATAAGACCCGTAATAACATCGACACTCGGACGCTGCGTTGCAAGCACAAGGTGAATTCCTACTGCTCGAGCTTTTTGCGCTAGGCGAACAATCAAGGCTTCGACGTCTCGCGCGGCTACCATCATCAGATCAGCTAACTCGTCAATCACAATCACGATATATGGCATTGCGCCCTCATCAACGCGTTGTTCATTGCCATCACCATCTGTCACAGAGAGCTTTTTGTCACCTGACTGGATTTTTTGGTTGTAGCTCTTAATATCACGGATTTTTTCTTCTGCGAGAAGTTTGTAGCGACGCTCCATCTCATTGACCGCCCATTTCAGTGCACTGATTGTCTTTTCGGGTTCGGTAATAACCGGTGTCAGCAAGTGTGGAATATCTTCATATGGTGCCATTTCTACTTGCTTCGGGTCAACCAAGATCAATTTCATCTCGCTTGGACTATTCCGATACAGGAGGCTTGTAAGAAGTGTGTTGATCATAACCGACTTACCACTACCGGTCTGACCGGCGATCAAAAGGTGCGGCATTTTATTAAGCTCACCTACCACTGCTTCACCAGAGATATCTTTACCAATTGCAAATGCCAGCGGCTCGTGTTCATTCTTCCACTGTTTAGCAGTGAGAATTCCGTGCAAACGAACATCTGCCGCCTTGCGATTTGGTACCTCGATACCGACGGCGCGCTGCCCAGGAATTGGCGCTTCGATACGAAGGCTTTGAGCGGCGAGATTGAGCGCGATGTTTGTCTCGAGCGCCGTAATTCGTGTCAACTTGACCCCACTTGGTGGTTTCAAGGTGTACTGAGTCACCTTTGGACCGATATTTGCACCTTCCATCTCGACATCAATATTAAATTCGCTCAAAGTGTCACGAATTGTTTGAGCATTTTGCTGCACATCGCCCGCATCTGCTGGTGATTGCTTCTTCTCAAGTAGATCAATACTTGGCGGTTGCCAATTCGGATCGCTCACCGCAACGAGAGCGGCTTGTTCTTCGGCAACCTTGTCCTGCTTCACACTTCCCCGCAAACTGGAGAGATGGCTGGTCTTCTTGTCTTCTTTTGACTCCGAATCAAGCGTTGGGACACCGGCATTTAACTTGAAATCACCGATGGATCGGGACTTCGGCGCGTCTGCTGCGGCTGCTTTTCGCATGACCTGAACATTTTCGTCTTCTTCTCCAATGTCTCGGCGAAGTAGCTCCCAGAGCTTGCGAATTACACTTATTGGTGAGAGACGCAACATAAAGAGCGCCGTGATAATGATGAGAAGTATATAAATAAACGCGGCAATTCCCGTGTCAACTAGTGAAAGCATACCGCTATTTACCGTGTTACCTACAAATCCACCAGTCGCTTCATCTGCACTATTTTTCATAAGACCAAACAAACTTGAAAACCACACAACGACAAGAAATGCCGCGAACTTCACGACAAATGGCAGACGGTTTTCTTCTACCCGAAAGATCTCAACGGCAATATAGATAAAAATGAGCGGCAAGACGTACACGGCGTATCCCACTGTCGAGAGAGCGGCATTTTGGAACCACTCCAGCACCGGACCTCCCGCACCAAACCACGCCACAATAAACAGGAGTGAAACTGCTATCAAAAAGACAGCCCCTACTTGCGACCAAAAGCCAGTCGGCAAGCTATGCTTTGGACTACTCTTTGCTTTAGCTTTGCCTTTTGCGGTTCGTTTTCTCTTTGCCATACCTGTTTATTATAAGCGGTTTTCGTACCGATTAGTAATTTATATTATAGCAAAAATTACTACATATTGCAAGCCGCTTATGCATAAAAAATAACGGATGTATCGTTCCGTTATTTAACGCGTGAGTCTCAGAGCTTTTGCAAGCTTACGCATCCGACTTTTGTTAACGATGCGCGCGTAACTCCCAGCATGAGAGACCTCTTGAGTCTGCGGATCATAAGAGTGAAGCTTACCCTTCTTTCCGTCAATAAAATCCTCGATTTCGCCAAGATTCCACACAGAAGCCTCTTCCATTTCGCCGGTTTTTGAATATTCAGGTCGATACACCTTTGTATTCACATCATCGCCATTAACAGTTATAGATAAGTCACGCTCTAGATATGCACCGCTCTGCAGTCTTGCGTGAGCGTGAAAAGAATACTCCACACTTCCATCTGGACTCTGAACACGTGTTATATCTACCAGACCATCATTTGGTCGGTATGCATTTTCTTTACCTTTGCCCAAAATAATATTGTGAGAAGAAGCAATCTTCGTGCCCTCTGGAAACATTTCCGGATGCTGCGGGTCATGCCCTTCGCCCACTAACGTATCGAATTTCGTGGCAAGATAACGCCCACCTTCGAGGCGCGCCTCGGGACTATCATCTGGCTCTGCAGGCATGCTATCGGCAAAAAGCATATCAACCGTCAGTCGAGGTAAGGGACTTTCATCCTGTTTGTTTTCGGTGTATTTTTCGTTTGAAGACATTTAGTTAAAAATTACCATAAAATATCTGAATAGTCAATACGCTTATGCTCATTGTAGAAGTGGCCGTTCGTACATTACGGCTGGAATGGAGGTTCTACTGACGTATCTCACCAAAGAAAGAGCCCGCCTAATTGTATGGCGGGCTCTTTTTGCTCTCTTTTTCGATTAGTAATCACGAACTTCGACTTTTGTCAGTGGCTCCAGTACCTCAGTATCTGGGATAGCTGGTTCCGGGAATGTCTTGCCAGAGGGCTTTGGCATGACTTCACGCTTGCTGCCTGTTTGCTGAGGACGCTGTTGACGATCCTGCTGCGAGGCACCACCGCTACCGATTTCATTGATAACCGGAATCACAATTGGGGTACGGCGCGTTTGATCGTACAAGATATGAGTAATCTCGTCCTTGAGCTCTTTTTTGATAACATCAAGATCGATCTTTTTGTTACCAAAGCTGCGAGCAACTTTTTGTTTAAGATACTGACGAATGATCCCCATAAGTTCCTCGCTATCACGCAGATAAATAAATCCACGCGAAATGATATCCGGACTCGTGAGCAAACGACCGTTACCGCGGGCAACGGTGAGAATCACAACGAACATACCCTCTGAGGCCATGTGAATACGATCTTTCAACACGACTTCACTCACCATCGCGCCACTGTCATCGTACATAATACCGCCGACAGGGATACGGCCAGCTTTTTTAGCGGTTGCACCGTCAAACTCAAGCACGTCACCACTGTCACAAACAAAGATGTTTTCACGTTTAATACCACATTCCTTTTCGGCAAGCTCGGCATTATGGACGAGCATATGGAATTCTCCGTGAATCGGCATGTAGTATTTTGGATTCAACGCGTTGATCAATTTCACGTGGTCATCGTAATAACCATGTCCCGAAAGGTGGAGAGGCCCGACACCGGTAAGGTGTGACTTACCGTTTTGGATAACATCACTTCCCTCTCGCATAAGGCCATCCACGGTACGAACGACGTATTTTTCGTTACCCGGAATAGGGTTAGACGAAAAGACAACAACATCGCTGTTTTTGATCTTGATAAACTTGTGTGCACCAGAGGCCATACGATTCAATACGGCATTGAATTCACCCTGAGAACCCGTACAAACGATTGTTACCTTACTGTCGGGAAGCTTCACGATGTCTTCCATTTTGACGACAACATCTTTTGGCACCTTGATGACACCTGCACGAAGCGCAACTTCGAGGTTTTGGATCATACTATATCCGGCAAAAGCAACTTTGCGGTCGTGTTTTTTGGCTTCCTCCAAGATAACTTGCATACGGTGGATCTGGCTAGAGAAACAGCTAAGGATAAGTCGGCTGCTCGGGTATTTTTGCATTACTTCACCCAGACTATGCTGGATATCAAATTCACCGTGAGTGTGTGTTCCTTCTGATTCACAGTTGGTACTTTCGTTCATAAGGAGCAGAACGCCTTCTTTTGTGGCGATTTCGGTCAGACGCTCAAGGTCAAACTTCTTACCGTCGACAGGGTTTTCTTCAAAACGCCAGTCACCGGTATCGATAAGTACGCCGAGTGGCGTACGAATGACAACCGCTGTTGCGTCAGGGATGGAGTGGTTAACTCGAACGAGTTCGATCGAAAAACTGTCACCAAGCTGCACACGTTCGTGCGCTTCAGGATTAAGCTCATTGTATTGTGGCTCGAATCCACTTGTCGCTTCTTCCATGGTGCGCTGGATCATACCGAGCGTAAATTTACTGGCATAGACAGGCGCGGGAATACGGTGAATAATATGGCGAAAGGCACCAATGTGATCAAGGTGGCCGTGCGTAAAGACGTGACCACGGATCTTGTGCTTATTCTCTTCGAGGTAGGTAATATCAGGGGTAATATAGTTAATACCAGGATAATCCGCACCCGGAAAAAGAAAACCACAGTCAACAACAATGATGTCGTTATCGTATTCGATCGCCATCATGTTTTTACCGATACCCATTTCACCAAGTCCACCGATTGGCATGACTCTGAGAGTTGGGCGAGGACCGCGTGAACGCTTAGGCTGATCAGCCATACTAAACTGGCGACCCTGGTAACCGTTAAAAATTGATTTGTTAACCGGAATATTCACCATATGCTGGCTGGCGCGAAGATTAACGTTTTCGCTTGTGCGGCGTGAGGCACGAAACGCTTCGCCCTTACGGGTGCTCGTGTTTGCAAGTACGGTGTTATTACTCGGTTTAGGTTTTTGTGAATTTGGCCGTTTTGACATATCGTCAGATTGGCTGTTAGAGAGTCGTCGTTGACCCATAATTTATATTATTCTCCTTTGTTATAATTCAAAATAATTTCTATACACTAAGTACAAAGATGGGGATATATTTCACTAAGTTGTATCAGTTTCCCCTTTGCCAAGTGTTCTTATTATAGCAAATGATGAGGAGCTTGGCAATCCCTATTATTGATTTTATTCTTAAAATATGATATAATTACATTCAAGCACCTCTACAATCCGACTCTAGCCTGAAAGGACGGCCATGAAAAGGCGCGTACTCCGCGTGCTCGCACTCCCCGGGGTCATCCTGGCGATCATCGCGCTGTTTTTTGGCATCGAGAGGACTACCTGGTCCTCTCTCGATGACCAACCTGTGTCGTACCACACCACGAATACGGCCACTCCCGACAAGGGTGTCGTCTACCTGAATGGTGCCGGCACGCCAAGAACGGTAATCGATGACCTGCGTCCCTTCTTCGCCCGACAGGGCAATTTCGAGGAGGTGGTGTATGGTCACGAGTTGTTCGACATCGAGAAGACCGTCAACCTTGTCATCGAGAAGATCAAACCCTATTCGCATGTCACCTTCGTGGGAGCATCGATGGGTGGTTTGGTCGCCTACGATGTCATCCAGGAGCTCCGCAAACGTGGGGATCATCACCACTTCGGCCTGATCCTCATCGACTCACCCACTGGAAAGTGGGCGGATGTCGGTGGTGTTCCCTGGGGAGCCAAGCTGGCTGCTTGTTTGCCGTTTGGGAAACTGTCGAACGGGATGTTCTCTTCGCCTCGTCCGCAGGGTGATCTGAGCCAGATCCACCCCAAAGATCCGGGGAAAATGGAGAAGTTTTGGGATGAATACGCGACCTACCCCTGGTCTGGCTACTCCAGCCAAGGGTGCTACGTGTTTTACCACGACGTTCTTCAGCCCCTTGAAGGCGTGACGGCGACGTTCATTCGTTCGCAGAAGGATACTTTCGTTCTCGACAGTGCCATCGAAGAGTGGCGAAATGTCGTGAAGCTGGAGGATACCTTCCGGGTGAATGCATCGCACATGAGCTTCCTGGATGAGCCCGTTCTCTACGAGCAAGCTTTCCAGAAAAGCTTCGCACTCGCCGCCGGTTAGGTACGTAAGAGGTGAATGCCCGTCCCCCAGGGGGCGGGTTTTTGCCCTCCCTAGAGCTTCTGGATTATCTTTGGGACCATGAGAAAATCGTCTATCAAGGTTTGACGCAGGCTGCCGTTGTACAATGCTGCTGCCGGATGAAATAGCGGGATGATGACCAGCTTATCGTCACCGAATTGGATCCGCTTTGGCTGTCCGTGAATCGCACTAATTTTCATTCCGGGAAGAAAATACTCCATGCTGTGGCGACCGAGAGTGATGACAACTTTTGGCTGAATAATCTGCAATTGCTTGAGAAGATAGGGCCAAAAGGCTTTCTTTTCTTCTAGCTCGGGATCCCTGTTGTTTGGGGGTCGATATTTAACGATATTCGTAATGTACACATCGCTGCGCTGCATACCAGCCTCTGCTAACATTTCATTGAGAAACTTCCCTGCTGCACCGACAAACGGCAAGCCCTGCTCATCTTCGTTTTTGCCGGGTGCTTCACCGATAAATACAATATCAGCGTTTATATTTCCATCCCCCATAACAAGATTTTTCGCTTGCTCGGCCAATTCTGGACAAATACGTTTTTCAATAATTTCCTGTTTAATGCGGTCAAGTTGGGCTTGCTTGTCGTCGCTCATACCCTTAAGTATACCAAAGTGCTGTGTATAATGATGACATGCAAACTCTCTATCTTGGAAATTCTCCTGAACAAGCGCTCGAAGTAAGTCGATCGCTTTATCCGTCAGCTGCATCTCTTACCGTTATCGATGAAGGTCAGGAAAACCTTATCATTGTGATTGATCACGAACTGCTCATGCGATTTCCACGCTCTGAGGAAATCTGGCAGCGTGGAAAGGCTGAGCGCGAAGCACTGCGTTTGCTTGCTTCTCTCCCCATGGTGCCTGTTCCTCACCTTACTCGTATTTCCGAAGAGCCTGCGTATGTGGTCGCGACATATCTTCACGGGAAACAAATTACCACCACAGAGCTTCGCTCACTTCCGGTGGAAGTATTGGAGCGTATCGGTTCAGAAATAGCAACTTTTGCGTATTCGCTTCATACCCAGTTGCCCGTCAAGACATTTCAGCCACTCATCGAACCACCTTCGTGGTCGTACGATGACTATTTGAAGCGAGTACTCTACGATCGTCAGGATCCGGACCCGAGAATAGATGCGCTTGCCAAAGAGTACTTCCACAAGTGGCAAGCAAAACACACTCCGTCTCGTAAAGTGGTTGCTCACGATGACCTTCACATGGGAAATCTTTTGTTTGATGACACGTATCACCTTACGGGAGTGCTTGATTTTGGCGCTATTTGTATTGGAACAGCTGAACAAGACCTCCGACAAACGTTTCGACTCGGTGAGGCGGGATTTGAAGCAGCTATAGCGACCTACGAGCAGCTCTCGGGGAAAGAGCTCGACCGCGAGACAGCCAAGCTTTGGACGATCACACAGGAGCTCGCCTCGTATTGCCGCGAAGACAGCGACACAGTTCACGAACGTGCCAGAGAAAATCTACAGTTTTGGTTCCCTGAAATCTTTACGTAGAAAAATCTACTCTTCGACGGCTTTTATACTGAGGCTAAGACGACCGCGTTCATCGATACCGGTCAGTTTTACCTTTACGATTTGACCTTCGTGGAGGACGTCCGTAACATTCTCAACGCGCTCGTTTGAAAGCTGTGATATATGTACCATGCCATCGATACCAGGCATGATGTTCACAAATGCACCGAAATCTTTGATGCTAACGACTTTTCCTTCGTAAATCTTGCCCACTTCAGGCTCTTCGGTAAGGCTCTTGATCCAAGCCAATGCTTTTTCGATATTTGTCGTATCGGATGCCGAGACGGTAATGAGTCCGTCTTCTTTGATGTCTATTTCGGCTCCGGTTTCAGCAGTAATCTTGTTGATCACTTCTCCGCCCTTACCAATAACCGCGCCGATCTTGTCCGGGTTGATTTTGATCTTTTCGATTCGTGGCGCATATGGGCTGATCGATACGCGTGGAGCGGCGAGGGTTGTCAGCATGTGGCTGAGAATATGTGCGCGGCCTGGAACGGCTTTTTGGATTGCTTCACCAAGAATTTCGACAGGAAGTCCGTGAACTTTCATGTCCATCTGAATTGCAGTAATTCCTTGCTCAGTTCCGGTCACTTTGAAATCCATATCGCCAGCGAAATCTTCTGCATCGGCGATGTCGCTCAATACATATGGCGTGTCTCCATCCATCATGAGTCCCATCGCAATCCCACTGACGGGACGCTTGAGCGGCACACCGGCATCCATCAATGCCAAGCAGCTACTACAGGTGGCTGCCATAGAGGTAGAGCCGTTCTGGCTCATGATTTCTGTCACGCTACGAATTGCGTAAGGAAACTCTTCTTCAGTAGGAAGCACAGGAATAAGTGCTCGTTCAGCGAGGTATCCGTGACCGATTTCACGGCGACCAGGACTTCCAAGACGACGTACCTCACCGACTGTATAGCCGGGGGCATTGTAGTGGTGCATGTAACGACGTTCACCGTCGTTTACTTCCATGGTGTCGATCATTTGAGCGTAACTAAGTGGCGCAAGCGTCACAATATTCATGCCCTGAGTAACTCCGCGAGTAAAGAGGCTTGAACCGTGAGTTCGCGGCAAGATACCGACTTCGCTTGAAAGCGGACGAATCTCATCGAGCTTACGGCCATCAGGACGGAGGCCGTGTTCCACGATTCCTTTTCGCACATCTTTGTGAAGCGCCATAGTAAAGGCTTCGTTGTATTCATCTTTTAGCTCTTTGTAGTCGTCTTCACCAAAACGCTCCACCATTGCATCATGAAATTCACTCCGGAGCTGGGCAACCATTTCATTACGCTCTGGATATGGTTTACGAAGGTCTTCGCCAAGCTTCCCTTCCATCCACTCATCAACAATGGCTTGGAAATCGTCATTTGGCAGAATGAGTTCGTATTCGAGTGGCTCGACACCTACTTTTTCAACAAGTTGCTTTTGAAGCTCGATTGCGGGTTGAATCGCTTTGTGTGCCCATGCGAGCGCCTCGAGAATAGCGTCCTCATTTACTTCATTGGCGGCAGCCTCAACCATAGTGATGCCGCTTTCTTTGCCGGCAACGACAAGATCAAGATCACTCGCCGCGCGCTCTTCGGCCGTCGCAAAGGCTTTGAGCTCACCATTGACTCGAGCCACACGAATTCCGGCAACAGGACCATCAAATGGGACACCCGAAAGCATAATTGCCGTACTTGCCGCGATCATGGCAATTGCATCAGGACGGAAGGTTGGATCCATAGAGAGCACACTGGCTACCACTTGCACTTCTTGGCGGTATCCTTTAGGGAATAGCGGACGGATCGGACGATCGATCAAACGACCAATAAGAATTGCTTCGTCGCTTGGACGGCCCTCTCGCTTAATAAAGCGGCTGCCCGAGATTTTACCGGCTGCATAAAATTTTTCTTCATAGTCGATAGAAAGCGGAAAATAATCCATTCCATGCTTGGCGCTTCCCACCATCGTCGTGCCGAGCACTACCGTGTCACCATATTTTACTAAGACGCTCGCTGATGTTCGAAAACCGACACGGTTAACTTCGAGTGTCAGTGGCTGGCCACAGAAATCAGTACTAACGGAGATGATTTCTTTGCCGTTTGGGTTAATTGTCGACATACTATGTCCTCCTTTTACTTACTTTTGCCCCTTAAGACAATGAATAAGTAACGGGTGTAGAAGTTCTGCGAAATCCAGAATTCCTCCATCCACCACTTACCTGCACTGACCTATAGAGCATTTTTATTATAGCACGGTCCTTCTCTTGTTTGGTGACAACCATCACATTCTTTACCCCTGTTGTAACTTGTAAAATACACGCTTTATGCTATTGTATATACACGTTGCATCGACCGAGAGGAGCACGCAATGGCTGATGTAAGGCGACTGCCTGGCCCCATTGCCGATGTATGGGATTGGCAACTCGAAGGATCGTGCCGGAATGAAGCGCGTGACGACTTCTTTATCCCTGACGGGGAGCGAGGAAGTCAGCGGCTACGCCGAGAAGCGCGAGCCAAGGCGGTCTGCATGCAGTGTCCGGTACTCGAGCAGTGTCGCAACCATTCACTCGCCGCACAAGAACCATATGGGGTCTGGGGCGGGCTGAGCGAGAGCGAGCGACGGGCACTACTCAAGAAAAATGCCTCTTAGTCATCACCTTGCAACCGGACCTGGCTCGCGCGTTCGCGTGTGTAAGCCAGGTCCGTTCAAATTTCGGCTACTATTTTTTCTAAACGCTTTTGTAAACGATTGATGCGATCTTCTACCGTGTTCGTCTCCCTTAGTTGCGTGCGAGAGAGCTTTGCAGCATTCGTCATATCTCTCACATGCAAACTACAGTTTAAATCTTCACAGACAAGAAATGAAATGGAGCTCTTCGCTTTATCAAAAGTAAGGATTGCTGAGTAACTTCCCCTTTGCCACGTTGCGCAGATGTCGCAAATTATCGCTTCGACTCTCCCCTTATGATTCGGAGTTCGTTTCTGAAGTCGAAATGGAACGACATGCATACGAGCCAATGGCGCGATAAGCACTCCCTCGTTTCGGCTTTTGTTGGTGACGGCAAGAAAGTCCCGATTTTCCCAGTCTGTTATCTCTTCGGGCACAAAACGAAGCTCGCGCTTGATCCGAGGCCGTACCGAGGACGTGCTCAGAAGTTCAGCTAGTTCTTCCCGGCTAATCTGTTTCATATTTTTAGCCTATCATGCAAATGTTGCGAGCGCATCGACAAGTTGCTTCATATCTGCTTGCTTGGCTGAAGCTGCTCGTATCACACTATTCCCCTTAAAATTGTCAAAAAGGTATGTTTTTATGTTGAACGATTCACTCAACTGCTGATGCAATTGAGCACTCGGGATTGTGTGGTGCTTAAAGATCACAAATAAATCAAGAGAGGAGAATAACTCATAGTTGCCCAGATTCGCAATAGCGGTGGTTATGTATTCACGCGAAGCTTTGATAGCGCTCACCGCTTTTTTGAATTCATCGAGGTGTTTCAATGCAAAGAGTGCTCGATGTTGAGCGTCGTGATTGACAGTGAAAAGCATACGGTGTGCAGCAAACTTTTTTGTTATCTCAACGTCAGCTAATATATAGCCAAACCGGCTCCCCGCCATGGCGCAGAACTTGCTAAGTGTCCGCGAGACAACGAGTTGGTCAGGGTATGTCGAGATAAGATCACTCACAGAATGACCATAAAACTCATAATACGCTTCATCCACGAATACTTTAAACCCTGCCTCAAGCAGCTCGACAATTTGTTCACGAGCAACAACATCCCCCGCAGGATTACTTGGATTATCAAGAATGACACTTGTATGTTCAGGAATCGCTCCTTTTTCTTTCAAAAGAGCCGCCGATATTTGCGTGCGATCGTGAGGAAGATTTATGACAGAGATCCCCACCCTTGCTGCATAGACGGGATATTGATAATACATGGGCGGCGCAACAGCGATAGTATACTCCGAATCGTCGAGCTTGTTTATGCGAAGATAGAGATCAATAAGTTCATCTGAGCCATTTCCGCATATAATCATTTCCGCAGGAAGACCAGTATACTTGCTCAGCGCCTCCCGTACCTCGTTATTCGTCGGATCCGGATATGCCGCCGTGACCTGCGTCGGTGTATATGTGTCGTATACATGATCCGCATGCAAATTAATTCCATATTCCAGGTGTAATATATTTTTGTTCAAAGGTCCCACCTCCTTTTAAATTTCCTGATGCATAATACCACAAAGATGTATACGATGCGTAGAAATCTAACAATAGCGAATTATCGTACTCTCATTATAACTGAGCTATGATCGATGAGACCGAAGCGAGGTAATACGTTTTTCTCCCGATGCTAGTCTGACACTGTCCCCTACTTTCTTACCTATAAGCTCTTTTGCAAGTGGTGCATTGCAGCTCATAATAACCGCGCCCTCCCTTTGCTGACCGGTAAATGCTGTCCAATCTCCTGCAATGAAGTAGTGACCTGTCTTACCTTGGCCATCTTGGAGTTCCACAAGACTCCCGACTCCTACACGGTTAGGCCATTGCCGAGGAACCGCCGGAAGGCTGGCTCGTAAAATCTGCCGCAAGTACTGCCTCTCCGCATCGAGCACTGACTGACGATCGCGCAGCGCATCAAACGGCGCATTGTCGTGCCATGTTTCCGACGATTGATTGAAGACTTCATAAAACTCAGGTCCAAGTGCCTGAATATCGGCATCGAGTTTGGCAATCCGACGTCGCGCCCACTCCCTATCTTCATTAAGAATGATCATTTCCGCTGACATTCAAAAAACTCCCTTCAAGTTTAATTTAAATTATAGTCGTCAGCGGTTCGGCTCGTCCGAACGTATTCGAATAGAGGATCGTTTCGATCGTAATAAAGCTATTATATCAAAATAGCAAGAATTTAAGAGAGTTCTCTAGCTTAGAAAACAAAAACCCCGCAATTATTTGCGGAGTCCAAGTGCGGCGACAGTTGCCTTATAGCCTTCGAAGTCTTTTGACTCAAGGTATTTTAGCAGTTTTTTGCGTCGACCCACCATTTGCATCAACCCACGGCGCGCCATGAAATCGTGCTTGTTCTTCTTAAGATGCTCTGTCACTTCCTTGATACGAGCCGTCAAAACAGAGGCCTGTGCCTGAGGCGATCCGACGTCTGTTTTGTGGACTTGTGTTGAAGCAAGTGCCTTCGCTTTGTTCTCTGCTGTAATCATCAGGTATGTATTGTACCAGAGTGGGAGAAAGTTTTCAACAGGTTAATTGCCCCATGCAGAAATACGGAAGTTTGACTGCCAGCTTAGATATCCTCAATAATACAGCTATCGGCTATATCATAGTCAGCAATTCGCGTCCGTCGTAACTGTGTACAGTACGCTCCAACACCCAAAGTTGACCCAATATCTTCAGCGAGTGACCGAATATACGTTCCGCTTGAAACATGGGTGCGGATTTTTACATTTGGATATTCGTACGCCATCAGTTCAAGAGAATAGACAGTCACGCTTCTTGTAGGAATTTCTATTTTTTCTCCCTTACGAGCCAGTTTATAAGCTCGTTGGCCATTGATCTTAATAGCACTATAAATAGGTGGTCGTTGCTGGATTTCACCCTGGAATTTATCCAGAGCAGCATTTATTTCAGCCTTTGGCGGCACCCGGTCGCTGACATCCGAAATGTCCCCTTCCGGATCTCCCGTAGAACTGGTCTGACCAAGTCGAATTGTTGCCTCATACACCTTATCGAGCTTGGAGTAGTGCTCGGCATTTTTACACTCTTTTCCTGTCACGATGATCATAAGACCCGTAGCAAAGGGGTCTAATGTCCCGGTATGCCCTACTTTCACCTTCTTGCCAGCTCGCTCGCTTAAGCGACGCCTCACACGCGCCACCACGCCAAAACTGGTCATGTCAGAAGGTTTGTCTATCAAAATAATCGAATCGTTCATTATTTCTAGTATACCTCATTAAGTTGACAAGTATTGCTATTTACAATATAGATAAGATTACGTTTGTTCACCAAGGATTGGATAAGCCGATGAGCACCGAGGATTACTTCGCCGGAGAAGCACAGCGCTACCCCATCGACCTTCCGACTGGATGGCAAATGTGGTGGTGGCTGCGTGGAATTGCTCGTATCAAGAGGCAAGGCGGCGTTCCCTTCGTCAAATGCCTTTATCTCGACCGATACTTGGGTGACCCCGAGGAAGAAGCAAGCGGTTTTGGGTGGAAAATTGACGAGAGTGACCGAACTCGCGTTCGGGAATTCCTGGTGCAGGAACTGGAAAAGCGTGGCCTGGCGCTCAAGGAACTTACTCTCGAGAAAGCTCCCGGTAAGAAAGAATTCTTCCAGTCCATTCGCGCCGTCGTCGTCATCACCTAACAAGCTGGGCTGCTCAGAAAATGAGACCATTCATTTTCTGAGCAGCCCTAACCCAAGGTATACTAGATATATGAAAAAGATTATTTTTGGCATTTTTGCTCACCCCGATGATGAGGCCTTTGGCCCCGCCGGAGCACTGCTCAAAGAGACAAAAAACGGCAATGACCTCCATCTTCTTACATTTACAAATGGAAGCGGAGGCACAAATCCTGATAATGTGCCCGACCTCGGCGAACTTCGGCTCAAAGAATGGCACAAAGCCGGGAAACTTTTTAGTGCAAAAAGCATGCATTTTTTGGAATATGAAGACGGTCATCTGAGTAATCAGGCACTGCTTGAAGCCGGCGAAAAGATCACTCAAATCGTCATGAGCATCATAAAAGACGAACCTCAGGACATCATCATAGAATTTGTAACAATGGATCTCAACGGTGTCACGGGTCATATCGACCACATCGTTGCTGCGCGTACAGCTTGTCTTGTGTTTTACCGTATGAAAGAGCTGGACGCTCGGTTTAGTCGTATTCGTCTTGCCTGCTGGCCATTTGACACCTTTCCAGTTAGAAATACAGACTGGGTCTACATGGAGCCGGGTCGCCGTACGGAGGAGATCGATGAAACGATTGATGCCCGTGAATATCGAGATGAACTCCTCGCTATTATCCGCACTCACCATACTCAGCGACATGACGGCGAAAACTTCCTTGCTTGGCAAGGAAGTAATCTGGGCATGTGCTCATTTATCGTAAAAACCTAAGATTGGCCAGGAATCTTGAACTGGCCAGGATCGTTTGACTGCGGTTGGACCGGTTGAGATGGCTGCGCTGCACCGAGCACTTCTTCTAATTTCTCAGGGGGTAATGCACCAGATGGCTGACTAGGCGAAAGGGTCTCTGTTGGCACTGGAGGAAGTGGCGGCAATGTCGAAAAGTCCGGCATCGGTGGGAGAGGAGGTAGTGTTGTCGCCGGAGCAACCGGTTGAGACTCAAGTGGTGGAGGCGTCGGCACTGAAGCTTGTTGTTCAGCCGGCGCTTCTGCGGGAACAGCACCGAGCGCAGCCTCTACCGCAGCACGAGCTTCTTCATGTGGCTGTGGCGCTCGGGTTTTGGCGTCAAGATCTGCTAATGTTTCATTCGGAGGTTGCACGGGAGGTGCATACGATACAGGCGCTGTTTCAGGCTCGGTTGGCGCTGGCGCCGGATTAACAGGTGGTGGCGTTACTGTAGCAGATTGACTAAACGGATCGACAACTGGCGATTCGTATTCAGACTGTGTTGCCGCATTGAGTGGCGACTGGAATGTAGGAGACGAGTCACCGACATATGAATTGCCTCCGTGCGTAAGAATGGTATGATTTTGATCATTCTCTACTTCGCGGCGCTTATCTTCCGCCGCTTGTTCCGTCGTCGCATTCAGTGTCCCGCCAAAACTTGGCTCTGGCGTTTTGTCTTCTGGAGTGTCATTTACCTCGGCAGGTCCAATAACAGGTGCAGCAGGCTGCGTCGCTGCGTCGGCGACATCTTCACTTGCCGCAGCGATATCTTTTTGGAGATCCGCTAGTGACG
>CAYZCX010000014.1:0-20045 GCA_964477195.1 uncultured Candidatus Saccharibacteria bacterium
GGTTTTCCCGTAATCATTTCTCAAAATGATGTAACGTTTTTACGGTTTGGTGGTGCTGGGTAAGAAACCCCGGGGGCGAATTTAAAATTCGCCCGCCCGCGCTGCCTAGGTGCCCCACGAAGTGCCTGTTAGTTCATCTGATTGATCGTGGCCAGACGATCTGACATAACAATTAGTTCGACGATGCGTCCACGACTATCAAAGGTGAGGATGTCGACCGATTTGATCAGTACTACGCGTCCATTTGGCTGGATGATCTGATCCGTGTTCCAGCCGGTAAGCCTGCCATCGAAGGTGACGGTGCTCAACGTCCGGACAGCTAGTTTGCGGCCGTCCGAGATGACGTCGAAGATGTCCACGTGTTGGCCAAAATCCGAGAATGCAGCTCGCTGACGCTCCATCTCTGCGGCGAAAAACTCAAATTTAACACCTGCCGTCGCTCCAGGTACGAGTGCCAGAAATGAGGCTTCGTCAACGCATGCACGCATGGCATCAGTATCGCCTTGGGCGATTGCTTCTCCGAATCGTACATACGTTCTGAAATTGGGGTCGCTCTGGGACATGCTACTCCTTGCTCGATATAGGACTGACAAAAGAAGGGCACCAGCTATCTATTATAGAGTATTTGAAAGAAAAAATTACCACAGCAAAAGCACCGACAGTTTGTCGGTGCTTAAAACAGTTTTTTAGTTCGTATTTTTATACATGCGTTGCGACGGGTTCTGTCTGTTTTTGTTCTGGTTGTTTTGGAGTGCGGATAACGAAGATTCCAATGAGGAGCGCTATGACCATCAGGCCAGACGCCGCCAGGAATGCAAGCTGATATCCATGGACGGTCGCGGCAAGCGCGGTATGTCCAGCTGCCGTATCTTGCAGAGAAACACTACTAGCAATAACTGCGAGAACTGCCAGTCCTAGCGCTCCACCGATTTGCTGTGATGTGTTAATAAGTCCCGATGCAAGTCCAGCTTCATTGCCAGGCACGCCTGCTGTCGAAGCAATGGTCACTGACAGGAAAGATAATCCAAAGCCAGTCGCAAGCACGATAAATGCAGGAAGTATCTGGAACCAGTACGATGAATCTACTCCGAGAAAGCTCAAGGCAAACGTTCCCGCTGCAATAAGACTCGTACCAACAACAATCAGCGGTTTAAATCCGAATTTTCCTAGAAGTTTTGGTGCTTTCATTGAGATAAATCCAATGATCAGCGGAAGTGGAAGGAATGCAAGACCGCTCAGGAGGGGCGGAAACTTGAGTACGTTCTGTACGTAAACAGAGAGGAAAAAGAACATTCCGAGTGCTCCCGCTGAGACGGGAAGCATCATGAGATTGCCGCCGCTCACATTCCGAATACGGAAGATCGAGAGAGGAACGAGGGGATGTTTTGCCTTAGTCTCGTTCCATATAAACGAACCAATGAGGACAATACTTACACCAAAACTGACGAGCGTTGCGATACTTCCCCAGCCACTTTCGCTCGCTTGGGTGAGCGCGTACACAAGTGACATGAGTCCACCGGTAATAAGAACTGCTCCGGGAAGGTCGAGATGTTTATCGCGTGATTCCTGAATGTGTGCGGGAACGTATTTTAGTATGCCGGCGATCGCGAGGAGACCAAGCGGGACATTGACAAAGAAACACCATCGCCACCCCAAGTACTGGGTAAGAAGGCCACCGAGAAATACTCCCGCGGCTGCTCCACCAGAGGCTACCATGCTCCAAATACTCAGTGCACGGTTGCGCTCGGGTCCTTCTTCAAAAGTTGTAAGAAGAATGGAGAGTGCGGTCGGTGCCATAAATGCGGCCGCGAGACCCTGAAAGGCGCGAAGAGCGACCATCATTACATCTGATGTTGAGAGCCCAAGGAGGAGCGAGAAGAGCGTAAAGCCTCCAACTCCCCAGACCAGGACTTTACGTCGTCCGTAAAGGTCGGCGATACGTCCGCCGAGCATCAAGAACCCACCAAAGGTGAGGATATATGCAGTGAGTACCCATTGCAATGCCGAGCTATCAAAATGAAGCGCGGATTTAATTGCAGGAAGGGCGACATTGACAATTGCGCTATCGAGCACTACGAGAAACATCGTCGTTGCAAGAAGCAATAAAATAACATTGCGCTGCTTATGCATGCAAATCCTTTCGTTTTATTTGTTACTTTCTCCAGTGTATGTAAATTACTTTTTTTATGCAAGTGTTTTTTCAAAAGTGATAGAATAATACATATGGAAAAAATATCACAACACGATTATTTGACTCGTCGCGCACTACAGATTCAAAGGGGTGCGGCACGAGCAGCAGTATTGGGCGTTAATGATGGATTGGTGAGTGTTCTTTGTATTGTGCTCGCCGTTGCTGGGGCGGGGGCGGCGCCTCAAGGTGTCTTGCTGGCAGGTTTCGCCGGACTTATCGCCGGTGCAATTAGTATGGCTGCGGGTGAGTGGATCTCTGTTCGCGCACAGGTGGAGCTATTTGAAGGAGTACTTAAGGATATCCATCGTTTATTGCACGAAGATAAATCTGCTCTGGTAACCCAGATTGCAAAAAGTCTCGTCGACGGTGGGCAGCGCGAAAAAACAGCGCTTCAGGCGGCAAAAGAAATGGCCTCCGATCACCATCAGTTGGTTCGGATTTATGCCAAGCAAGTGATGGGATTTAACCCTGATGAATTAGGCTCGCCTTGGCGTGCTGCTCTGTCTTCGTTTGCGTTATTTACGCTGGGCGCGTTGGCACCTCTGGTACCTTGGATCCTGACAAAGGGAAGTACGGCGGTATGGCTATCGATTAGTCTCACGGCTCTCGGAAGTTTGGTTGTAGGAGGTTACATTGGTGTATCGAGCGGAAAGAGCGTGATATATGGGGCACTTCGCCAGCTGGCGATCGTGGTGCTTGCCTCTGTCGTGACTTATGGAGTCGGATTCTTATTTGGCGTCAGTGTTGCTTAGATTAGAGAAGGTGAAGCCCGTATCCGGTCAGTGCTCCGATAACGATAATACAGGCGCCGAGGAACATCATTTCGATACCATCACGGGCTGGATGAAGATGCATAAGAAACCCTCGCCAGTATCCAGCGGCAAATAACATCGTGAGTGTTATGAGACTACATAGTGTAATTGCGGCATATAGCTGTGGGATAAAAATAAGCGGGAGCACGGTGATAAGCCCGACGGCAAAATACGCGCCAAATTCAATTGCTGCGGGAATAAGATAATGATGCAGCGGATGGTGTTTCTCGCGGCCATCGAGTTCATCCGCGTAATGCTCGGAGCTGTACTTGACGGCCGCATTATTAAATCCATTGACAAGGATACCGATTGCTGCGCTCACAAGAAGTACGCGGCGGTCGAGATTAGCGAAACTCAACCCCACTACAACACTTGCTCCAATGGCAAATCCTCCTTCGAGGCCTTCAAGAAGTGCGAGGAGCCTCTCGGCGCCTAGGGGAAGTCTTAGTCGCTTACGTTTTTCACGTAATGTTCGCCTTCGTGTGGCGGTTTGAATATGCATATCAGTAGTGTAGCAAACTTTACTTTAGAGAAGAGGATTGTCGTTAAAAATACATTATTTTCACATATTTTCACGGATTATACTGTAAGCATAAGCAAGTCCTAAAGTGCTTATAAGGAGGTTGAGAATGAGAATATCAACCAAGACAGTGGCCTCGCTACTGCTTGTAACGGCTGTTGCGGCAGCTGTCCCGGGTGTGAGTGGAAAGATTCCGCGCCAGCGCTTTAGGCATAGATCTCAGTTCGATAGATTACTGCAGCGCCATGACCGCAAGGGTGAGTTGCGTGCAGAGCTCCTTGGTATGGATGCGCAAACATTTCGTGAGAAGCTAAAACACATGAGTTTTGAAGATATTGTAAGACAAAGAGGATTCAAAACGGTGCGGGAGTTTCGTATTGCTCTGCTTGGCAGGCTAAAGGATGAGCTACATCGGCGTGGTTGGTCATTTGCGCGAATTGAACACTATATGACCGCACGGAGTGCTCGCATAGGGTAAAGCGTAGTATACTGGGGTATATGACACAGACAATTGTGCGCTTACTTGCAGACGGTCTTATCGTACCGATAGTGCTTATAGCAGGATATTCTTTGCTATTTCTTATCCCTAAAGGTGAGCGTCTCGACGCCTACAGGCGTATATTTATGGCTGGACTCACGGCATATCTTATTGCCAAGTTATTCGGAGCTGTCTATCAGCCTTCGATGGAGCGACCGTTTGAGCTATTGGGAGCGGCGCCAGGTGCTTCGTACTTGCCCAATCCAGGTTTTCCATCAGATCACGCATTATTTACGATGTTCCTTACACTTGCTGTATGGTTTGAAACAAGACACAAAAAAATCGCTATACTCCTCTTGATTTTGACACTTTGCATGTGCCTGGGGCGAGTGATGGCGCTTGTCCATACGCCGCTCGATATTGTAGGCGGGCTTGTTGCTGCGCTGACGGGTGCTGTATGGTACTTCGGCGGCTCTTCTTCGCAAGAAGTTCGCTCAAGAAGCAAAAAACCTGTATAGTTTAGTTAGCATAGGAGGATGTGATGGCTGAATTAGGTGATGAACAGGCAAAGCCTTTGGTAACGGAAATGTCAGGACAACAAATTGGGCAAGTGATATTATCCGGACTTATCGCCGGTATTGTTGCGGCTGGTGCGACGCTACTTTTTAGCGCATATGTCTTCAAGACGCTTCCTTGTGTGGCAGAAACTTGTGGGACGGGCGGTCAGTATGCGGCTGTGCTTGCGGGTATTATAAGTGGTGCCGTGGCCTTATTTTGGCTTATACGCCTTCAGATTTTTCGTCCACTTCTTGTGGTATTAGCGGTAACAGTGAGCCTATGGGGTATTTCGCTATATATGCTCAATTGGCCATGGTATACCGTACTCGGGGTATCGGCAGGTCTGTACGCTGTGGCATACGGGCTTTTTGCATGGCTATCTCGTGTCCGACAGTTTTGGATCGTCATACTTCTCGTCGTGCTTATTGTGGTAGCTGTGCGATTCATCCTGGCCACCTGATGCTATACTAAATACATGGATATCGTAACTGTATGTATTGTGGTGGGGCTGCTTATAGCTGGGTTTGGCGTCGTTATTTATACGCTCAACCAACGCCTGAAAGAAGTCAAGAATAGTGGCGCCGTAGAGATGGTCAAGTCTGATCTGGTAGAACTGTCTCGTAATGTGGGTGCTCTCCAGGAAGCGATGGGCGACAAGTTAGAGCGAAATGCGGCTGCCATGCAGACGTCTGTTCAAAAGCAGCTTACCGAAAGCGCAAAACTAGTTGCAGATGTGACCCAGCGATTGGCAAAACTAGATGAAACTAATCGACGGGTCGTGGATGTTGCTGATGAGCTCAAGACATTACAAAATGTATTGCAAAATCCAAAGCAGCGCGGGGTATTCGGAGAATACTATCTGCAGTCGGTGCTAGAAAATGTTTTACCACCCGGACAATTTGCTATGCAGTATAAATTTAATGATGGGGAGATCGTGGATGCGGCAATTTTTCTCGAACGCGGTCAGGTTTTAGCTGTCGATAGCAAGTTCAGCCTTGAAAACTACAATCGTATGATTGAAGCAACTGACAAGCACGAAAGAGAACGCCTTCTATTGAAGGTGAAGGCAGACCTCAAGGGACGAATTGATGAAACTAGCAAGTATATTCGCCCGAGTGAAAATACAATGGATTTTGCTTTTATGTTTATTCCAAGTGAGTCACTGTATTATGATCTGCTTATAAATAATGTTGGAACTGGTGGAAGCTCACGAGATTTGATTGAGTATGCATTTCGCGACAAGCGAGTCATTATCGTCAGTCCGACAAGTTTCATGGCATACCTTCAGACGGTGCTACAGGGTCTGCGCAGTTTGCAAATCGAGGAGCAGGCAAAGGATATTCAGGTTCGTGTCGGTAAGTTAGGCCAACATATTGGCAAATTTGAAGTGTATATGCAAAAACTTGGTTCGTCTCTTGGTACAACGGTCAATCACTTTAATAATGCTCACAAAGAGCTCGGTAAAGTCGATAAAGACATAGTAAAAATAGCCAATACGGCTGCGGGCGTTGAGCCAGCGCTTCTCGATAGGCCTCGCCAAGACGACGAATAGCAGGTATTTCTTGGACAGTTAAAAAGAAGGCCGCAGTTGCGGCCTTCTTTTTAACTGATGCTATGAAACTATGCAGTTTCTTGGTTGCTATTACGAAGAAGATCGTAAAGTACAAAACCGATAACAGCACCAAGTGTCGAGCCGATTGCGTAAACTGCCCAAGTCCATGCCCAAGCTTCGCCGAAGAAATTCAGCTGGAGAGCAATAGCGACTGCTGGGTTGAGTACGGCACTTGCACTAATGAGCGCGGCTGCAGAGCCAGCGATCATAAGACCAAGATATAGCCCAAGTCCTACAGTAAATGCTGCAGCGGTACGTTCTTTGATTTCACGAGTCGCTGCGGCAACGGCAAATCCAAAGATTGCAGTTCCGAGTACTTCACTCATAAGAACGAGCCATTCTTTACCTTCAGGAAGTGCTGTTGCCTTGAATAGCTCAGTGCCTGCCGAGTAAAGTTGCTGAGGTGACGCTGCTGGCGTGTGGCTCATGTATGCGTTGAGCACAACAAGCGCGAGCATCGCACCGAGTACTTGTGCAACGATGAAACCAAGTGCGCGCCATCCGCCCATTCGACGAGTTACCCATGCAGCAATTGTCAGCGCTGGGTTAACATAGGCACCCGAGAGTGTTCCGACAGCAAGGACGACACCAACAAGTGCAAAGAACACAAGGATGGGTTGTCCCTGACCAGCGATAACGGCTGCGGCAAAGATGAATGTACCGATAAACTCGGCAATCAGTGCTGCAATGAGCGGGCGGCGGTTAATGTTTAGTTTGAATGATTTTTTCTGTGCTGCTTCTGCGGCAACTACAGGACGAGATTCAACAGCCTTTACGGTCGTTACTTTTGTGCTCGTCTGCTTTTGTGCAGCTGCCTTTTTGGCAGTCGACTTTTTGCCTGTCGAAGCGGCTTTTTTGGTAGCCATGTATTTCCCTCCTTATAGTGAAATATAGGGCTAGTATACCATAAATTTTGCCTCGTAAATACCGCGGTGCTATACTGAGGGCATGGCATTATTCATTCGACAAAACGAAGATCGGTCAAAACTTCAGGAGCGACTCGCCGCCGAACTGCAAGAAAAAGCAAAAACAAAAGCGCTTGCTGAAAACAAAACAGACGATGTGGAAGATTCAGCATATTTAAAGGACACCAAGCCAACGACAGGGCTCGCATGGGCATGGGTGGTCATACTGCTTGTCATTGTTGCGATTGTCCTTGTGATGGTTATCCAGCCGTCCCGCTAATTTCTCTCTCGATTTTTTACACCTCTATACGCTATACTAAAATCTAGATATGGATACAATTGAAACATTACGCCCGGTGCTTTTGGAGCGTATTACACAATCAGATCAGCCACGCGATATTTTAAAGGCGGACGAAATCAAAAAACTTTATGCGATAATTCCGTCGCTTTCAGCCGAAGAACGCTCAACATTCGGCAAAGCGGTGAATGAATTGCGACGCAATCTTGAGGCCGCGATTATAGAGCGGGAAGAAGTGCTCGAAAGTGCCACGATTGAGCCGATTGATGTTACGGCACCGTGGGGTATCAATGGTATATTACCGGAGTTGTTGCCGACCGAGCAAGGAACACGCCATCCGCTGACGCTTGAGATCGAACGCGTTATAGATATCTTTACCCGCATGGGATTTGAGGCAATTGAGTCACGGCAGATCGACGACGATCATCATATGTTTGGCGCGCTGAACTTCCCTGAGAATCATCCGGCACGTGATGGCTATGATACATTTCGTACGGAAGAAGGATTCATTCCACCAGCACATACGAGCACAATGCAAAATCGTATCTTAGAGGACGGCAAAGCAAAACTTGAAGCGGGCGGAAATATTGCGGCGATCAGCTATGGCCGTGTATTCCGTAATGAAGATGTTGACGCAACTCACGAACATACCTTTTATCAATGTGAGGGTGTTTTTGTGAGTGATGATGCGACGCTCGGTCAAATGCTCGGCACACTTCAAAGCTTTTTTGAAACCTATTACGGCCAGACATTGAAGATCAAAACACAGCCGGCTTATTTTCCGTTCGTCGAACCCGGGCTTGAGTTTGCCATCGAAAAACCCGCAGCACTTGGCGGCAAAGCCGGCGAATGGCTTGAGATGCTTGGATGCGGGATGATCCATCCAAATGTTCTCACTGCGGCTGGCATCGATTCAAACAAATATAGAGGTTTTGCGTGGGGTGGCGGCATCGAGCGTCTCGTCATGCTCAAATATGGCATCGAAGATCTTCGCTATTTTGAATCAGCAAAACTACAGTTTTTGAGGAAATTTGCATGAAACCCGAAGAGATAGAAACAATCATTCGTGAATATATTGATCAGATTATTCATATGTCACTCGCGACGGTAAAAGACAGCAAGCCGTGGGTATGTGAGGTTCATTTTTATTATGATGATGATTTGAATCTCTACTTTACTTCGAGCAAAAACAGTCGCCATGCCCAAGAGCTAATTGCAAACCCATATGTAGCGGGTAATATTGTCACCCAGCATTTTAAGAATCAGAAAGTCCGTTGTGTTGAGTTTGAAGGCATGGCTGAAATGCTTGATGGTGCCGAGGCAGAAACGACAGCATATCGTGCATATGTTTCCCGGTTTGGCGAGTCCGAAGGATTGTTAAATGAGATTCGAAAAGATGGTGAGGTACGCTCGTTTAAAATTACTGTGAAAGATTTCTTCTTGTTTGATAGTTACGGAGAATCACGCGGCAAACATCACCTTCCATGGAGAAGCCAGATAACGGAGAATAAAAAATGATAATTTCACTAAATTGGCTAAAAGGATACACGACTATTGATATGCCCGTTGATGAGCTGGCAACGCTTATCGGTGCGCGGCTTGTCGAAATTGAAGAGACGATTGATCTTAATGAAAAATATAAAGATGTTGTCGTTGCACGTGTGGCATCGTGTGAAAAGCTCGAAGGTTCTGATCACCTAAATATTACCAAGCTCGATGACGGAGGCGTGACACCAAACATAGAGCGTGACGAGAACGGCTATGTACAGGTTGTTTGTGGCGCGCCCAACGTCCGAGAGGGATTGTTTGTTGCATGGCTCCCCCCCGAGACAACAGTCCCGGAAACGGTCGGTACGAGCGAGCCATTTGTACTAGGCAGTCGAAAACTTCGAGGCGTCATGAGCAATGGTATGATTGCCAGTCCGCGCGAACTTGCACTCTTTGACGACCATGAAGGTATTTTGGAAATTGGTGGCATGGACATGCAGCCGGGAGCCTCATTTGCAGAAGTGCTCGCACTCGACGATACGTTACTTGATATTGAAAATAAATCACTGACTCATCGTCCTGATGTGTTTGGCGCGATAGGATTTGCCCGTGAAGTCGCGGGTATTCAGGGCAAGCAATTTGAAACGCCTGAATGGTTAAAAAATACGACTCCAGTGTTTGAAAACGAAGGGACATTGCCGACGCCAAGAGTAACAATTGATGATCCACAGCTTTCGGCTCGCTACCAGGGAGTGGTGATAACCAATGTCGACGGTACGAAGAAGACCCCGCTGCCGCTACAGACGTTTTTGGCCCGTGTTGGAATGCGACCGATCAGTGCAATTGTCGACACGACGAATTATTTGATGCTCGAAACAGGACAGCCACTTCATGCATTTGATTATGAGAAATTGGCAGCGGTCAATGATGGTGTCATAGATATTCATGTTCGAGCGGGGAAAAAAGACGAGACGCTTGAGCTTCTCGATGGTCGCACGATCACGCTTTCTGAGGAAGATATAGTCATTGCCAATGGCGAGACGGCCGTTGCACTTGCTGGTGCTATGGGTGGTGCACAGACGGAAATTGATGCTTCAACGACAACGATTTTTTTGGAGAGTGCAACATTTAATCTCTATAATCTCCGCGCGACACAGATGCGCCACGGGATTTTTAGCGAAGCGATTACGAGGTTTACAAAAGGTCAGCCGGCAGCGCTAACAGCACCCGTATTAAAGCAATCCCTGCAATTATTGGCGGATTTCATGGGCGCAAGGCAGGGGAGCGAAATTGCGGAAGACTTTCCCGGAAATACACCGAATGCGCCTATCGAGCTTTCGCTTGAGCGCATCAACAAAACGCTCGGTACAACACTTGCTATCAATGACGTGAAGACGACACTCAGTGACGTTGAGTTTAATGTAGAGACAAGTACGGATATGCTCAAAGTGACAGCGCCATATTGGCGGAGTGATATTCATATTCCAGAGGATGTTATTGAAGAAGTAGGACGGCTGAGAGGTTTTGACTCTATAACCCCAACTCTTCCGCGTCGCGATTTTACAGCCGTTGCTCCTCATAGTTTTGATATTTTTCGAGCAAAGATTCGTAATGCTCTGGCTCGTAGCGGCGCAAACGAAATCCTCACCTATAGCTTTGTTCACGGCGACATACTTGAAAAAGCCGGTCAAAAACGCGAGAATTCATATCGAATTACTAACTCGATCAGCCCCGACCTGCAATACTATCGCCAGTCGATTACGCCAAGTATGTTGCCGCATATTCATGCAAATGTAAAACAAGGCTACGACGAATTTGCAATATTTGAGCTTAATAAAGTTCACCCAAAGACGGCGGGATTGACAAGTGAAAATGTTCCGGAAGAAGCTGAGTCACTCGCACTTGTTGTGACGAATAAAAGGAATCAATCCGATGCGCCGTACTACAGTGCAAAGCGGTTACTCGACTACCTCGGTACGTCTTTGGGCCTCGCGTTCGCCTATGCGCCATTTGACGGCGGTTCGGAATCAATAGGCGCGCCGTTTGAGCCTATGAGAGCTGCGTATGTCCTCGAGGGCAAGACAAATATGCGCGTCGGTGTTGTCGGTGAGTATAAGAAATCTGTCGCAAAGGCGTTTAAACTTCCGGAGTTTACCGCAGGATTTGAGCTTGATATGAGCAAGCTTTATGCTGCTATGCCAGATTATTCAAGCGAATATGTGCCTGTGAGCCGCTTCCCCGGAACCGAGCGGGACATTTGTTTTCAAGTAGCGTCACGCGTGACGTATCGTGAGATAACTGAAGCGGCCATTGATGCCCTGAAGGATGAAACAGTTGAATCGACTCTCGAGCCCGTTGATATTTATCAATCTCAGGACGATACCGCTACGAAGAATATCACCATTCGTATTAAATTAACTCCCCACGACCGAACGCTCACGAGTGATGAAGTGGCTCGTATTGCTACAAAAATCGAACAGCAAGTCACTATGCGTACAGATGCGAAGGTGATCTAATCTTATGGAAAAACAAAAAAGACAGCTCAGCCGTCTTCCGCCAGAGAAGCTTGAGCATATTGCCGAAAACATGAAGGAGCGCGTCTATGCGACGCTGACGCTTCTTGCTGTCATGACGGCGCTTTGGCAAACTGCCGAGCACCACACCGCGCTCGGGTCAATTGCGAGTATTTTAGGAACTGTTGCAGCGCTTTGGCTCGCGACGATTATTTCGGCTCGTATGTCATACCGTGCAATTCACGCAAAAAGGATGAGTCTTGCGATATATCGTAAGATAATTTTCACAAGCTCGGGGGTATTTGGACCGGCAATTGTCCCTGTGATCTTTATTTTAGTAAGTAGTGTCGGTGCTTTCTCTCTTACGACAGCTTTGCTTGCTGGTATGGTGGCGCTTGCTCTCTCGCTTTTTTTGCTTTCGTTTTTGGCAGGACGAAGAATTTATGGATTCGGTTTCCGTGTGCTTGCCATTAGTGCGCTGGAAATGCTTCTGGGTGTGGGGGTTATCGCACTCAAGCTTGCTGTCGGCGAGTAGCACTCGGCAACTGTAAGAAAAGCATTTTTTGGTGTATGATTAGTGCAAATGCTTATGGTTATATTTGTAAGAGAAGCATAATGCGTACGAAATATAAGCTTTTATTCGCAACTGTCGCCGTCCTCGGTCTTTTGGGTATTGTTTTTTTCCTACTTCGCGGCGTCGATATGGCTGTACTAAACCCCAAGGGCCACATCGCAGATAAGCAGCGAGAACTTATTATTATCGCAACGCTGCTGGGGATGACTGTCGTAATTCCGGTCTTTGTGTTGCTTTTTGGGATTGCATGGAAGTATCGAGAGGGTAATACAAAGGCGAAATATTCACCCGATTGGCAAAATAATCGGCTTATCGAAACGCTTTGGTGGGGAATTCCGCTTGTGATTATTACAGTCTTGGGTGTGATTGCCTGGCAAAGTTCGCACGAACTCGATCCGTATCGTTCGCTCGACTCCACGAAAAAACCAGTAAAAATTCAAGTCGTTGCGTTGCAGTGGCGTTGGCTGTTTATTTATCCCGATGAAAAAGTAGCGAGCATGAGCGATGTGCATTTCCCTGTGGATACGCCGGTAGATTTTGAAATTACTGCTGATGCGCCGATGAATTCTTTTTGGATTCCAAAATTAGGTGGACAGGTTTACGCCATGACGGGTATGTCTACGCAGCTTCATCTTGAGGCCAGCGAGACGGGTGACTATCACGGAAGCTCGGCTAATATTAGTGGAGAAGGGTTTGCGGGAATGAAATTTACTGCCAAAGTAACGTCGGACGATGACTTCCGGAGGTGGCTGAATGATGCCAACCGATCAACGGACGAACTCAATAGCGTGACGTATGATCACATAGCGGATCCTTCTAAAGATACGGCTGTACGTAATTACCGGCTGGGTCAAGATAACCTCTATGATACGATAGTAATGAAATATATGGATATGGGGAGTCATTGATGTTTGGTCGACTGAGCCTGGAGGCATTGCCGCACGATCTAATCACTATTGGCGGCGCAGTGACAATGCTTGGTGGCGCATTGGTTATTATTGCTGCTCTCACATATTTTAAAAAATGGAAATGGCTATTTAAGGAATGGCTCACCTCTCTTGATCCGAAAAAAATTGGTGTAATGTACATTATCGTCGCGGCGGTTATGCTACTTCGAGGTCTTGGTGATGCGCTTCTGATGCGCACGCAGCAAGCTCTTGCGTCAGATGCTGCAGGCATACTGACGAGTGATCATTTTCAGCAGATATTCTCGGCACATGGTACGATTATGATTTTTTTCGTGGCAATGGGAGTTATTTTCGGCCTTTTCAATCTCATCGTTCCACTCCAAATCGGATCACGTGATGTGGCGTTTCCTTTCTTGAATTCTGTCAGTTTTTGGCTTTTTGTCGTCGGATTTGGACTTGTTAATTTATCGCTTATGATCGGCGAGTTTTCTGCAGCCGGTTGGCTGGCATATCCGCCACTTTCGGAATTAGAATATAGCCCAGGTGTTGGGGTGGATTACTGGATATGGAGCCTGCAGATTGCAGGTGTCGGAAGCTTGCTTTCAGGGATCAATTTTTTCGTTACTATCCTCAAAATGCGAGCACCAGAGATGTCACTCATGAAGATGCCGATCTTTATATGGAGCGTGCTCGGGAGTGTCGTACTGATTATGTTTGCGTTTCCTATTCTTACGGCAACATTGAGCATGCTCTCGCTGGATCGTCTCGTGGGGTCGCATTTCTTCACGACCGATGCAGGTGGCAATGCTATGATGTATATTAATCTCATTTGGGCGTGGGGGCACCCCGAAGTATATATATTGATCTTGCCTGCATTCGGAATATTTTCTGAAGTCGTGGCGACGTTTTCTCGGAAGCGATTATTCGGATATACCTCGATGGTGTGGGCGATCGCTGCTATTACGTTCCTCTCATTTACTGTATGGCTTCATCATTTCTTTACAATGGGGGCCGGAGCGAATGTCAATGCATTCTTTGGCATAATGACGATGATTATTGCTATTCCTACAGGCGTAAAAGTATTTAACTGGCTATTCACAATGTATCGTGGACGAGTGAAGTTCGCAACGCCAATGCTGTGGTTTATGGGATTCATCGTTACCTTTACATTGGGTGGTCTTGCGGGTGTTTTGATGTCCGTGCCGGCAATTGACTTCCAGGTACACAACAGCCTCTTCTTGGTTGCTCACTTCCATACTATGATTATCGGCGGAGTTTTGTTCGGTGCATTTGCCGGGTTCACATACTGGTTCCCTAAGTTTACCGGATTTACGCTGAATGAGAGGATTGGTCGGTATGCTTTTTGGTCGTGGCTCATTGGTTTTTTACTGGCATTTGTCCCGCTATACATTCTTGGATTTATGGGAGCCACAAGACGGCTTGATCATTATGATGCATCGATGGGATGGCAGGGGCTCTTTGTTGTTGCGGGCGTAGGGGTCTTGCTGATTGGTCTAGGCATTGCGCTCCAACTCTACCAGTTGGCATATAGCATATGGAAGCGAAACGAAAATCGAGTGACAGGTGATCCATGGAATGGTCGGACGCTTGAATGGGCAACAAGTGCGCCTCCGCCGGAGTATAACTTTGCTGTTATACCAACGGTAACAACGAGAGATGCTTTTTGGGAGATGAAAGAACACAAAAAAACACCGGAAACAAGCGTAAAAGAGGCTATCATTGTTCCGAGAAACTCATCGCTCGGACTTATTATCGCGATCTTTGCTTTTATGGTTGGCTTTGGTTTTGTGTGGCATATGTTTTGGATGGCGGCGATCGGTGCTTTAGGGGCAATCATATGTATTGTCGTTCGTATTTCGAGTGACGAGACGGAGAGAGTTCTATCCGCTCAGCAAACAAATAAGGAGCTCCGTCTATGACTCGGGAAATAAGCATCATGCAGGACGCTCAAAATGAGAAGACTCTCGTAGGTTTTTGGATTTACCTTATGACTGATGTCGTATTGTTCGCGACACTCTTCGCGACATATATGGTTCTTCGTTCTAGCACGAATGGCGGCCCATCGGGCAGTGATATTTTTAATCTTTCGTTTGTATTGGTTGAAACACTCCTCCTGCTTACGAGTAGTTTCACTGCGGGACTCATGGCAATCGCCGCTCGGCGACATGATATCACGCAAGCACTCTGGTGGCTCATCATTACATTTTTGTTAGGGGCAAGTTTCTTGGGTCTGGAGTTGCACGAATTCGGTCAATTGGTAAACGAAGGGAATAGCTGGCAGCATAGCGCGTTTCTTTCAGGATTTTTTGTCCTCGTCGGGACGCATGGACTGCATATCTTTTTTGGACTTTTGTGGTCAATTGTATTGTTTCTGCAGGTAATCAGGAAGGGGGTAACGAATAATGTGCTGCGCCGGCTCTCGTTGTTCGGTATGTTTTGGCATTTTCTTGATGTTATATGGATATTTATCTTTACGATCGTGTATCTTATGGGGGTCGTAGCATGAACAGGCTTTTTAAGAAACCGATAGTCGCCTATAGTACAGGGTTTGTGCTATCAATTTTGCTGACATTGCTGGCGTATTTTGCTGTTGTCGGGCATGGAGTGTCTCAGAAAATGACGATTGCGCTCATATTGCTCTTGGCAGTCGTGCAATTATTTGTGCAGCTTATGTTCTTTCTTCATTTGGGTGCCGAGTCGCGTCCACGCTGGCGGCTTGTCACGCTTGGATTCGGTGTTCTCGTCGTCTTTATCGTTGTATTTGGATCACTTTGGATTATGGATAATCTCAACTACAACATGATGCATTCGCCGGATAAAATGAATCAGTATATTGATAAGCAGAGTGGTTTCTAGTGAATGGCAAGACAATAAAACTGTACTATCAACTTGCCAAGCCGGGTATCGTCTATGGTAACCTTTTGACGGCCGCGGCGGGATTTTTGCTTGCGTCGAGAGGCCACATTAATCCGGCCATGCTCGTTGGACTACTCGGAGGAATCGGACTCGTGATGGGTTCGGCCTGTGTGCTCAATAACATTATCGATCGTGGTATCGACAAAAAAATGACACGAACAAAGAAACGCGCGCTTGTCACGGGTGAAGTTTCGATAACAGGTGCGTTAATCTACGCTATTGTATTAGGAGGTGTAGGATTTACGACGCTTGCGATGATGACGAATTGGCTGACTGTAGAGTTGGGAGTGATAGCATTGTTTTTGTATGTTGTTGCGTACGGATTTTTCAAACGTCGCTCGATACACGGCACGCTTGTTGGGGCTATACCGGGTGCGTTGCCACCCGTTGCTGGATATGTTGCTGTCACGAATATCTTCGATGGTGGGGCCTGGCTTTTGTTATTTGCGCTCATAGCATGGCAAATGCCACATTTTTATTCCATCGCAATTTACCGTCGGCGTGAATACGAAGCTGCGGGAATACCCGTTCTCACTGTAAAAGAAGGGAATGGGGCGGCAAAGTTGCAAATATTTCTCTATATTATCGCATTTGTTATTATGACGCTTCTTCTTACCTACTTTGGTTATACGGGCACAATATTTGCCATTGCGATGATTGGTATGGGTTGGGCATGGTTAGCGAAAGCTCGTCATGGATTTAAAGTAAAAGATAGTGAAAAGTGGGCGCGTGGAATGTTTGGTTTTTCGCTAAAGGTTTTGTTACTATTCTGCTTATTGTTATCGGTTGATGCCTGGTTAGCATGAGTGTATACTCTTAAGATATGATAGTAATACTCCATGTTTTCATTGCCGTTTCAAGTTTGATGCTTGCGACATATACATTTATAAAGCCTTCTCGTACGTTGTTTTTGGCAAATTATAGTTTCGTTGCAGCGACGGTTTTGAGCGGGGCGGGTTTGGTATGGATGGAGCCAAGTAGGATGCTTCATGTGTGTGAAGTCGGACTTCTGTATCTTGCGATCGTATCACTTGCGACTGTCGCGGCACGTTCACGGTTTATCCGGGTAGAGAGCAAAAGTTCGAGTCTATGAATATCACAATTGTTGGCGGTGGATTTGGTGGAATTAAAGCAGCCCTGGAGCTTGCTCGAGACCGTCGGAACCACATTACACTTATTAGTAACAAGCCGGATTTCCAGTACTATCCGGCTCTTTATAGTGCAGCGACAGGCCATAGTCACTTGGAATCTTGGGTGCCGCTTGGGACGATCTTTGCCGGTAAAAAGAATATTACAGTCCAGTTAGATACGATTACGAATATCAATAGTACATCAAAAAAACTGACCGGTGCATCGGGAGCGATATACACCTACGAGCGCTGTATTTTGGCACTCGGTGTTGTGACGACTTTCTTTGGAATTGAAGGCCTCGATGTTTATGCATACGGGATCAAGTCAGAAGATGAAGTCATGCGTTTGAAGCGCCATCTCTACGAGGACATCGCGGTGAAACATACAATGGATAAACACTATGTCGTCATCGGTGCAGGTCCTACGGGTGTCGAGCTTGCTGCGGCACTTGGTTCATATATCTCGAGGCTATGTGAGCATTACGGCGTGAAACAGAGCGGCGCACCAAAGGTAGACCTTCTCGAAGGAGCGCCACGTATTTTGCCAAAAATGAGCGAAACGACGAGTCGAATCGTTCTTCGTCGGCTTAAAAAACTAGGCGTAAATGTGCGGACGGGCCAAGCACTCGAATCTGCAACAGCCGACCAAATCATGGTCGGGGGTAAGCCAATCAGTAGCCGAACCGTCATATGGACGGCGGGCGTTACCAATCATCCTTTTTATAAAGAACACGCTGACACGTTTAGCTTGCTTCCTAACGGTCGCGTGAAGGTAGATGACTTTATGGTTGCGGCACCCGATGTTTACGTCATCGGTGATAATGCAGGCACGCCATTTTCCGGTTTGGCTCAAACGGCGCTTCATGACGCATTATTTGTTGCGAATAATATATGGCGAGAACAAAATGGAAAACAGCCAAAAAAATACAAAGCCGTAAAACCGCCGGTCGTTATTCCGGTAGGCGAAGATTGGGCGATTCTGGAATGGCGAGGTATACGTGTGAGTGGTTGGCTGGGAACGCTTTTGCGTCGTGCCGCTGATTTCATCGGCTATAACGACATGCTTCCACTGGGCCAGGCTCTCGGCGTATGGCACGCCTCGATGGTGATGGAGGATAATTATTTCACACCAGATAAAGATGAAGATGGCCGCACGGCTATTCGAAAATAGCAGCTATCTCTGCTATACTAACAGATAAGTAATAGTAAAAAGAGGGAATGATGGCAACGCCAAAAAGTCAGAGAATTGGAATTTGGGTGATCGCGGTGGTTTTGCTTGTGGGAACGCTCGGCTCGTTCGCAGTAATGATACTTGAGGGTAAAAACAGTCAGAGCGATCAGGCGCAGCAACAGAAGCTAATCGAAGAATATCAGAAACAATTAGCAGAACAACAAAAGCAAGCGGATGAATTGTCGGCTAAATACTATGGTGATTTTTCGCAGTACAAAGACAAACCGGCGGCATTTGACATGAACCAAGTCGGAGATAAAGTAACGACAAGCGATCTTAAGCAAGGAGATGGCGCGGAGATCACGGCAGATACGAAATACCAAGCGTATTATATTGGCTGGAATCCGAAAGGGAAGACATTTGATAGCTCAATTAGTGGGGAGAAACTCAAAGCACCAATTGACACGACAACGACAACGACTATCGAAGGCTGGACTCAGGGCGTCGTGGGCATGAAGGTCGGCGGGGTTCGGGAAATAACTATTCCTTCGGATCTTGCTTATAAAGACCAGGGAAGCGGAGACGATATTCCACCGAATACACCGCTTAAATTTATCGTCATGGTAATTGCAACTAAATAAACAAGTTGCTATACTAAATATAGTAAAAAGAGGAATTGAATGGCTAAAGAAATACGAGATGTCGTAATGGTGGGGACTGGCCCGAGCGCACTAGCTGCGGCGATATATACTACTCGCGAAGATATTGATACGGTGCTCTACGAAAAGAGTATTATAGGTGGTCTCGCTGCGGTAACCGATAAAGTGGATAATTACCCTGGTTTTTCGGAGGGAATCGAAGGTTTGATTTTGGCTGAACAGCTTCAAAAACAGGCAGAACGATTCGGGGCGGAAATAGAATTCGGTGAAGTTACAAACCTTCGTGATGAGGGGGCTGTTAAAGTACTGACTATTGACGGCAACGAAGTGAAGGCCCGAACTGTCTTGATTGCAACAGGAAGCGAATATAATTTACTCGGTATTCCTGGCGAAAAAGAATATTATGGCCGCGGAGTTCATTACTGTGCGACATGCGATGGTGCATTTTATCGCGACAAGCGGCTCGCTGTGACGGGCGGTGGTAATTCTGCAGTGCAAGAAGCAATGTTTTTGACACGATTTACGAGCCATATTGATTTATTAGTACGCCGTAAACTATCTGCAAGTGAGGTTTTGCAGCACGAACTTCAAAAGTTTATTGATGAAGGAAAAATCACGCTTCATTTGGGAACAACAACGGATGAAATTGTGGCAACCGATGGCAAGGTCACTTCTGTTACTGGCACAAAAGATGGCAAAAAAGTATCATTTGCCGTTGATGGTATCTTTATATTTATCGGTCTCAAGCCAAACACCGGCTTTTTGAGTGGAACGGGCATTGAATTAGATGAAATGGGGATGATCAAGACCGATCGTCATCTCATGACAAACATGCCAGGTGTATTCGCAAGTGGAGATGTTCGCTCGCATGCTACTATGCAAATTGCGAGCGCTGTTGGTGAAGGTGCGACGGCTGCGCTTTCGATTCGTGAGTATCTCGATTCGGAAAAGCCACTCGATATAGTATAATTTTTCTAGTCCAGGCAACGAACGAAAAGAGAGTCGACATGGAAATTCCCGAGACCCGTCGTGATCTATTGAAGATAGTGGGCGAAAAGAGTCTAAGTCAAAGTTTCCGGGTGTTCAGCATAGACATCCCTGATCACTTGTCAACCGAAGGGCAGTTTCTGCGAGCGGGAGAGGGAGTGGCGGAGTCATTGGAGAGAAGCGATTGCTTTGCTTGGGGTCGCGAGTATGCAGGCCCTGGACTATTTGACCGAGGACCTAAACCGTGCGAACTTGAGCTATAACTACGTGGTTGAGTCGACACCGATCATTAAGCGGTTTTTCG
>CAYZCX010000015.1:0-19417 GCA_964477195.1 uncultured Candidatus Saccharibacteria bacterium
AGGACGAGGTCCAGGGTTAGAGTCCCTGTACCCGCACCAAGAGAGACTTTTCAAGTTTTGGAAGGTCTTTTTTTGTGCTTACTAATCTGATGAGGGGGCTAATTTCCGGGGTGTAAACATTTTTATTACAGATCCAGTCTAAGCAAAAGCTTAGTGCCAAGTAATCGATTTTATGACTCTACAAGTTTTTTAGCAGCAGAGTACCCATGCCTTGCAAGCGAATCAATCCGCACGCTCATAGCCGTAAAGCTCACATCAAACTCTTCGGCTAAGTGCTTAACTTTATCATCGTCAGCAATTAAGTCCACGCCTCCGAGTTGAGCTATACGATCAAGCAATACTTCATATGGCATAAGAAGTTCCGCGGCAAATGCATTTGCTTCGATTTCTCTAGGTTGGAGGCCAGTTGAGGAATTGTCGTCTCTAAAGTAGACGAAGTCGTCTTTTTTATCAAAGAGCACATCGCTGCTCGCATGCACAAGCATATGACCCAGCTCATGTGCAATCGTAAATCTTTTTCTCTGTTTACCCTCATCTTCGTTAATACCTATAACCCTCTGGCCATCTTTCTGATAGGCGAACCCAGACATTGATTCCAAAGGTGAAAAGTTTAATGAAATACCGAGTTTCTTAATCAGTGTCTCCAGATCAACTGGAACCGTTACGTCGTGCGCATTCACTAGATCGCGCGCAATAGTTATTGCTCTATTCATAGTGCACTCTCCTTAGTTACTTTTCACCGCTTTAGCTACGATGCTTTCAATTTGTTCATAAAATTCAGCTTCTGGTGACGAGTAGTTTGATTAAGAGATCGGTTGATTTCACTAGGCTACATCGCAATAAGGAGTGGTACCGATGGACCAGAATGTGCTGAAGGCACTTCTCGAGGAAGCGGCACAGTCCAATTGCACGTGGGAGCGCCGGAATGCGATTCAGTGTCTTCTGGGCGAAGCGTCCGTGGCACTGGGGGAAGACGGTGCCTTCGAGAGCGAAGGACGAGAAGCGGGCATGCAGCTTGTACTCGACAAGCTGTACGTGGATGTCATTGATCACCGGCCGGAGGTTCTTCCCGCCCTATTCCCGGTGTTCGCTCTCCTCTGCGGAGATCGCAAAGAGGGCTTGATGTGCGCAGACGTCGATTGGTCGCTTGTCCCATCGAAGTAAGGAACGAGGCCCTCGCAAAACCCCCTGTGCAGACATCGTTTGCACAGGGGGTTCTTTCTTTATCGAGAGTAGCTATTTATTGAAGATTACATCGACGAGCTTTGATTTGTCGTAAGAGGTGTGGAGTTTTTGCTTCATGAATTCCTCTTTTGTAAACCACTTCCACTCCGAAACATGACTCGTTCTCTTTACGGATGCTTCTGGTATCGAAACTTTGAAGAATAGGTTCATGCGAGGTACGGCATTCACTACATTACCGATGTTGTAATAGACAATTTCGAAGTCAGATTTAATTTCGTCTGCACTTACGCCAAGCTCTTCTTCTATTTCTCGTGTAACAGTAAGCTCGACAGATTCGTCATGATCTACACCCCCTCCAGGGAGGGCCCACCAATTATCGTCAGCCTCTTTAACAAGCAAGACTTTATCATTATTAATACTCTTGCCGCTACGCGATAAAGGCAGTCGTCAATCTCGTTTAATCGTGGGTCAATATTCATCCCCTTTATTCTAGCAGGTTAGCTGATGGGTTATGCTCATTAGTATTTTACAGTTAAATAACTTGATATACTAAGTCGTATGAATATGTCTGTTGAAATTGCCGCAAATATTCAAACACTTGTCTGGGATTTGGATGGAACATTACTAGATAGCTGGTAATTATCCCTTCAAAACACCCTTCTTCCAATTAGTGCAGTAAGTTATGTATAATAAAAGTAATTATGTTACTTGAAGGTCCTCATGAGCCAAAATCCTGGAATGATTTTCCCAATGACCAGTCTTTACCTGAGCTTGTACAGTTCAAGATGAAGAAAAAGACCGGGGAGATTATTACAATCAGCCCAATGAACCCTGCAAAACACTCACCTAAAGCTGCCTGGGTGCGTAACCCCGCAGTTTACTACAGTATTCCTCATGTAATAGATGAAGCTGATAGCGAAATCGAGTCAGTATCGAACACTCCGATGGCGATAGAAAATGGACAATTAGGCAAAATTATGGTATATTCTAAATCAGGTATGCTCAACAAGCTCGACTTACCCGACTTCGCAGGCCAAAATATCGAGGGAGATGTAATTGAAGCAGTTGTCCTGTATAACGAAAAAACTGGGGATAATTACACCCTTCACTATGACGTTAAGATTAATACGCAATAATGAATATATCTATTCGAAACACTAAAGACTGGCTCATTTCATACAATCCTTATACGGATATTCTTCAGATATATAAAAAAACAATGATGACTACTGATCGAAAAACTCTTAAATCCACGACAATTAACTCAGGGATAGTCTTTGCGGATAATAAAGACAGTACATACTTAATTGAATTAAATGATGCATACTCTAAATTTGGAGACATTGATAATAAAACAAAGACAGCTATAATAAAAGAAGTAAAGGAGTACGTACTGAGCTATGGCAAAAACTGATAAAAAAGTGAAATTAGATTTTAAAACTCCAGTTTTAGTCGTTGATGGCAATGGTATAGGCCCAACCACTGATAAAAAAGGAGCAAATATCATCTTCTTCCAAGTAAGAGGAGAAGAAGGTTCAGATATCAAAGGTGATGTCGTTGCTGCAGTTAGACTCGATCTGCGACAGATGAAAGATCTGAGAGATTCTCTTGATAAAGCGCTAAAGGATATGACTAAAGTTTCAAAACAAAACTAGAGTATTGACATTTAGTCAATAAAACAATATTATAGCCCTGGATAATTTATATCCAGGGTTTTTGTATGGCTTTTATATTACTTAACGGGGGTACTCGGGAGAGTACATGCTAGATACATCGATAAAAGCGCTTAAGCAGATTAAGTGAATAGGTTATGAAAAAACAAAGTAAACGAACGGAAAAAACTCAAAGAATAACGATAGTTTTTGGGTATACGTTATTCATACTTTCACTTATCACCTTAACAATCTCAACGATAATACCGTTTGGGTTATACTTTTTTGATCCGGATGTTCATCATCTCAATATTGCGATTTTGCTTATTTCATTGGTAGCGGGAGCGGTATTGCCGCCATTAGCTTCCTATTTCATTGGAGATCGGGCAACGCATGTAAAATCTAAAAGTGAACACCACTTCAACGGGGTCCTATTTGGCATCGCATCGTACTGGTTGTCGTTGTTTTTCAATTTTATCGAATCGGCGATGCTCCCTGGTATTCGAAGTGCTGTCTCGGAACCCTGGGCAACCGTGATCGCTGGGTGGCCTATTCTTGCGACGCTGGTAATTATGGTGATGGTCGCAATAGGGTATGTAAAGAATCGAAAAAAGCAACCCGCGGTACTCGGATATGTGCCGTATCAACTTGTCTTATTTGCAGGACTAGTCGCTACTTTCGTCTACATTTTGCTTCATCAATACACTGCTACATGGGTGACATCTTTGCTGTACGTTATCGTCCCTGTAATTCTGGTAGGGGGGTCTTATATAATCTTGCCAGCAAAACAATACAGCTCATCGATGGTTCGCTTAACTGTTGCGGTCGTTGCGGTAAGTATCGGATTTATAGCGTCTACAATTGCAGGACAGCTGATGATTTACCTGACCGATAATATAGCAGCTCCCCTAGGCGTCGGTGTGGTGGCGCTTGGCCTTTATCTGTTGATCACTCGCCAGAAATAGAAGTCGATTAACTAGCAGGTATTATCTATAGCTTTGCTTGCTCGCACAGCCGCTCTAATAGCTGACGTGAACCTTCATCGGCGTGGAAATCGAAAACGTGTTTGTCTTTTTCTTCCTGTGAGGTAAATCGCATTTTGAGGGTAACTTTTGTTTTGCCGTCACTTTCTTCTAGATTGATAACTGACTGAAATGGCGCTAGGCCAAATTCTTCTGACCCGATATTTGTGTAAGTTAATGAACTTGGCTGGTGAATTTCATCAAAAACATAAGTATTTGGATAATCTGTTCCATCTGGTCCGTGCATTGTGATACGCATCTTGCCACCGGCTCGCACGTCTAACTCATCGACCGTACTACTAAATCCAGCAGGGCCCCACCATTTTGCAACTTTTTTAGAATCATTCCAGGCACTCCAGATTTGTTCGGGAGAAGCATCGGTCTCAACTTCAGCGGTCAGTGTATATGTATCATCCATTTTGAGGACTCCTTTGTTTATGTAATATAAGTATACTTTTATTGCGTGGGTTAATCTAGGAAAAAGTGAAAACCCCGCTGGATGCGGGGCTCACCAATGAGAAGGAGGGCTGTCATTCCTTGTGTTCCGGACGATAGCGGTCTACGATGCTACCGTCCAAGGCATCCTGAAGCTGGGTAACGGCATCCTCGACGCGTGCACGACTTTCTTCGTCACCGAGGTGAAGGACTCGCGCGAAGCCGCCATTGTAGTGCCAGTCGAGACGGGCCTTCGCGAGGCTGGCTACGCATCGGACCCATTGCTCGATTGCGGCGTCACTGGCGCTGAGTAGGGCGACAGGCTGACCGTGCTCGTAAATTTCGGGATCGCAGGGAGGGCGTCCACTGGCGGTCATCGATGCTCCTTCGTATTGGTCGATTTCGGTCAACTGGCCGAACAGCTACAGTATGTTGAGTCGTGAGGTATTTGTAAAGACAATTACTCTTCGCATTGTTATAATATCTTTATGACAATTCCCATTGTTGATGCTCAAGATAACGTAATCGGCCAGAAAGAACGGGCCGCTATTGATTTTGACAAAGATATATTCAGGACTGCTTCGCTTTGGATTACAAATTCTGATGGAGATATACTTTTAGCACAGCGAAAGCTTGATAAAAAAGTGGATCCAGGCAAGTGGGCAGAGGCCGTGGGCGGCACCGTAGAAGGTAATGACGGCTACGAAGAAACGGTGATACGCGAAGCGGAAGAAGAGTTGGGTTTGACGGGCCTACGGATAACAAAAGGCCCGAAGCAGTTTATTACCACTCCTTGTCGTTATTTTGTACAGTGGTATATTGCCGTTGTCGATCAAGATCTTTCGAAGTTTGTTATGCAAGCAGATGAGGTGGAGCAGATTGCGTGGATTCCGCAAGCACAATTAGAGCAAGAGCTAGAGCGTGCGCCCGAAAAGTACATTGATGCAATGGGCGAAATAGTTTCATTGTTCTCCTAGGGGCTATACTTAAACATCTAGAGTTAAAAGCTAGGCATAAAACGCAGTCCGCCCGAGCCTAGATCTTTCGACTATCGTAAGCCCAGTGAAGCAATGCTTGACGTTGTACGGGTCGACATAACTCGTCGCCCTCTTGGCAGTGTGCCTTTACTTGCCCAATATGTCGGACCATGTTTTTCCAGCGTTTAATTTGTCTTGCGTCATCATTACTTCTGCGGCCAAGGTAATAGCGACAGTACCATTGGAACCAGCCACGTGGGTCTTGCTCGTGAATCCATCCCTTGCGTTCCCATTCTTCGCGCGACTGACTGGCATCGACGTTGAAATAGTTGAGACTGGGATTGTGATGATCAGTTATCCTAGCATGAGTAAACCATTTTTTGGGAAACTCATCATGTTCCCCCTCAAAATAATGGCCGCCGAATACACCCAGCTCAAGCATCTGTTGAGGGGTGAGATCGGGCGTAAATTCCTCTGCAAATTCTTTACCTTCCTGCTTGTCGAGGGTGTAGGTATAGTGCTGCATAGAGTCATTTACACGGATAGTTTTTGTCGTTAGCATACCTCTTCTATGATACTGCTATCTTGAACTAAGACACCAACTTTTTGCCTATTCTGCTATGATAAATATATATTTAAGGAGAAGTAGCGATGGCAACAAAAACAACCGAAAGATATCCAGCTAACCTAACGATAGATTATCCGGCAAAACTCGATCGTCTTACGACATTTTTCCGCGCTATATGGGCAATTCCGGCGCTTGTCATACTGTCTCTTTTGACGATGACAGGTAGTAGTAGCAACCAAGAATTCATGCATCAGGCAGGAAACGAAATGTCAAAAGACGGGGGTGAAATTGTTGTCGGCCTTTTTATTGCAACGGTTCTCATGATTTTGTTTCGGCAGCGATACCCACGCTGGTGGTTTGATTTCGTGCTCGAGCTTAATCGATTTTCTGCACGGGTGGGCGCCTATCTTTTTCTACTCACCGACAAATACCCATCGACAGTCGAGACGCAGTCAGTTCACATGGATATAGTATATCCGGATGTTAAGAAAGACCTTAATAGGTGGCTGCCACTTATAAAATGGCTTTTGGCATTGCCGCACTATATAGTCCTTCTCGTGTTAATGATTGGAGCGTTCGTGGCGACGCTTATCGCGTGGTTTGCCATACTGTTCACGGGGCGCTATCCAAAAGGCTTGTTTGACTATGTTGTTGGTGTGGGAAGATGGAATCTTCGTGTGGCGGCCTACGCATCGCTATTAGTAACGGATAAATACCCACCCTTTAGTCTTAAATAATATATAAAGATAATAAAAATTGTTTTAAGGAGAATGAATGATGCATGAAGATACAACAAAGCCGGGTGATGTAGTTATTGAAAATAACCGCGCGACATTGGATTTTACGCGATTTATAAAAAGCGATCCCGCTCGCGTATGGAAAGTAATTACTGACCCGCGGGAGTTCGGCATTTGGTACAACGCTCACGCAGAGATCGATCCACGTTTGGGCGGGATGTTCACGGTTCATTCAGGTCCGTTTACCTGGGCTGGCAAAATTCTTGCCTGGGAACCAACGAGTCTTTTTAAATATGAGCACAACCACGAGTCAGTCGAAGAAATGCCTGGCGGCCAGCAAACAATTGTGACATGGACGGTGACACCAAAGCCAGACGGAACCGAGGTGCGGTTTGTGCAGAGCGGACTTACTTCGACGGGTGGTTTTGCCCCGGGGACGCATGTCGTATTAGACCGCCTCGTTGCACATATTGAGGGAAGAGAAATGCCTGATTTCAATGACTATTACGGGGAAGTCGAACCACTTTACGCAGAGTGGAGTGCTGATAACGAGACGACACAGTAGTTATGTTTTGAACTTCCCAAGGTGTTAATATACACTAGGGGTATCCGATAGTATGTCGGAATCGTACCGTCCACTCGCGATAGTAGTAAGGATGACAGATGACAGCAACCTCAGGGGCTAGGCCATTGCTCGATGACCCACCCTCATTTGGCATGAGAATGCTCGTGTGGGTGTTCGTGACGGTCCCCACCGCTGCAATCATCGCTGGCATTGTTTTTGCCATCAAGCTTGGGTGGGGGCCCACTTGGCTAGATCTGGCGATGGGTGTAGTACTGTTCTCCGTCACCTGTGCTGGTATCGGTGTTGGTTTTCACCGATACTTTACGCACGGTGCGTTCAAGGCCAACCGGCGTCTGCGTATTGCTCTGGCCTATGCTGGCTCGCTGGCTGGTCAGGGCGAGATCATTCAATGGGTGGCCGATCACCGGCGTCACCACGCTTTCTCTGACCGGGATGGCGATCCGCATTCGCCCTGGCTTTTTGGGACATCTCTTTTCGCAGTTGCTCGTGGCTTCTGGCATTCGCATATGGGCTGGCTTTATGCTCGTGAGCTTAGTAACCGTGGGCGATTTGCGCCCGATCTACTGGAGGATGAAGACATCCGTCGTATCGATCGGCGATTTCCGTGGATTGTGACAGCAACGTTTCTGATCCCGGCAATCGTTGGAGGTGTAGTGACGTTGTCATGGCAGGGGGCATTGTCGGGCCTGTTCTGGGCCGGTATTGTTCGCTTCGGGATTTTGCATCACGTGACATGGTCGATCAATTCGATCTGTCACATGGTGGGAGAACGTCCGTTCGAATCGCGTGACAAGGCACGCAATTTCTGGCCGCTGGCGATCTTCTCGTTCGGCGAGTCGTGGCATAACCTGCATCACGCCGACCCTACATGTGCGCGCCATGGTGTGCTCAAGGGCCAGGTTGACATCAATGCACGGATCATCTGGATCTGCGAAAAGTTCGGCTGGGCGACTGACGTTCGCTGGCCGACACCGGCGCGACTGGCGAAGAAGCGCCGCGCTGCGTAGTACCGCCCGTCTGTCATCTGATGTCGAATGGTGCGCGGAAGGAGATTTTTCTTTCGCGCACCATATAAAAAAATTATTTTCTCTCCATAATTCTCGAGTAATCTTCGAGAATTATGGAGAATGCTGGATGACGACGAACACGTCGCCATCCAGCGCTCCTTGTAGCTACTTACAGCTCGGCCAGGCTGCCTTCGGGCGTCTTCCACGAATCGAAGTCCGCGTAGAACGCCCCGATCGGCAGATCACTGCCGGACTGGGTGAACCAGCCGATGAACGGCCGGTTGAAGATGATCGGCTCTGCGATCGGTCCGCCTCCTCGCGTTGAGATGCCGGTGGCGACCTTGATGCGAGCGCCCTCTTCGTTCATGCGCAGGCGGAACTGCTGGAAAGCCTGTCCGATCTTGTTGGCTGCGCACGATGCACCCACCATCCAGTCCAGCGAAGGCTGGGCGTTGATTTCCAAAGTCGGAATGACAACGCCGCTAACCAAACTGGTGTTTTGGATGCGCTCTCGGCTGGACATGGCGGTCATCGCGATACGCACCATGTCCAGCTCGTGCTGAGGGCGATTGGCCATCATGACCCAGACGGATGAGCCGTCCTTCGTGCGAAGTCGAACGAGTCGGCCATCCCCGATGCCAGGCGGCAAAGCGAAGAACTCAGCGCCCTGTGTCGGGACGCTGAATGCGCTGTAGCCCTGCCCAGTTTCGTAGCTGGTGACAGTCGTTCGCTTGGCTGCGACGGCCCATTCCACGAACATGTCGAGAATGGATGCCGCACCGAGTCCGCCGAATTCTCGGAACAACGGCTCGAAGCCATTCTCCACGAGGAACTGGTTGAGTACTTCTGCGCTGCCCGAGATCATACCCTTGAGATTCTGCAGCTTCTCGACCTCTCCGGCGTGGCGCTCGTACCATGCGAAGAAGAGCTGCTGCATCATGTTGCCGTCCTGGGCCCACCAGTCAGAACCATATGCCTGCGACAGAGCCGTCAGGGCATGGGCCATGGTGGTGGTGTCCAGGACCATGGTGGAAAAAGTAGCTCGCTGAGTCACAGTTACCTCCGGTCGATTACCCAAAAGCCGTATGGCAGATGGGCGTCAATGCGTAGAGTACGTACTGGCGGCCATCTACCATGAAGTTGCTACAAGGAGTTATAGAAGCGCAAATTGCTTTTGCGCACCCATAACTCCTTGCAGATTGTTAAGGTGCAAAACTAGGTAATTTTAACATTGAATAGACTATAAGTCAATTGACGCTTGTGGTATGACTGTCTGATTTTGGACGACTTCAGCATAGGCGGCGATGAGAAGTTCCTTGAGAATCCCCATATCTATATCTCCAAGGCATTTTATGTAGAGACATGCTTTGCCGAGTGTGTGTGGCCCGAGCCTTTCGAGAAGTTTTTTGTGCCGCTCTATTCCGTATGACAGATAAAGGGTCAGCGCAGCTTTTCGAGGAGAAAAACCAATTGCCAGTGCATCACCTTCGCGTCCACTGGCGTAGACATAATGATACTGTCCAAAACCAATAATACTCGAACCCCACATTTGGGGAGCTTTTCCCGTAATTTCTTGCAGAAGTGCTGAGAGCATTTCGCTATCTTTGCGTTTTTCTTCGTCTGAAATCGCTGCAATAAACGCTGTGACACTTTTGCTTGTCACGGTTGTTTTATTTTGAGCCCGGCTCATGCTTGTAATCCCCTTATGGTACATCATTAGTATACTCGAATTGAATGGTTTTGTTCTTGCTCTCAAATCGTTTATGATGAAGAAAGATATGTTTAAAAGATACGTACAGAAAAAAATCGAAAAATATGTAATAGAATACTTTCAGAAACACCCTGAAGTAAAGCTTGTGGCAGTGGCGGGGAGTGTGGGGAAGACGAGTACTAAGCAGGCGATTGCAACGCTACTTTCTCAAAAATACCGCGTGGCGATGCATGAGGGCAATCACAATACCGAGATGAGTATCCCGCTCGCTATTATGGGCGTCGAATATCCTGAAAAAGTAAAAAGTATCGCAGCTTGGCTTTCTGTCTTTCGCGCTATGCGGGCTCGTATTAAAGAACCGATGAACGTTGATGTTATTGTGGCTGAATTGGGAACAGACCATCCTGGCGAGATTGCTCACTTCGGAACGTATCTTCATCCAGATATTGGTGTCATTACCTCTATTACACCTGAGCATATGGAGTTTTTCGCAACGATTGAAGCAGTGGCCGAGGAAGAAATGGGCGTTGCAAACTTCTCTAAACTTGCAATTATAAATAGAGACGATATCGATGGCCGTTTTGCGGAACTTCTGACAAATACGAATATAGATACGTATGGAACGACAGGCAAGGCAGAGTATCGTTTTGAAATTAAGGATTTTTCGGTCGATGAAGGATATGTTGGGACAGTCATCACGCCTGATTTTGACCAGCCAATCGCGGCCTCTATTCGCGTTATTGGTGAGCATAGCCTTCGTCCTGCAATGGGTGCGGTTGCCGTGGCAACGAAGCTTGGTCTTGGTCCAAACGAAATCGCAGCCGGCCTGAAGCAAATTCGTGCAGTTCCTGGCCGAATGAATGTCCTGAAAGGGCTTGATGGCTCTATGATTATTGACGACACGTACAATTCGAGTCCACTTGCGGTCAGTTCAGCCTTGCAGACACTCTACAGCATGCAGGCACCACAACGGATCGCCGTCCTTGGCAGTATGAATGAGCTCGGTGCCGTATCTGCAGTCGAGCATGAAAAAGTAGGAGCGATGTGTGATCCAAGCTTGCTTGCATGGGTGGTAACGGTGGGTGATGAAGCCGAAAAAAACCTTGCTCCAGCAGCACGTGCGCGTGGATGCCAGGTGCGAAGCTTTAAAAACGCGATAGAAGCCGGTGGATTTGTTCATAGTGTCATGGAAAAAGGTGCAGCGATCCTCCTCAAAGGATCTCAAGGCGATATTTACCTGGAAGAAGCAGTTAAAATCCTTGCCCTCATGACCGAAGATGACAAGTTAGTTCGTCAATCTCCCGCCTGGATGGCGGTAAAAGATAAGTTCTTTTCGCAATTTAAGTAAAAAAGCTCGAGTTTAGTCCGGCCAACCTTCTAGACTCATATATAAAAAAGTTATATAGTATGGTTCTAGTCCATCGAAAACAGAAGGGTAGGGCTATGGGTTTGTTTGGCAGTGACCCCGAGGTCGTTCAGAAGTGGCTGCCGCGTCGCGTCCGCCGAGAAATCAAGCGCTACAGGCCGGAACTCGTCACGCCTGAGACCGACATCTATGCTCGTGTGGATGTTTCGGTGTACGGGGGTGAAGCTCGCGTCATGCTGGAATTCAATATTTTTCCAGTAAAGGTGGTGGAGTACCTCAACCCGGTCTTCGAGAACGCTGAAACCGACTGGCAGGAACTTGCGGAAGTCGCAGCCTGGGCAATCATGATGGAAAATCTCGAGCATCTCGCTCTTGTCAAACAAGCGGCGAGTGAGCTGGGAGACCATCACTACTACCTCAAGCTCCGTCACTACCGGTGTGTAATGTACCAGTCCGTAGATAACCCCGATCTCACGCCTCTTCGTGTACTTACGTTTTCGTGACTAATAGGGCCAAGCGACATGCCATGTCGCTTGGCCCTATTAAAATTGGTCGTATAGCATCTCCTGTTACCCCAGTTTTTCCAGATAGGCAACTCTGGTATAATAGACAAGTTATGAAGCGCTATAATCCAACCGAAATCGAGCAAAAGTGGCAAAACCAGTGGGAAAAAGATGGGACATATACCGTCGATCTCGCAGACCACACGAAGCCTAAATACTTTGGATTTAGCATGCTGCCAGGTATCACAGGTGCCGGCATTCACATCGGTCACGGCCGAACGTATCAGTTCAGTGATATTAAGGTGCGCGCAAAACGTCAGCAAGGATTTAATGCGTATCACCCTATAGGATGGGATAGTTTTGGACTTCCGGTAGAAAACTACGCCATAAAACTAGGCAAAACTCCGAGAGAAGCACACGACGAAGCGAAAGTGAACTTCAAGCGACAGCTCAAGCGTCTCGGGTTTAGCTACGATTGGTCAAAGGAAATTAGTACCGCCGATCCCGAATACTACAAATGGACCCAGTGGATATTTAATCAGTTGTATAAGCATAACCTTGCATATCAAAAAGAAAGTCCGCAGTGGTGGTGTGAGACTGACCAAACGGTACTTGCGAATGAGCAAGTAGAGGGCGGAAAGTGTTGGCGCTGTGGTAATCCTGTCGTCAAAAAAAATCTGAAGCAATGGTTTTTCAAGATCACCGATTATGCAGATGAAATTCTCGAAGCGACCGACGAGCTTGACTGGACAGAATCGGTCAAAGTTATGCAAAAAAACTGGATCGGCAAGTCAGAGGGCGCGGAAATTGATTTCAATCTTTATTTTGACAACGAAAAACTCGATTCGTGGAAAGGTGACAATGGCCAAGCTGCTCATATAACAGTCTTTACGACACGTCCCGACACGATTTTTGGTGCGACATGTTTGGTACTTGCGCCCGAGCACCCTTGGGTGACTGCCGCACTTGGGCAATCTGATATACTGCCGGCGATCGAGAATGTACGTGACTATGTTAAGCAAGCATCGGCGAAATCAGAAATTGAGCGCATGAATGATACTCGAGAGAAAACGGGTGTTTTCACAGGTGTGCATGCGATCAATCCGGCTACGGGCGAAAAAATTCCAGTATGGGTGGCAGATTATGTATTGGCTGGTTACGGCACGGGCGCAATTATGGCGGTACCGGCGCATGATGAGCGAGATTTTGCCTTTGCGGATAAATTTAAATTGCCTATCGTGAACGTTGTGGCTCAAGATTTTGGCGAAGAATTACCTGAGCCTAAGGAAGTCGAAGGCGTGGTAGTCATTGGCTACGATCCAAAAACTAAGCAGTTCATGGGCCTCAAGAATGGTGCCAAAGGTTGGCTTGTTGGCGGTGGACGCGAGGAGGGTGAAACATTCGAGCAAGCGGCCTACCGCGAGCTTCGTGAAGAAGCTGGATTTGTCGATGTTGAGGCGATGATTCCGCTCGGCGCGCCCATCTATTCGTACTATTACAACAGCATCAAAGATAGCAACAGACGTTCGCTTGGACATAGTTTCCTTGCGATCGTCCATGCAGAATCTCAGGGTAAGCAGGCACTCGAAGCACACGAAGATTTCGACGTTTATTGGGACAGTTTTGAAGCAGTTCGTCAAAAAACCAAGACAACAGGGGGCGGTGTTGACCATTGGATGGAAGCTCTCGACCGCGCAGCCTCAGCCGCAAAGGCTTACGAAAAAAGCGAAACATATCAGCCCGAGCTGTATCATGGTGAAGGAATTTTGGTTAACTCTGGTCAGTTTGACGGTATGCGTACCGAAACAGCGCGCGAAAACATTACTGCGTGGCTCGAAGAACAAGGGGTCGGCCGAACCAAGACAACCTACAAAATGCGCGATTGGCTTATCAGTCGTCAGCGCTATTGGGGTGCACCGATCCCGATTATTCACTGTGAAAAAGATGGTGCTGTGGCTGTCCCTGACGATCAGTTGCCCGTTATTTTGCCAGAAGTGGAAGATTACAAACCAAAAGGCGGTGCGACCTCCGTGCTTGCTACAGTTGATGAATGGGTGAACACGACGTGTCCGACCTGTAGTGGCCCGGCCAAGCGCGAAACCGATACGATGGATGGCTATGCCTGTAGCAGCTGGTACCCGCTTCGTTATCTTGATCCATCAAATGATATCCAGGCCTGGAATCCCGAAGCTGAAGCATATTGGGGCCCTGTCGACTTCTATAATGGCGCCGATCACGCGGTTGCCCATCTTTTGTATGCTCGTTTTTGGACGCGATTCTTCCATAAACTCGGTCTCGTGTCACATCCAGAACCATTCAAACGTATGATGTACAACGCCTATATCTTAGCGCCTGATGGTCTCAAAATGAGTAAATCCAAAGGTAACGCTATTGATCCACTCGAAATCATGAACAGCGGCTATGGGGCCGACTCGCTAAGGGTTTACGAAATGTTCATTGCACCGTATGACATGGAGGCTCCGTGGGATACGCGTGGTGTGCCCGGCACCTACCGATTCCTCAATCGTGTATGGAATCTTGTGCAGGAATACATCGAGGCCGGTGACGTTGAGCTTGACGAAAAAGTTGCTGAGCAAATCCTCAAAACCGCTCACTATACAGTAAAGAAAATTACTCAGGATATCGAAGACGAAAAATTCAATACCGCTGTATCATCCATGATGGAAGCAGTGAACACTTACTACAAGCTAAAAGAATCCAGCTCTATCGGCAAATCAAAATCCTGGACATTCGCTATCGAAAGTCTCCTTCAGGTGCTAGCACCGTTTGCTCCGCATATTACCGAAGAATTGTGGCAACAACTTGGTCACGAAACAACGATTCATATTGACACATGGCCCAAGTGGGACGACCGCCATTTGGTGACAAGCGAGACGACTGTTGTTGTGCAGGTGAATGGAAAAGTCCGTGCCAAATTAGTCGTTCCGGTAGACATGCCAGAGGAAGATGTAAAATCACGCGCACTCGGTGACGCTAATGTTCAGAAGTTTACAGAGGGAAATGAGCTAAGAAAAGTGATCTATATTCCCGGCAAACTCGTGAGCATTGTTTTGTAGACCAAATCTCATAATTATTGTATTAATGTCTTGAGAAATGAAGGCATCTTCAGTATAATAGCTACAAGTTCTATTATTACAACCTATAAAGGAGATCTTTTCATGGCTCAACCTAAAAAGCAGAGTAGCCCGCGCAAGACCGGCCTCCGTCGCAGTCACCTTCTTATGAAGCTGGCTCGCCGCGTTAATGGCAAATCACCAGTAAAAGTACGCACGACGAAGCGACAGAATAGCAAAGCAGCAGAAACGACCGCTAAGAAATAGTTTTTCTTACAGTTAGTAATCTAATTTTAACAGAAAGAACCAAATCCTATGGCATCAAACCGCCACCTCGGACGTATCGTCGCATTGCAGAGCTTATATGAATACGAATTCCGTACTCAGTCAGAAGATACTACTGTCGCGATAGATGAAATCCTTGATCGTAACCTTGCACGTTACGAGGATATGATAGATGACAAAAAGTTTGTTGAAGAGCTTGTAAAAGGAGTCATTGCCGATCAGACAGATTTGGATGACAAAATTCGTCCAATCGCGCCTGACTGGCCTATCGAGCAGATTGCTCGAATAGATCGTGCGGTCCTTCGCATGGGTCTTTACGAACTTCTGAAGCTTGCCGACGTTGTGCCGCCAAAAGTTGCAATCAACGAAGCGGTTGAACTTGCTAAGGCGTTTGGTTCCGATAACTCCAGCAAATTTGTGAACGGTGTTCTGGGAACAGCCTACCGTACACTTATTGGAGGGGAGCCCGAAAGTGCAAAATCCAAAGTTTGAACGTTTTAAAAAATATTTCAATCGCCACAAGCCGTCGATTCAGGAAATAGTTCGTGAGCCGACTGCTGGAGGCGTAGTTTTTCGTCGCAATAAGGCCGGTGAGGTAGAGATACTGCTCATCCAAGATGCCAAAGATCGTTGGACAATTCCCAAGGGTCACATTGAAGAAGGCGAAACGGCACAACAAACTGCCCGTCGTGAAATTGGCGAAGAGGCAGGACTCCACGACGTAGAAGTGTTGGGTTGGCTGGGTAAAATTCACTTTCGCTATCGTCGTGTTGATCGGCTGGTGCTCATGACAACGCAGATCTATCTTGTGCGCGCCAAAGGTGACACCAACGCAATCAAAAAAGAAGAATGGATGAACGGCATCAAGTGGTTTAAATTCCACGATGCACTCGACCAAATCGAATACGAGGATATTGGAAAATTGATGCTTCTCGCAATGAAGAAAATTCGACAGGAGAATTTATAATGAGTGGTATGCAAGTCACTCCATATCAAGATTTTGCCCGCGAACACCTAGGGTTTGAGTATGAGAATATTGAGTTATTCATCACAGCTCTGACACATCGTAGTTATGTCAATGAACACAAAAAAAGTGTTACCGAGCACAATGAGCGGCTCGAGTTCTTAGGTGACGCCGTACTAGAACTCGCAGTGACCGACCATCTTTTTCGAAATTATAGCGATCCCGAAGGAACCCTCACGAGTTGGCGTGCGTCTCTTGTACGAACAGAAAGTATTAGCGACGCGGGTGCAAAGCTCGGATTCGAACCGCTTCTTCGCATGAGTCGCGGTGAAAAAAACGGGAGTATTCGTGCTCGTCAGCAGATTCTTGCCAACGCTTTTGAGGCGGTCATCGGCTCGATTTATCTGGAGCGTGGCTATGACGATGCAGCTGCATTTATCGACAAGCATATTCTCTCGAAACTCGAGGATATCTTGGCTTCTGGCAGTTGGCGTGATCCGAAATCTCATCTTCAGGAAGTGTCTCAGAGAATAGATGGCTTTACGCCGCAGTATCGTGTCCATGAGGAAATTGGACCAGATCACGACAAAGTATTCACCTTGGGTGTTTATGTCGGCGACAAATTAATGGGCAAGGGAACTGGACCAAGTAAGCAAATCGCTCAGCAAGATGCGGCTCGAGCGGCGCTTGTAGCGTATGAAAAAAGACCTCCAAAAGGGGTCTAGATACTACTTTGCAAATCACTTTGCCGAGGTTTCCCCTCGACAAAGTGATTCGGTTTTCCCTCAGACGCTCTGCGTCTTCAGTTGCTCCCTGATTTCTCCGAGCGCTTCCGTGATGACGACCCAGGCCACGTCACCTTCGTAGCTGTCGTATCCTTGCTGCGAGGCTTCTTGTTTGCCCTTGTTGTAGGCGGCTTCGATGGTGGGACCACCCAAAGTGATCTTGTTGGCCAGCAGATTAACCTGGATGGTGAATTGGTCGGTACCCCGGTTGTGCAGCTCTCGCAGCCCTCTGTGGCCAGAATGCGGCCAGAGACACAGACGGATAGTAGTACTTGGCCGCAGTATCAGCTCCTTAGGAGACTGCTCGCCGTAGATGCGCCATTTGCTCTCTTCGAAATGTGGCCCACAAAAAGCCATGTACTCGAATGGATTATCGCTGATCTCTCCTCTCAGGAGACTGTCCAGCAGGCCCGCGAGTGCGTATTCACCGAATTCATTCATGTCATACCCCTTTGGACACAGCCTGAAGTTCAACCGATACTAATACTCTACCATAATCACTGATAAACACAAGTAAAGAGGATCGCGAGAAGGTTAACAATTGACCAAAGCAGCTAAATAGTGTAAACTTGACCAAAGAACGATAGTAGTCTAAAGAGACAAGAAAAGGAAGTTTTAATTTTATGCTCGCAATTCGTTTGCAACGTATAGGTCGCAAGGGATTCCCTGTGTACCGCGTCGCTGTGCAGGAAGCTCAGCGTCACCCATCGAGCGGCCGCGTGGTTGCCTATGTTGGAAGCTACAACCCTCATTCAAAGGAAGTAAAGATCCAAGTAGAGGAAGCTCAAAAATACCTCGATAATGGTGCTCAGCCATCTCCTCGGGTTGTGAAACTCCTTAAGGATGCAGGAGTTAAGCTCCCTAAATGGGTAAAGCAGGCTTCAACAGATAAGCAGAAAACTATCCGCAACGTCGAAAAGCTTCGCAAGAACCAGCCCAAAGAAGAAGTCGCAGCAGAAGCTTCAACTGAAGAAGCAGCTGAATAAACGAACTTTTTTACTCTAAAAAAATACCCCTACAATCAGGGGCATTTTTTAATAAATGGAAAAACCCTCTCCGTGAAGAGAGGGCACTTTTCCCGAGTCAAGAAGTTACAGACTGGCGATAATCTCACGAAAGGCGGTTTCGACTTTCGTGCGAGCGTCGCGCATCTCTGCTTTACCAATTAACCTTCCGAAGTCGAGGTCAATGATGGCTTGCATGAAAAGCTGCGACACCCGCGCATCGGTAGTCGCAGCTTCGGCGTAAGGAATACGAGAGAAATCAAGAAACAATAAAAGCATCTCGTCTGCGAGCTTGCGTGCGCGTGTCCCGTAGGGGATACTCGTGAATATAGCACTCTCCCGTACCAGATCTACAATTCTTTCCATTTCCCATGGAGGTTCTTCGCCCACGTCATTGGCTGTTGCCATGGTGGCTGGTTGGCCTATCATCCCACGCTGAAACCGCCCGTGAGTTCTGCGATTTCTCCCCATCTCCTTCACCCTTCTACCCGGGAATAGTACTACTATTTATACCATAAATAAGCCTAAAAAGGAAAGACCCCACGACAGCAAAAGTCGTGGGGACGATCCGTTCTACTCGGTAGTGATCTTAAGATCTACTCCATGGTTACCCAGTACATGTCCTCGGTGAGGCGACTCTCGAACACGAGACCCTCACTCATGAGACGTTTGATGGAGTCCAGGAGAGCCTTGTAGTGTTGAACCACCGATTCGTAGGCGTCGAGATCAACCTCGATCTCAGCCTTTGATTCCACGGAGATCAGGATGCGCATGTAGACACAGACGGGACCGTCGGGGCCGGCAAGCCGCACGGCCTTGTCGTCGACAGTGTGCGACACGCCGTCGGTCGCAATCTCGCGTAGCGCCGCCAGTACCAGCCGGTCGGTCTCTTCCTCGGTCACGGAACCCTCCCTAGCAAGCGATTGGATCGTAAAGCAATAATATAATATTTAGTTAATAATAGCAATATTGGAAATGAGCGATTTGTCAAGAATTCATTAACTATTGCTCGTAGCATTGATCTTCGATTTTCGTAGCGTGATATAATAAGAATTACGATATTAGTGGATAGTTTGCTTACGGCAATGGAGGGCAATATGTCGACAATAGATCAGCAGTTTGTAGAATATATCGTAAAATCACTTGTGAATCATCCTGATGATGTGGTCGTAGACCGTCAAATTGATGAAAAGGGAGTGCTTCTTACTTTAACAGTTAATCCTGAGGACCTCGGTCGAGTTATCGGCAAGCGTGGTGTCACAGCACAGAGTCTTCGTACGCTTCTGCGTGCTTTTGGCACAAAAAACGACGCCAGATACAATTTGAAGATTGTCAATAATGACGAAGACCGTGAAAACTATTCTGTCACGACTCAATCTGACGATGATTCTGTCGCCCCTGTGAAAAACTCACCAGATGAAGATGTGGAAAACGAGTCAAATCTGACAAAATCTACTCGAAAAGAGCTTGCAGAACTCGACGACCTCGATATATAATCATAAACAGTTCAGCAAATACTTGAACTGCGAGAAATAGCGCTCTATGCGAGCAACAAA
>CAYZCX010000016.1:0-17768 GCA_964477195.1 uncultured Candidatus Saccharibacteria bacterium
ACTATCTTCCGAAAACGTACCTTTAAATTGCATACCGGACTGCTTGCTGATAAGCCAGAACTGTATATCGTCACCATCAATTTCCCAAATATATTTATAATGATGACCGCTACTGCTTTCAAACCAATGTCCGACGATTTCAGTACTAGGATCGGTTTCTTCCCAGCCCATTTCATTGCCAATAATCATCACACCATCAATGCCGCCGGTACTATCATTTCCGCTTTCGTGATGCTGGAATGCCAAAAAGCGTTGGCCCGGCAGCCATTCAAATGTGTCGCGACCGCCCCATTCTTCTTTAGTATTGAGATCGCAATGCGTAAGTTTCCAACTACCAATTAAACGGGCAAATGGCTGTAACGGTGCGTACAGTCCGGATGTGTTTTCGTTCATTTTTCTATCTCCTTATTAATTAGCCTAGCCTTAGGATGACACACTGGAAATTCAAAAAATTGAATATTTCCGCATTGTATTTATGCCATGCAGAAAAAATAAATTGCGGGACTCACAAACAGGATGGCTTAGAATAACAAAAAACCTCCACAAACCGTGAAGGTTTTTTGTTATTCCCGTAAGGTGATCCAAAACAGGACAATAATCTCATATGGTGATCTCACCGGGAATCGAACCCGGATTGCCAGGATGAAAACCTGGTGTCCTAACCGTTAGACGATGAGACCGAACTCCAGATAGTGTAGCAAATTATCATAGGCTTTTCAAGGGGTAAAAACACCGCAAGTATTGACATTTGGTCACTTTTGTGATAAATTAATAGATAGCATTAGGAGGTGGAGAACCACAGGAATACCTGTGGTACTTCCTAAGATGGGTTCGTTAAAAATCAGGTTATACCTTATCTGTATTTCAGGCAAATGCAGCACTCTTGGCAGAGCTATCCGCCCGGGGTGCTGCATTTGCAGCGACATCATTACTGGTGTCGGTACGCGAAATATATGAAGTTTGATTCCTCCCCTTCAGGAGCAGCATGACGGTTCAGCATCATCATATTCTTGGTGATTCGTCACGCTGCTCCCGACCTGGGGCAGCAACCGCACGGGCGGACCATCGGTCCGCTAGCGCGGGCCCTAGTGAGGAGGAAATCATGAACAACACCACCATCATCAAGAACCGTTTCAGCTTCAAGCGCTACCTCGCCAACTGGGCGATCATCGCGCTCCTACTCATCGTCGGCGCCATCGTCGGCCTGGGCTGGGACTCGCTGGACGAGTCGGTCGACGTGTTCACCGGCTTCGAGACGCTGACAACCCTCTTCGGGGGGATCTTCAGCTTCTGGGCCATCGTCGTCCTGCTCCTGATCGTGGCCGCGGTCGCCTTCGCCATCTTCAAGATGTGCAAGACCGACTTCACCGACCACAACGGGCGTCTCATCGGGTGCATCATCGGAGGCCTCGTCGTCATCATCATCGCGATGGTGATCGGCACTTCCTGGATCCACCTGCCGTCCGGCACGGGCCTCATGGCCCTGGGCGGCTTCCTCGTCCCGACGCTCCTCGCGTTCCGTCACTCCAAGGTGGCGAAGCTCGAGACGCTCGACGAGGAGACCGAGACCTCCACCACGGAAGAATAACCCAACCCACGAAGGAGAATGACCATGTCGGTCATCAAGCGCGCCGGGAGGGTCATTCTTCCGGCAGCGGTTTTGTTCGGTGCCCTGACGGCCTGCGGGTCGACTCAGGACACCGATCTGGACCAGAGTCTTCTGGTCACCACTCACGTCACATCCCTCGCCTGCAGCGACACCTCTTCGGAGAAGTTGCGGCAGGCGGCGGACTTCGTCAGCGGGGCCAACGCCCGGCAGACGAACGACATCCTGAAGCGGAACGAGGGAGCCAACTCCCTCGAGCCGCTCCAGACCGCGCTCAACAACAAGATCAGTGAGTGTGGCGGTACCCCCGACCACCCCACGCCTGGCCAAGACCTGGCCAAGCAGATCTGCAACAACGACAACGACCCCAACAACGAGGGCACGGTCGCTGACTGCAAGAAGCGCGGCGCAGCTGCGTTCGAGTACCTCAAGGGGAGGAATCTCCAAGGGAACGAGAACGTTCGGTCCACGCCCGCCGGCTTCCACAAGGAGCTGGAGGGATTGGCCGACACGCCGGAGTCCCTCTCCAAGGCTGTCGATCTGACGGGCGTCCTCGCGACGGCCGAACAGCTCGCCAAGACCGGGGGTGAAGTCTCCGGCGCGCAGATTCTTGCCAAGTTTCCCAACGCAAAGCAGGAAGATCTGAACGCCGGAACGGACGGCGACCATCCCGTCGACTGGGCCCTCAACGCCCACGAAGAACGAGGTGGCGCCAGCTTCGGCACCAAGACCATGAAAACCAAGGCGGACATCGCGGAGTTCCTGAACGGACCTTCCGCGGAGTCGCAGGCGGCACGTGACCACGTGAAGCAGGCGATCAACGCCGAGGGGTACGGTGACGACGAAGTCGCCCGTGCCATGAGTGGCGAAGGCTACGTCCCCATCCAGATCAAGGAGGCGTCCCAGATTCTTGGGACAACCTACTTCCTGAATGGGAAGGTGCAGGTGCTGAACAAGTGGCGACAGGCAGCAGGCGGCGACGTCTACTGGCTGTTCTTCACGAAGGACGGCAAGCTGATCGGTGGTGCGCTTCTGCGCGCTGACTGCGACAACCCGGACGCTCAGGCCATCATGGTTCTACGCCCCGGTATGCCGCAGGCTCCGCCGGTGGAACAGCCGCCGGGCGAGGAGACGTGCCCCCAACAGGGAACGACTCCCAACCCCGACACCAACCTGTGCCACCCGCCAGAGGAAGGCTGCAAGGAAGCAAACAACTGCACGACGACGCCCCCCTGCAAGGAGGGCTGCACCACCACAACCCCCAACAACCCGAAGGATCCCAACCAGGCTCCCGGTCAGGGAGGCAAGGGTGACGGTGGCAAGAGTCAGCACGGTGGCGACGGAACGGAACGACACACCGCCGATCCGAATCCGTCCGGTCCGGCAGCAGGACAACCCGGAAGTCACCCCGTGACGACCGCGAAGCCTGCTCCGCCGGTCCACGTCACGCAGAACCCGAACCCGCCGACGGTCCAACCGTCGACACAGTCCAACACGGGTGTCGTTCCGACGGCTCCCGGGTGTGGCAACCCGGAGTTCTGCTAAGGTGACAGGCACGGCGGCGAGAAGTCGTCGCCGTGCCTGTTCCACAAAAAACTTCATAGAATATTTCGCAAACCACCGAGTGAGATCGGTGTTCGTTCGAGCTTTTTAGTTCACGTTTCATCGATCTCCTCGGAGATCACACTACATATAAGGCATAACCTGATTTCCCCACTGTTCATTAACAATCAGGCGCTAAGCATAAGCATTAAATATCATATTGTTTGACTTTATACAAGTTTTAATATATAATTAGTAACATTAACGTTATTCGGTTCACTTTGAGAGGTGAATTAATAAGAAAGAGGAGACGAGATGGGTAAAATCATGAACGCGTTGAAGCGTTTACCAAAACGTACCAGTGCTCTTGTTGCAATTGCAGCAGCAGCTATCGTTGTCCCTGCAACTCTATTTGCATGGGGCCCAAGTCGAGCGACATTTACAGAGCAGAATCCTGCTTCGTATATTACGTTCAACTCAATAACAAATAACTCATTTTATGGCGACGAACGAAACTTCGTCACTGTAAAAGACTCGGCCAACACGCAAGATGGTGGCTGGGTAGACAACATCAACGTACAGCCAGGTAAAGAATACACGGTTCGTATGTACGTTCACAACAACGCGGCTGATAACCTCAACCTCGTTGCTGAAAATGTTCGTGCAAGCGCAAGCCTTGGCGCAGCAGGCAAAAGCGTACCTATCAGTGGTTTTGTAAACTCTGATAACGCAAGTCCAAAGCAAGTTTGGGACGATGTATCCCTCAACTCCGACAAAGACTTTAGCCTTGCTTACGTCCCAGGTTCTGCCACATGGCACAACAACGGTGTCGGTAGCGCTCCAGAAGGTGCAAAACTTTCTGATAATATCGTTACTAGCACTGGTGCGCTTCTAGGATACAATGCCCTCGATGGTAAGATTCCTGGGTGTTACAAATACAGTGGCTACGTCTACTTTAATGTGAAGCCACAATTCAGCTCTTCGGACTTCAGCGTCAACAAGCAAGTTCGTAAGGATGGTAGCGGTGCAGCATTTACTGAATCGACAAGCGTAATGCCTGGCGATACAGTTAACTACCGTGTTGAAGTAAAAAACACCGGTAATGCTGATATCAAAAACGTCGTCGTAAAGGATACACTTCCTGCAGGTATGACTTTTGTACCTGGAACTGTAAAGATTCTTAACGCAAGCAACCCAGGTGGTGCATACATCCAAGATGGCGACAAGCTCATTACAAGTGGTGTCAATATCGGTGCATACAGCCCCGGATCGAACGCACTCGTTATCTTCAACGCGAAGGTAGCCGCAAACGATCAATTGCCTACTTGTGGTCCAAACAAGCTTACAAACATCGCTTCAGCTCAACCTGAAGGCCAGAATCCAAAAGAAGATGGTGCTGATGTTAACGTTCCTAAAGAATGTAAACCAGAAGCAAAATACTCTTGTGACAGCTTAACTGTTGCAAAGATCGAACGAACAAAGTTCAAATTCGACACCAAGTACACCGCTGAAAACGCAACCCTCAAGAAAATTGAGTACGTTATTCGCGACGAACAAGGTACCGAAATCGCTCGTCAGACAAGCGCTGACTACACTCAGGACAAGGTTGGTAAGTACACTGTTGAAGCTATCGTTACCGTAACGGTTGATGGCCAAGACAAAACTGCATCGAGCCCTGCTTGTAAGAAACCTTTCGAAGTTGTAAAAGAAAACACTCCTGCTATCAAGATTGAAAAGACAGTAGATGGTGTTGAGCATAAACAAGTCGGTGTTGACCAAGAATTCACTTACCAGATCGTTGTGACAAACACTGGTGAAGTCGATCTCACAAACGCTGTTGTTACCGACAAAGCTCCTGCAGGTGTAACATTCCTCAAGGCAAGCGCTGGCTCTATTGCAAGCAATGCCTGGACTTACACAATTGCAAGTCTTAAGATTGGTCAAAGCACAAGCTTTACGATTACTGCGAAAGTTCCTAGCTATGTCGCCGGAAACATCGTCAACACCGTATGTGTTGATAGCCCACAGATCCCTGGCAACCCAGATGATTGTGACGACGCTTCAATCGAAGTGCCACCAACACCTGAAAAGCCATGTGTTCCTGGAACAGATGCCGCATGTACCAAGACTCCCGAAACTCCAACCGAGCTTCCAAAGACTGGTATGAGTGATGGAATCGTTGCCCTTCTTGGCGCAGGCTCCCTCATCGCAGCAATCGGCTACTACATTGCTAGCCGCCGCGCGCTTAGCGCCTAAGAGACTGACCGCTCTATAAAAGAAGGCCCAGCCTCACAAAAAACCACCCCTGTAAAAGCGGGTGGTTTTTTGATATACTAGAGTCAATATGGCAAAGCAAAAGAAGAAACGAAACAAGCAATACACCGGAGCAGATGCAAGTGTCAAGCAACCATCGGTGACACGACTCACCGCTGCCAACCGCAACGGCGTTCAGCAATGGTGGTTTGAGAAAAAGCAATTCGCAAAACCCGCGCTCATAGCAGCGGCTGTTGCAATTATCGTGATCTGGTTAGTTTTTGAGCTGCTTCGCGCCACTGGTGTCTTCGGCCGCTAGTTTTTTCACAGGCAAACGAAACCCAAACGTACTTCCCTTTCCCTCAACCGACTCAAACAAAATCGAACCACCATGAGCATCAATGACTTTTTTTGTGAGGAATAATCCCACGCCAGTGCCATCGGGGCGTTGTTTACGTGCATTTGTTGCCCGGAAAAACTTAGAAAACAAATGTTGCTGCTCAGCCTTTGGCACACCGATACCCGCATCTTGCACCCTCAGTACCGCCTGTCCATCCTCCAACGATAAGGTAACGGCAATCGTCGAACCTTCAAACGAATAATAAATCGCGTTGTCGATAAAGTTCATAATCACCTGACGTATCTTGGCTTCATCGATATTAAGCAGGGGGAAATACGATGGCTTCTTGAACTTCAGTTTCAACGCATGCATTCGTACCGTCGACTGCAAACTCTCCACCTCCTGCTCTACTACCTTCCCTAGGTCAATTGGCCGCTGCTCCAGCATAAACTTGCCCGTCTGAAGGCGAGAGACATTGAGAAAATCGTTGATAAGATGCACCATGCGCTCACTACTGGCAAATGCTTCATCCAAAAGCTGACGCTGGGTCGGCGTAATCTTTCCCGCATCTTCCTCAAGCACCATACTAATATATCCCTTGACGCTCGTCAGCGGCGTCCGAAGCTGATGCGATGCCATACTAATAAACTCGTCCTTCGCCTCATCAAGCCGTTGCAACTGCGAGTTTGTAGTGCGTAGTTCTTTCGTGGCCTCCTGAATACGTTGCTGAAGTGTTTCATTGAAGTCCTGAATCTCTTGTACAGACAGAGCGTTCTGGATGGCAATAACAAGTTCGTCCGAAATCGTCTCGAGTACTCGAACATCCCGCTTCATATAGCTTCGTCCTTTTTGATAGCCGAGGAATAAGTGCCCTAGAAGCGTCTCCCCCTGCTCCAAAGGTAAAATAAGTGCAATCTTGTGCTTTGCGAGGAGCGGTTTCAGTGGGTTCGTTTCGTCAAGGACATCTGCCACAATCAGTGGATAATCCGAAGGCAACAATGCTTCTATTTGTCCTATCTCACCTACTGTCAGACGATGCTCGCTACCCGCTCCCACCGCCATATGCTTTCCTGCTCCATATCTAACAAAAAACGATGCATACTCTACCTTCATCGTTTCACTAATTTCGCGTGCGGCCCGCTGTAAGACGACCCGCAAATCCGTCGCTCCACGTAGCTCACGGCTCAGCGCCGCAAAAAACTCGTCGGTATTGTATTCATCACGGAAGAAAATCCTGTTCGTCAGCTTGTCAAAAAAATTCTTGAGCGGCTGGAACACAAATGCAAGCAAAAGCGCAAGAAGGATACTCACCGGATTCTGACTGATCAAAACGACGGTGTTGTTATGGAAAATAACCTCAGAAATTGCATACGCAAGTATATAGTACAATCCAGCCAAGGTCGCAAGGGAAAGAAAATACGCCACACCGCGGACAACAGCAAGCCGAATATCAAAAAGTCCGTGCTTAATAATAGTGTAGGCAGTCGTTCCCACCAGCACAATCATAGCAAGAGGGCCAAATCGGCTGGCTTCCCAACTTGCCGTAAAAAGAGGGATAACAACGTTTAGAAGGAGTGCTATTAGAGCGCTGGAAACGATAGCGAAGAAAATATACCTTGCTTGCTGCCTCTTTTTTTCACCCTGTTCTCTTGGTACAAAAAGCAAGTTTCGCGACATGAGTACCAAGATAACGAGAAAAGAGAGGAGGTAGAACCACAAGAGATCACCCACTGGATAGGCAAGCTGGTTATGTGCATCAAGAACAACCGAGCCTGAGACGAGGCTCGTAAACGAGCTCAGTACAACAGTCACAATAGTCAGTACCGAAACAACAGCAATATCAATCCGTGATGCTTTGCGTGAATACGGAAATGCGTAGCTAAAAATGAGTCCCGATACGATACAGGCAAACCCGACGACATACGTGAGGTTGTTGGCAATGTTAGTGATAACTAAATCATCAACGTAATGATTGGTTATAAAGTTTGCAACAATCCATAAACAAATGAAGAGGCTCATCGCCGCAAATGATGCCGCGTAAAGTCGTTTCGGATCCCGAAACAGTACAATAATACCTAGTAATAAATTTATAAAGCAAGTGATGCCAAGAATAAATAAGTCCACAAAGATATTTTAGCGTAAGCGATACGATAACGGAATAGATGCTAAAATTGAAAGTCTTTATCGCTATGTTCACTCGTTCCAAGTATGCGAGAGATCGCTTTGCGTGCCAAGCGCCCTCTAATACTTGTGCGTCCATGCTTCGACATAGCCTCTTCAAAATCCGGAAAATGCCCATACACCGCCTGACTTTTTTCTGATCCAATATATGGAAACGGCTTGCTTTTGACCACTGGGACAAATGGAACACCAAGATATTTCTGCAGCTTTTTTAAAGGTTCCTTATCAATTATCGCAATCATATGTTCCATGCCTTCACCCATAGCCGTTCGATACATAGCACGGTAAAGTTGCGCAGCCGTTCCCTTATCCCGATATTCTTCAGGCACGGCTACCGTTGCAATATCCCAGGTACCAGCATCATTATACATACCATGGAAGTCGCGAACCTGCTTCTCACTGACGGAGGGGTGCTTTTTTAAGAAGTCATTTAAAGATATGAATCCTGCTGGCCCGTCCTCCACAATTCGCATCGCTCCGGTCGGCACGCCCTTTTCACGGTCAATCGTTACAAAGAACTTACTTTGTCCTTCATAAGGCCCATATACCGCTTCCATTTCATCAGGAGAATTATTAAATGCCTCACGGAATACATTAGATTCTATCTTGCGGCCGATATCAGCAAAGATATCATCGCCCTCTAATTTGTAGCAAACAAATCTGTCATCACCTTCAGGAGGTCGCTCAGCCAAGAGACGACTCGTCAGCTCGTGAAGCTTTTCTTCCGATAGATCATAGGCGTTGTCATGATGATCATTTGACGCATATGTTTCCATCGTGATCGTCATCAGAATTCCCTATATTCTATCGCGTCAGCATCAAAAAACTTTTTAGTAAATTCAACGGCATCTTCGGCCAAGAACTTTTTGCAGGTATACATATCAACCGAAAAGAAAAGACGTGGCTCGTCCCAGGCATAAAAATGGGCCCCGGATGTTTCCCAGTGAATCCAGCCCGCCCAACCAAAAAGATCACTTCTGTGAGTTACGGGCTTTATGAGCGCAATCATCCCTGTCACAGTCGAGAGCTGTGCAAGATACGTGATAATATCATGATCCGTTATAGGGCGCTTGGGAATACCCTCGATAACGAGGCGTTGGCGGTAGATATCGGGGGCAAGGTCTTTCATATCTTCTTTTCTTTATTACACGATTAGGTCAGGTATTTACCTACTTGGCTGGATAAGCCTTTCACTGTATTATATACATACAATGACAAAAATTGCCATTATTGAAGACGATCAAGTTATTAGCCAGATGTATCGAATGAAATTCGAAGCAGACGGCTTCGAAGTGCAGCTTGCTGACAACGGAAAGCAAGGTGTTGCTATGGTAAAAAGCGTTATGCCCGACATTATCCTTCTCGATCTTCAGATGCCAAATATGAATGGGGAAGAAGCACTTGCTGCGATTCGTGCCGAGGCATGGGGCAAGCAAATCCCTGTTATTATCCTTACTAATCTTGGCGAAGAAGAAGCTCCGAAATCACTCCGTGCTTTGGGAATTCATAGCTATATAGTAAAAGCCGATCTCACACCGCGCCAGGTGGTTGCCCGCGTCAAAGAAGCACTTGGACTCGCTTAGTTTTCTTTTACAGGCTGAGCGGCCGCAATGACATTATCGAATAGTGCAGCGACAGTCAAAGGCCCGACACCACCTTTTTTGGGAGTAAGGACTAAATCTTCACGCTCACGAACGCTTTCGTCCAAATCTCCAACAATGACGCCATCCTCGCTTGCCGTCCCCGCATCAACTATAACTGCGCCAATATTGAGCATATCTGGGGTAATAAGATGGGGATTTCCCGTCGCGGTGACGATGACGTCACTCTGTCGTAGCGCATTTGCCATGTCTTGGCTTGAACGATCAAAAACAGAAACAGAATAGCCACTTTGCTGCCACATGCGAGCAAGTGGCGCACCCACAAGACGGCCATTTCCTACGATGGCAAGCCGCTTCCCCTCAAGCATAACTCCATATCCTGCCAATAACCAGCTGATTGCAATTGCTGTTGCACTATCGAACTGTGCGTCCTTACCAAGTCCATCGACGTCTTTTCCAGGAGCGATGCTGTTGACGATCTCATCAGTCCTCGCCGGATCATCGAGCGGAAGTTGGACAATAATACCATGTACCGAAGAATCATCGTTTAGTCGCTCAATTGCCGCGATCATTTCCGTCTCTTCTACGGTTTCGATATCTGTCTGCACAAGGATGTCTTCGCCATATTTTTGTTTCAAGCGAACGTAGGTTTCGATTACTTTTGACGCGTGAGGAGTTTTCAAAATAACAAGACGTGGAAACGTAGAAAATGCCTGACGAAGCCCCCGCACTTGCCGTGCTTGGCGCTCTTTAATATAGCCGACTAATTCAGATCCATCTAAGGTTTTTATCACTATGCTTTATTTTACCACCGTGCTACAATGATCTCAAGATAACAATAGGGGAGAAACCAATGAAATTGCTTTCATTATTTGGACAAGCATCGGATGGATATTATACCGATCCTTACATGTACGATAACTCAATGTACTCTAACACGACACAAGTAGATCAAGCCGCCGTTATGAGTATGTTCATTTTCTTTATCGTATTTGGGCTCATCGTGGCCGTTGTTTCATATGTCGTGAGTGCATTTCTTTTGAGCCGCATCTTCAAGAAAGCTGGTGTTGAGGGCTGGAAAGCTTGGGTACCAGTCTACAATATGTGGATTCTCCTCGAACTTGGCGATCAAAAAGGCTTCTGGGCCGTCCTCGCTATTATTCCTTTTGTGAATATCGTCTCGGTCGTCTTTATGATTATCGCCGAATACAATATTGGCCTTAAGCTTGGAAAAGAAGGGTGGTTCGTTCTCCTTGCTATTTTCCTTCCTCTCGTGTGGATGATCTGGCTCGCATTCGACAAGTCAACCTGGAAAGGGGTCGCTCCAAAAGCAACACCTGCAACAATAAGCGGCACCCCTCCCGCGACCCCACCGACTGCTCCGCCAGCCGTATAGCAGCGAATCTATAGAATGGCTATACTACAAAAAGAAAAGAAGCCAAAGAAGTATCTATTTACCGCGACCTCTATAGTCGCGGTAATAGTTATTTTTCATATATGGCTACACATCACCAATCCGTATGCAGGGTGGAATGTCGTGAAACAGCCCTACACCACGAGCGTCATAAATGGCAAGATCACTGTGCAAAAAAACTTTACCCTCACTGCCTACGATAGCGTCGTGGCACAGGCACTTGGCTACTACAAATCAGGGTTTCTGATTGTACAAAATACATATTTTGGAAGTCGACAAGTACCATCCTCAAATCCGGAAAAAATCGTTGAAGCGATTCATAAGCTTCGCTTTGATCCATCGAAACCTTATTTAATTTCAGGCGACCAGTTTAGCGTTCTTTACCCCAGAAATCTCGGAGTATTTTATAACTCACTCCTTGATCCAGCGACCGCTCATAATCAAACTGATTGGGAGAATCGTCAGCGCATTTACCTCCAATCGGCACTCTACGCGCTTGATGCTTTCAGCCAAAAGAATACCCTCACAACGACCGTCGTTCCAACAGGCCCGCAGGCCGTCGCTCTCACAGAAGTACACCCAGGCTCTGTCCCATCAGATACGCTTTATGGGATACTCTATGCGCTTGACGGCCTAGCACGTTCTTCCCCCGCAGACGCACCGTACAAGATTCAAACGGTCGAAACAGTCCAAGACCTTCTAAAAGAGCGTCGGGGTGATCTACAAAAGCTCCTTACCATCTATCTTCAGCAGGTACAAGATCCGACAACAGGGCTTGTCAAAAAAGATGCACATCTCGCTGCTGCACGTGATGGCGTCACGCGAGAAAGTTCCTTTTATGACAATGTTATTCTCTGGAAAACGCTCAAACTCGCGAACGATCTTGGCGTTCAGCCTCGTTCTGAATCAGAGCTTGAAAACATGCGCCACCAGATTCTCACGAACTACTGGGATGATGTCGAAGGTCATTTCAAGGACGACCTCCGTGACCATCCAGCACGAGCCAACTATTCCTCTGATTGGCTCATCGCTCTTCCCACCGGCTTTCTCTCGCCACAGCACGGCAAAGACCTCCCGTATCTTGAGAAAAGCATCGACTTTATCCGCAGAGAAGGCGTTGCAAAGCCTTTTCCTATAAAATACCAAGCAGCCTTGAGCGCCAAAGATGTCCCCTGGGCAGTGAAGACGTTCGTTCCAAACTATGGCGGCGATGCAATTTGGAGTTACTGGGGAGCACAGTACATGACGCTTCTCGCTGATCTCTCCTCCCAAAACAATACTCAAAACTACGCCCAAGAAGCCAAAGACGCCATAAAAATCTACAAAGAAAAAATGTCCGAAACGCACGGATTCCCCGAAACATTTACTGCAAATGGAGATTTTTTGCAAAATAGTGTTTATAAGAGTATCCGTCAGACCGGTTGGGTTGTACAATTTGAAACAGCAGAACAGAAAGTTAACAAACTATGAACGAAATCATCCAATTCTTAGAACATCTTATGACGATCGTCCCACTTGAGATCTTTGTCTTTATTGGAACATGTATCGATGAGATAATCTCGCCCGTTCCAGCCTTTATCGTATTAATTCCAGCCGGAATCGCAGCGCACGTTCAAGTGATGCCACTATGGTATCTTGTGGTCCTCGCCCTCATATCCGGTCTTGCCCGAACGTTAAGTGGATACTTGCTCTATTTTTTCGCAGACAAACTCGAAGATATCATGTTTGGCGGCGGGCGCAAATTCTTTGGCTACACCCACAAAGAAATCGAAACCTACGGCAAACAACTTGCAAAAAATAGCGGTGTAAAAAGCTGGTTACTCCTCTTTGGTATGCACGCGCTGCCCGTATTTCCTGGTACGTTGCTTTCGCTAGGCAGTGGTTTTATCCGACTTCCCTTTAGCATTTTCGCGTCAGCGACTTTACTTGGTTCGGCAGTTGTCGCGACATTTTTCCTTTATCTCGGCTATTCGGGCGTGCAAACCGCCGAGTTATTAAAACATCTGGACACGAGCGCTCAAATAATCACAATCGTTCTCATCGTACTTGTGGGCACATGGCTCGTCTGGCGTTATAAAAAAATGTCTCGTCAAAAAAACCGCTAATGATGGTGCATATTCATGTCTTGGGAGTCAGACATCTGGCTATATCCCCACGCCATCTGCCAATCTTTCATCTGCTGAATATCCTTGCCCTGAGCTGAAAGGATGTTTTCAGCAAAGCTTTTTAGCTCGGGATGCTTTGCCTTGTCTTTTGCCTCTTCGGCCATTGTCAGCGCGCCTTGGTGATGAGCAATCATCGTCTCAAGAAATGCTTTGTCAAACGCATCGCCAGTTTTCCCCACGATTCCATCACTCATATTCACTCCCGTGTCCGACTGGTTCATCGTTACCGCCCACGCGACCGCGCTAGAAATAGCTGCACCAACGACAAGGCCACCAATACCATACAGTAATTCTTTTTTCATGAGTTCTCCTCCAAAAGCTCTTTGATGGGCGTAAAATAATACTCTTGCCAATCTTGAATGTCCTTCTGCTCATCGTCGATTTCGCCGCTAAAAGTAAGCTCAACGACAGTGATATCACCTTCGGATTTAAACTGAAAAATCGCCTTAAACTTACGGTCCGGGTGGTCATGACCGTACCAATCCTGCTCGATACTTTGCCCGGGTACCAATCGCGTATATATTCCGTGAATATCGCCATCCCAATAGCTAAATTCGCCACCTTCGCGTGCATCCACTTTCGCCGGTGCCGCGCCCCACTTCTCGGCCGCTTCTGCATCCGTTAATGCCTGCCAAACTTTTGCTATCGGTGCTTTTATCTTATAGATCTGTTGAATTTGAGTCATACTTTATCATACCAAAAACCATACCGCCGCAGCCATAACAGCGCGCCCTGGCCGCTTAATGTTTTATCTCTACCTGCTGCGAGTACTCTTGATAAATTCATCTATGGCGACTTTTGCATCGACTATGGTTTCATAATATACCGTTTTGCAATTTGGTGATCCTTCGATCATCGCCGAGAGCCTTCGGCTTCCATCCTCGTGAAATAAGGCAAGCACAGGCTTTCCCCACTCCTCAGCCTTAGCAATTTCGTACCCAACGCCCAAACTTGGATTAGTAACTTCTGCCACAATAGCATCGGCTTCATGAATCCATGCCACATCTGTAGCCCATATATCCGAGTTAGGCTTGTTCATCCCCTGTGAGGTAAGCTTGCCGTCAGCAAAGACTTCCGTCAGTAATATTGCGTTAGCCTTGATATGCTGAGCTAGCTCCGCATATGTCTTTGCATCATCACGACCACCCCTTATCGAACAAGCAAAATAAATCTTCATATCATCATTGTAGCGTAACTACATATTCTCATCAAAAACTCTCAAAGAATTCCTTCGAGTAGACGTAAAGCCTGACCGCGTAGCTTAGGAAAGGTGATATGGCCTTTTTATACAAAACAATCCATCCTGATCACCGCTCCCGTAATTGCTCGAGTTTGGGTACGAAGTTTAAACCTTTGATATATTGAAACGAATCAAGCTGAGATTGCGGATCACTCGGAAAAAGATCTTTCATCGTATTATAAAAGACAATTCGCCCCACATTTGCGTACGACAGTGCCGTCAGACACATAGCACACGGTTCGCAGCTACAATAGACTGTAGTGTCCTTCAGTTTCCTCACTCCAAGTGATTCATTGGCTTCGATAATTGCTTTAATCTCAGCGTGGTTCACAGCAATACGATCAGCCCGCTGCGAATTGTAGGCTTCGGCGATAACTTTGCCGCTCCTATCCGTCATCACAACACCACAACCAATAGGCTCAAGAGATTGCCGAGATAAGGCAATTGCACGGTTCATAAATTCTTTGTCCAACATACACCAACTATAGCATTTCCAAGTCTTCGCTATTTCATTAGCGTAAGTACGACCCGCCTAGCTCATGCGATATAGCTAGGCGGGTCGTACCAAATCTCACATCACAGCGTGCCTACTTACAAAGCACGAGAAGGTCCACGCGAAATGAGCTGCGGTGCACCATCAACCATCTCCCAGGCGAAACAAATCTCGCCCTGCTCAAGCAAAATGGCTGTCGCTGCATTGGCCAGCTGCTGACTCGCCCACGTGCACCCCTCTTCGTAGGTAGTGGCATTGTGCCCCCACACCCCCACAGCAATCTGAGCATCCGGCGCTCCGACGAAGGGGAGTTTCCATTCGCCAGTGTAGCCCTGGCTACGCGCCAAGTACCGAACCTCTCCTGTTGCCATGTCACGCACCCACACAACCCTCACGCAGTCGCCGGCCTTGAGGTACGCACGTCGCCACGGCCGGTCGAGAATATCCTGAAGATGTGCCTCGACCTGGTAGTCGTACTCAATCGTTCCGTGGCGACCAATAGACCCGGCACGCGTGTCCTGGGCCGCATTTTCAAGCTCATCATCGTGCAATTCAATAACGTACACGAGATTTCCTTTCACCGAAAATGGAATGATACTTGCATATCATATGATAATTTATCATATGAAGCAACTACCGAGGGATTTCCTTGGATCCTTTGAATGGGTTAGAAATGATTTATAAGGAAGTCGACACTTTTACTTATTATGTCTTTCGACTGTTCATAGGTCCATGAACTATGTGTGTACCCTTCCATATTAGCTATGACATGATGGGGCTGGGCATTTTTTATAATTTTATTTCTATTTTTTTCATCAACATACTCATCGGCCGTACACTGAACGATATAGGTCGGTGCCTGAATGTCTACTAAACGATCACCTATATTCATATCATGGGCCTCTTGCCAATAAGTAGCTTGAACGATTTGGCCGCTTTCTTCAATTACCCCACTCTCGGGCAAGTGAAAGTCATCAGCACTGGCATCGGGCACCCATGCAACTATAGCCGTTAAATCCGGCATTTCAGAGCCAAGTGCAAGCACTGTCGAGCCACCCATACTTTGACCGAAAAGTGCGACTTCATAACCCATACTCATATAACGCTGAGTTATATTCTTCGCAGTGGCAACCCAGTCAACGAAGCTAGAGTCAAAAAAATCTCCCTCAGAGTTGCCGCTTCCATATTGATCAAAACGAAGGCTTGATATGCCATGTTTTGCAAGCGCACGAGCTGCACGTACAAAGAAACGATTAGGACCGATTGAGCTGCTGCGATATCCATGACAAAAAACAACTACTTTTTTACCACCAGCATCATGAAAAATCGTGTTGATCGCATGGCCATTGTATTGTTCTATTTGGGAACGTTCCATGGTCTACAGTATAACAAAAGTAATCGAGAGGCCAAGTGAATCTATTATTTCTATATCTGCACAAGCTGATCAGAATCAACTCTGTCGAGCATATTTTTTGCCCAGTTTGTGAGCTCGGTAATATTATCGATCTTTGGCTCAAAAGAATCTAGCTCAGCAAGAGATACCCATTTGTAGTCGCTATACTCTTCATTTATGGTAACGTCGCCAGAAACGTATATACCGGCAATATGCGGTAAAATCATGGTATTACCGTCTTTTTTTCGAAATAAAAGATTATAACTTTCGTTGGGCAAAATACTTATTATCGTATTTTCACCAATCTCTTCATTTTTTTCTCTCTTCATCCCATCGAGGAGAGTCTTGTCGGCAGTTTCCATTTTGCCGCCGATGAAGGAGTATGTTCCATCGTAATCCGCTTCGCCCTTTCGTTTGGCGAGTAGCACTGCTTGCTTATCGGCTGATAGAATAATTAGTTTTTGGCAGTATTGAAACAGTAAATCTGATTGCATATAGGTAGTGTAGCAAAAATATTTCCCCAAACAAAAAACGTAGATACGTAAGATGAACTAGTCCTCAGGCCGGCAGCTTTTGACCGCTAGCCTGAGGACGTCTCCCATTCAACTACGTCCTTGCGCAACCCACCCCTTTAACCGGAGAAATAACATATGACATCATCTCATCCGTAAGGACGGTGATCGGTCCAGCAGGTGTCGAAGCTGGGCAAACCGCCAAAAATAGATTGCTGAGGCCCGCTGGACCCCCTGTAATAGGGGCTCCGGAGAATACCCGCACAGTGAGGCGATTGTGGGTGAGTCGCTCCAGCCCTGCCGCCAAGTAGGCGGTACATTCTAATCGACAGCCATCTAGTTGAACATGCACCGGAACAAGGTCGAGCTCTCGATCCTCGGCGCCAACTGCCATCAGCTCAACACACGTGTCAAGCATGGCGCGCAAGCTACTGCCAAGCATTAAACCTCCTCAACTGGAATGATGCATATTTATTGTAATACAAATCTCATTGTTGCTATAGCGGCCGAATTACGCTAGGTCGCCAAGACGTAAGTCCTTAAGATGATTAATTGCATATACTACGCTCGAACCTAGGTCTTGGCGCCCCTTTAGCTCTGTAATTGAATATGTTTCAGAGCCCTCCCCCTCAAATACATCAAAATCATCTGAATCAATAGCCGCCTTATAGAAATACATGGTACGCGTCATAGCTGGGTCGTTTGGATGTGGCAACTCTGCACTCCCGGCACTGCTAATACTCAAGCTAGGAACATCTAGTGATGTCTCTTCCGAGAGTTCGCGATACATCGCTTCTTCTGGCGTTTCCCCGGCTTCAACGTGTCCGCCAAATAGACTAAGTAAGCCAGGGCTAACATCGGTCTTTTCATCTCGTCGCTGAAGAACCACATTTCCATTGGGTAGAACGAGCCAAATGACAGATATTTTAATCATGATACTATTCTAGCAAACCAAAAAGACTTCCGAGGAAGTCCTTTTGTACATAAATTTGGAGGGCCATCTGAGACTTGAACTCAGGACACCCTGC
>CAYZCX010000017.1:0-17395 GCA_964477195.1 uncultured Candidatus Saccharibacteria bacterium
GGAATGGTAGACGCGCTAGCTTCAGGTGCTAGTGTCCTTTGGGATGTGGAGGTTCAAGTCCTCTCTCGCGTACCATAGAAAAGACCGGAATAAGTTCCGGTCTTTTCTTTTGTCCAAATTTTATAGTCAAAGGAAGTGTGCTTTTCAAGTAGACACTTCCTTTGACTTCCCTCACGGCGCTATCGGGGTAGGCTTTCGTACCATTCTGACAACTGATTACCGAACTCCCATGTTTCTTTCAGGTAGAACACCAAAAAATCGCAAGGGTCTTCGTGAAGAGTGAACGTTGAGAACTCGCCGAGTAATCGTGTGTGAGCCTCTTGAGCTGCGATGCCGAACTCACCACCCGTCACCCATAGCATCTCGATCAAATCTGCCCATTCTTCGGCTCTCCGAAGATAAGCTTTGGCAAGCTCGGGATCTTTCGTGAGTTTGGTGCGAAGCCACCACATGCGGCGAGTCAAGTAATTTTTGACAATCATCACTCTCTCCCTAGGCGTGAGCGGTAGTCTAAGTATCTCGCGAAAAAGTCCTTAGTGCAATGTGATGGGTAAAGTGCACACCTCTCCAGAACTCAAGAGAGTTCTTTATTCGAAAGGATGATTGCAACAAGCTTATGCTAACCTTGCAAAAAAGCAAGTATTGTGCTATAATTAACAATTAGTCCGCAAGGAGTACCTAAGAGTTTGGAGACGCAGATGCGTATATGCATATTGTTGGCCGCGCTTGCCCTGTTCTTGGTGGGGTGCGGTCAGCAGGCAAGACCCATGGGCCAGTCCGCCGGGGCCGGGAGCGTTACTTCCGTTCCCACCAGTCAGGCCCCCGTTTCGCTCGTACCGAAGGACACCCGACCGGTGTCATCCGAAGAACTCGGGAAGATCGGCTACACCGAGAAGAAGACGACGGACGGCCATGACGAGTGGAGCACCGGACCGCGAGTCAACTTCCCCGTGCTGGTCATCCGGAACGGCAAGATCACCCAGGCCAAGTCGGAAGATGAGACGTTCACGTGCAACCTCGTGCTGGACACCCGCCGGCTGGAACCGGCAACTGCCGTCCAGATGTACAAGACCGCGCTGATGTACAAGGCGGGTTCGCCGAGCACTTCGACGACTCCCTACCAGCGTGGTGGCGATGTCGGCACCGTCGTCTGCGACTACTCACCCAGGTAAATTCGAAAGCGGATCGCCCCCTCTCAGCAATGAGGCACAGGGGGCGATTTTCGTTTCTTACCAGATTTTTGCTCGTTCGCTCGGAGATCTGTATAGTTTGTCTGGATCATTGACGGCAAATGCTTCATAAAAGGCATCGACATGCTGGAGGATGCCGTTAACGCGGTATTCTGATACGGGATGTGGGTCGGCGAGGGTTTGCTCGCGCAGTTTTTCTTCACGCGTACTTCCACATTCTGTAAATGCATAATTGGCAAAAAACAATTGTTTGGCAGTAAATGTCTCCTGAGTAGATGTATTTATATTGTCACCTAATTTTGATATGAGCGCATGATAAGCGATTTCTATACCGCCGAGATCAGCGATGCTTTCACCAAGCACAAGACCACCTTTGAGAGTGAGGTCCGGAAGGACGTGAAATTTGTCTGCTTGATCGATGATCACTTGAGCTCGTTTTGCGAACGCAGCTCGCTCCTCTTTCGTCTGCCACTGCTTTACATTACCTTCGGCGTCGAATTGACAACCTTGGTCATCAAATCCGTGAGTAAATTCATGTCCGATAACAGTTCCGATTCCTCCCATGTTGGTGGCAAGTTGAGCTGTCGGATCGAAGAACGGAGGTTGCAAAATAGCTGCTGGAAAGCAGATAACCAGTCGATTTGGGTCGTTGTAGGCATTGACAGTTTGTGGATTCATAAGCCAATCATCGCGAGAAGCGGGCTCCTCTAACTTGTTGAGCCAGTAGACCATATCGAATTTATAAGCTTCTAGTACATTGGAAAGATGGGAATCACGAGAAGCATCCAGGCCTGAGAAATCACGCCAGGTATCGGGATAGCCAATGAGTACTTTTATATTGGCAAGCTTTTTCTTGGCATATTGTTTGGTAGAGTCGCCCATCCATTCTAGAGTATCGATTCGTTCTTCGTATGCATCTCGAACATCTTCAACCAATGAAAGAACTTGTTGTTTCGAGCTCTCGGGAAAGTGCTTTTCGGCGTAGAGTTTGCCGGTAATCTCACCAATCGCAGAGTCGGCAGTCAATACCATGCGTTTCCAAAGTGGCTGCATTTCGGTCGTCCCACTCAGTACTTTGCCGAAAAATGAGAAAGAAAGCTGTGAAAAGCGTTCGCTTAGTTTTGCCAAACTCCTCATCGTAATGCGCCATTTAAGATAAAGTTTCCAGTCGGCAAGGGGGCGCTCGGTAAGGAATGAGTTAACAAATGCCAAAAAATCCGGCTGATCAACACTGATATCGTTTTGAGATTGCCATCCGAGAGCTGCTTTGTAGTTATTCCAGTCGATAGCGTCGTAGGTAGATGCAAGATCTGCATAGGTGGTTTTGTTGAAATTCTTCTCAACATCGCGAAGTTCCGTAGAAGTACGAGAGTGCGTGGCAAGAGAGGTCTCAAATGAAATAAGTGTCTCCCAGAGCTCGTCCGCACTCCGGCTGAGCTCGGGAAATTCAGCAAATACAGCGGCGGTAAAAATCTTGTACTGGTCGCGAATCGAACGCATAGTATCAGTATCATCCAGGTAGTAGTCTCGGTTAGGAAGTGTGAGTCCGGATTGTTCTACGTGGAGAATATGGCGCGTGCTATCGTCGTGATCGACATCTACCCATACATACCACGGCGCGCTGATCTGAAACGCATTCCACTTACCAATAAGAGAGGAAAGTCCTCGGACATCGGTGACATCGTCGACTTCTTTGTAGAGTTTTCGAAGCAAGGCGACATGAGTTGACTCATGCTCATCGTAGTGCATGGCAGCATAGTAGAAATCTCGTGTGAGTTTCTCGATATGATCTGTCGGCTCTTTATGCTGGAGGTCTTCATAAAGTGTTCGCATTGCTTGCCACGATTCATCTCGTAGCACATTAAAAGTGCCCCAGCGTACTTCGCTATTAGGGATTGGATGAGAAGTGATCCATTTGTTATTGATATGACCAAAAAAATCGTCCTGGGGACGAATATCCGGACTAAGGAGTTCGTGAGTAAATGTGTTCATGAAGTGATTCCTTTCTTCTGAAATTGCAGTGGTTCTGTATGGGCGGCAATACCAAAGGCGAGCGCAACAATAGCGATGTTTTTAATTATATATTGGCCTTCGAGAGTGGGGACAAATGGCGCATGCCAGGTCATGTCAGGAACGAGCACGAGCGGGCCGCAGACGATGATCATATGGAGTAAAAGGAGCGGCATGACAATCCGGACGGCCTTTGGGATGAGGAATAGGATACCGATGAGGCATTCGATAAAGGCCAGAATAATAAAAAGCGGGCCAAATAACTCAGGGCCGATAGTACGTTCAGTCAGTGCTTCGGCGAGCGGCCCCGCGGGACTCATGCCCGTAAGTTTGATAAATCCAAACCAGAAAAATACGACAAAAAGTGCGATTCGGGCGAGTGGTATATATGTTTTTTTAAAAAAGGCGATGAGACGAAGGTCGAGTGCTTTTATCGGTGTCTTTTTTTGACGAGGCATATAAAAAGTATATCATTAACCGCCTATGGAGCGAGCACGGTATAATAAAGAATATATGCAGCAAGAACAGTCAGTGGGCGTTGGCCCACATCCGCAGCCATGGCCGATTGACTCCCGATACGATCAGGAGCTCCTTGCCACCGGTGATAAGAGAAATGTCGAAGATAAATACCGCTACTGGACAGTCGAGGCCATAAAAGCAGACCTCGATAAGACAAGAATCGATCTGCACGTTGCAATCGAAAACTGGCAGCACGATCTTAATATCGGGACAATCGTACGAACGGCGAACGCATTTAATGTTGCAGCGGTCCATGTCATAGGCAAAAAACACTGGAACCGAAGGGGCGCTATGGTGACCGATAGATATCTTGCACTGTATCATCACGCGTCGGTAGATGATTTTATGGCTGCAGTGGGCGACCGGCATGTGATAGCAATCGATAATCTGCCGGGCGCGAAGAATCTCGCGGCAACAGAACTTCCCAAAAAAGCAGTATTGGTGTTTGGTGGTGAGGGTCCAGGGATTAGTGAAGCCCTTCGTGAAAAAGCTGAAATGATGGTGAAAATCGAACAGCTAGGGAGTACGAGATCGGTTAATGTTGGCGTTGCAGCCGGTATCGTGATGTATCAGTGGGTGAAACAGTATGCTTTGGGAAAATAATATCGGAATATTCCGAACGTGAGGTGACTTTGGCAGGATGAGCGAGGAGTGGGATTCACTCCTCGCTCATCCGTTTCAGAGCAGACAACCAGTTGCGTATTTCAAGCATCGGTAGCGCACCAGAAAAGCCCAGGCGTCAAACGTCGTCTCGCTATTGGACGGCGAGATGCCGACGTATTCGGCGGGCATCGCCGCTTTGCCGATAACGGTGAGTGCGGCAGTACTGGCTAGGGATGTCTTGGGTGGTGCGAACTGAGCCGATTGGTCCCATGACACCGGAAATGCGCCGGTCTGTGTGGGGCGGTAGGCATTGCCTTGTGGCATCCTTACCATTCCACCAACAACCTGAACAGTAACGGTCATGGCCGCCGCGGCATCAGCGAAGTGCACCGCGGTGCGGTCGCCGTAGCGATACCCCAGCTCAGCTTCAAGAGTGCCGTAAACAAACGTCCGAATTCCACTTGCCGTATCGCTACAGTCAAGAGGTGTGCATGCCGGAATTCCGACGTTTGTTCGCCCCCACTGGAGGCGCAGATGCTCAGCTGTGCCCATCGGCGTATCCGCCTGAAGCCAAAACTCCGAGGCGGGAGATAGCTCATATTCTCGCAGGGGGCTTCGATACTTTTCGAGCATCTGAAGTGCGTAGGTGGCTTGGAGGAACGGATCACGTTCACCGGCCACAAGATACGCCCACAGCGCCTCGCACGCCTTGCTTTGGTAGGCGTAGGCGGTCGGCTGGCCAGAAGGGAGATGGTCGCAGTCCTGGTAGGCCGTCTGGTTGAGCGGAAGATCATCAGGAAGAGCGTCGAGGCGATTAAATAGTACCGCTCGCATATCGTAGCCTGGCTGGTAGCCATTATCCTCTAGAAAAGTTGACAGCTTGGTGGCCTTATCAACCTCTCCTTTTGCCAAGTAAAATAGATACGCTTGCTGGGTTGCATGGCGTACCGTATAACGAAGTGATGCAAAGGTCGACAGGTCGTTGCCATGCAGTACGGTAGTTGCCACAAGTTGGACTGGGGCCGACGAATATGACCCCACCTTGAGGGGCCCAAGCCACACTTCAAGCGCTTCTTTTACCGCATGGGGTGTGAGCGAAAGGCTGAATTCTCCCGTCACGCTGTGCCACTCCAAGCGAACAGTCGCAGTAAAGGCTCCGTTTTCAAACGAAACGTCGTATCCTTCGGTGAGCTGACTGCTCTCTAGCGGAGTGATGGTTGACGACGCATCGGCACCAAGAAGTGACCAGTAGTTCTGATCATGAAAAAATACCCGTAAGGGTATCCCGTAATATTCACTTTGTACCGCGGTCCTTTCATTCAAGGGCTTGTAGAGTCCGCCCAAGTAATCTTCGGCGAGCTCGATGGACTGGTTGAGCTGGGTGAGGCTTGGCGCTGGTGTGAGCGGGGGAGCGGGTGTTACGAGGAGGCTATCTCTTGTGCATACGGCAACGATGCCGCTGAACAAAAGTCCGACAAGGGTGATAACCATCCAAGGAACGATGCGCTTTACTCCGCCTTTACGCGCGACAATAGCCACTGCTCTTTGGACCTTCCTGGAAGTCTCTGACATGTCAAAACCGAGCACTCACGCTCGGTACGGCCATCTGGATTTCAGACAGCTGTACTAGTTATAAAAAACCTGTTTGCTTTTGTCAATATTACATCATTTAGGCAACAAGATTATTCGCCACCACCTTGTTGCTACCGCTCCCGTTATCATTGATTTTTGGCGTGTTATTGTTGCCGTGGCAATCGTTGGCAGTGATAATATAATGATCCGAAGTACCTGGGTCGATATGGATTGCATATCCCTGGGTATCTCCCTGCTGGAAGCCACCCCCGATACGGTTGTTAGTAATGGAAAACTCACCGACATCACCGCCTACTTCGATTCCATGACGACCCGCAGAGACAGTTTGTGAGTTCGCGATGATATCACAAGCGGAAATATGGCTATCTTGGCCACCTGCAAGTCGAAACCCTGCAAGTCCGTTGTGAAATACTTTGCCACCGACCCACCGTATTCCCTGGACAATGCCGCTGCCGGGTCGATCGATGAGGATGCCATAGTTGGTCGCCGTGCCCGACCAACAATTGGTAAAAGTCAGTCCTATGGTTGTCCCTGTTCCATTGTTGGTGATACGAATGTTATTGTCACTTGCGAAGTCACAGATCATTCCTTCTATAAAAGCAAAGCGCGACTCTCGGCCTGCGGAGGTATTTGCGACGAATCCATTAGTAAATCGCTGAAAATTAGAATGGCTCACATGAAGCGATTCGCCACCATCCCATAAAAGTCCTGTTCCTGTATTTGTGATGGTTGGATTGTCACAGAGGACGCTATCGATGTACCACTCAAACCCTTGGCCAAGATCCGACTCGATAGTGATAGCGTTTTCTTTTGTATCGCGAATATCGGACCGGTTCAGCCATACTGCTGTCGAGTTATGAATATAGACACCGCGATATTGAAACTCAAGCGAAAGTGACTCAAGCCATACGCGATATGCTTTATTGAGGACAATGGCTGCGCCTGCGCTTTTTTGTCCGTCAGACGATATTTTGAGATTTGTCACGGCTGCGAAACTTGTCGTCGAAGTGCCATCTCCGATTTTCAAGACATCGATACCACTTGCACCGGCACTGACGCGCAGAATCGAACCACTACCAACTCCGCAGAGGCGTGTTCCTTCCCCGAGAACTATAGATGAAGTAATGACATACGTACCTGCCGGGATAAGAACCTGTCCACCCGCTGCCGGAAGCGCGCTTATAGCCGCCTGGATATTTGCCGTGTCATCGTGAAGACCATTACCGAGCGCACCGAAGTCCTTTACATTTAAAAAGTGAGGAGCTTTGGCGAGTGAATCTTGAACACTAGCCGTGAGGTCGCTTGCAGGAATTCCGCTCGCCGGCTTTTGGTAGAAGGCATCCAATGTGCCGTCGCTTCGTAGCTTTAACTCGCCATCACTTGAATGTTCTTTTAATAGGAAATCGTTGAGAAGGCTCCCCCAATTTCCGTCGTCTTCTCCTGGTGTTGGTAGTCGTGTCATATTTCTTCCTCGCTGGTTTTGGCATCAAATAAAAACACCGATGAAAATCATCGAGTGTTTCTGCTAATTTACACGTGCCTGCACAATCAAACCCCCGTAGAATTATGCAAGCAAAATCCGTGAGGGCAGCCATTACGCAGGGTGTCTACACCTAGCAGGGGTACTATCCACTGCTTAACGCAATTGCTGCCCATTCCGAATAGTGGATAGTATCACTAAAACGATACTCACTGCACGTTCCCGTAATATAAGACTAAGTGTAGACATAAGCAGTATACCAAATTAATCCGATTAGTAAATACAAGGAGCGTACTTTTAATAGCTTTTCAACAATCAATGGAGTAATGTACAGCTAAACTACATATTTGACGACGAGTAATGTATGTTGTAATATCAATCTTGAAGTGAACAACTCGACCAGATAGGAGAGATTCATGTCCCTTTTCCTCATGTTGCTTGCCGCTCTTGCGGCACTGCTGGCCAGCTTCTTTGCCCTCAGGTGTGCCCGGGTCAGCCCGACGAAATACCCCAAGGTGCACAAGCGGCTCAAGTGGAACACGATCGTGGTCGTGGCCATCGGGGTTGTGCTGCTCGTCGTCGCCACCCAGCTCGACCCTGCCTACGCTTGGGGGGCCGGGGGAATCTTCCTCGCGGGTATCCTGGGGATGACGGGCGCAACGATGCACGGCCACTCCCGGCGTGCCGGTGGTGCGATCAACTGACCTAGGGCGTTGTCACCTCGCTAGGGCACCAGGCATCCTCGTTTTGTGAGTATGCCTGGTGCTATCACCTTGATTTGTTATACTAAAGACATGATTATTGCCACTATCCATCACTTGCATATATCGCCGAAGCGTGTCGGATAGTTTTTATATTGCTTTTTTATAAACGCCGACACAGTTTCGGCGTTTATTTTATGTGAATTATCAATCATCTGAGGAGTCTCTATGAAAAATCCCTTACGCTTGCAAAGCAATGCAAAAAATGCAACAATAACCCCTATGAGCACATTATCTTCGTCCGCCTACAAAGGCACGCGCGACTATTATCCTGCAGACAAGCGGGTGCAAAATTACATCTTTTCTCAGTGGAAGAAAATAGTCGAGCGATATGGATACGAAGAATATGGTGCGCCTATGCTGGAGCCTCTCGAGGTATACACGGCAAAATCCGGTCAAGAACTAGCGAGCGAACAAACATACACCTTTACCGATCGAGGTGAGCGAACCGTTGCGATTCGTCCCGAAATGACACCATCGATCTCTCGTATGGTTGCGGCTCGTCGCCAAGAAATAGCGTATCCAGCACGGCTGTTTTCAATCGCAAACTTTATGCGATATGAACGCCCACAGCGCGGCCGCGAGCGTGAATTCTGGCAGCTTAATGCAGATATCTTTGGTGCTGACGGCATCTTAGCCGAAGCCGAAGTTATCACGATAGGTTGGCGCATGATGAAAAATTTTGGTGCGACCGAGGACATGTTTATCATCCGTCTTAATAACCGCCAGCTAATCAACCACATGATGACCGAGTATCTGAACCTTGACGCCGTGCAGTCACAAATGATGATCCGTCTCTTTGATCGTAAAGAAAAAATCAGTCACGAGGATTTTAGAGATCAAGCGATCGACATTTTTGGCGAAAAGGAGGCCCCTGCGGGACTGACGAAAATTGCAGCACTTCTCTCTGCAAAAAGCATGTCTGAACTCCCCGACGTGATCCGTGAAACCGATGAAGTGGAAGAAGTCAGGCAACTCTTTTCCGAGCTTGAAAAAGCGGGCATTGGCAATGTTATATTTGACATTACGCTGATGAGAGGTTTCGATTACTACACCGGGACGGTGTTTGAGTTCTTTGATACGCACCCGGATAATCGTCGTGCGATGTTTGGTGGCGGTCGTTACGATGGATTGGTTGGGCTTTTTGGGGCGGAGCCGATTTCTGCAGTGGGATTTGCACCAGGTGCGACCATGACTGAAATCTTCCTTAAGTCACACGATCTCTTACCTAAATTTCCTTCGACAACCGAAGTATATGTCATTGTTCTGGGCGATGCCCGTGAAGGCGCGATGAAATTAGCGGATAACCTGCGTGAAGAGGGCGTCAATACGGAGGTAGATATTACTGGCCGTAAGCTTGATAAACAACTCAAGACTGCCATCAAAAAAGATATCCCTTTCATGATTTTTGTTGGTAATGAAGAGCTGAAAAAAGAAGTCTATCCGTTTAAGGATACCGCTAAGGCGGAAGAGCAAACATTAAGCTTTGAGCGTATCGTGAGCTTGGTCAAAGATCGTCGTCTTAAACACGAAGATGATCTTGATGATTTATTTGAGTAAGTTATATTGCTACTTTTGACAAATAACTGGTCGTATGCCAGGATGGGCTAGCGTCACACACCCTATAAAGGAGGTTATTTTGCTACGCCCTACTGCCGAAGAACTGGCAACTGCGAAAGAGTTGGGAATTGATTCGACAGGGATGAACGGACCGGCAATTCGAGAGGCTATCGATAGGGCACGCCGCTCACGGCAATTGCCCTCGATTCGCGAAAACACCAGATACGAAAGCCTTGTGCGCACAGCAGACATTCTGGGTGTTCCTATTAAGCCTGGAGAGGGGGTAGAAAGTGCTATGCGACACGTTGAAGAGTATATTACGACGGTATTTGCGAAGAGGGGAATTGTTCAGAGCGCGCGCGTTTGCTTTACTGCCGACTACGGTCAGCACATGGGCAAAGAAGCGATAATCCATGGTCTCAAGATGTGGTGGTTTGAATTCCAGCTAATGATGAGTGTCTACCTGGATGGTCAGGTACGATCTATTGCGGCATACCACGTTGCTCTCCATACTCAGGTACTGTAAGGCGCTGGCCGGTCACGTTTTGTGGCCGGCCTCTTACATATCGAGTTTCATAGTTGACGACGTGTTCGGATGAAGTAGAATACGAAAGTATCTTTTTAGCCAGCCCGAGGAGTATTGTGCTCAAGCCAACCCCAGAGGAACTTCAGCGTGCTGAGGAATTGAATATCGAGGCGGAAGGTTTGAACGGCATTGAGTTACGTGAAGCTATCACGAAAGCCGAACGTCTTGCCCAGTTTGCTGGGAAGTCAAAAGTCAATAGTGGTGATTTGAACCAGTATCATGCACTCGTGGCAGTTGCACGTAACCTGGACATAGAAGTTGAGAGGGGTACATCGTTCATTGATCTGCGACGCCAGGTGACCTATCGGTTGGATGGGCTTCTCCTGGAAAAGGGTATGGAGCCTGGGGTCAAGATCGAATATGGCGCCAAAGCACCACACCATGCAGGCAAACGCGCGCAGGTAATTCGTACGGATATCACCTGGACGATGAACATGCCGCATATCGCACTTCTTTTTGAATATCTAGGAAGGGTTTATAACTACTACGCCCATGATGTCGTGCTTTTCGCGACGGTAGTGAGCTAAGATACTCGCGCTGATCGGACGCGTTATTCCGGTCACCTCCTTGGACTCAGTGGGAGTTATCTGTTATAGTAGTCCAAGTATGAAAACCACTGTAAAACACCTATCAGACACCAAGGTTGAACTCACTATCACCCTTGAAAAAGACGAACTTGACGCTGCTCAGGCTGTAGCGCTGTCAAAGCTTGCTAAAAATATTAAAGTACCTGGATTTAGAAAGGGAAATGTGCCTGCGAGCGTTGCGGCAAAGCACGTTGACCCAGAGGCTCTAGCCCAGCAAACACTTGAAGATGCACTCTCTAAAGCCGTTGCTGAGGCCTACACAAGCGAGAAGATCCAGGCATTAGATCGTCCTGAAGTTGCAGTGAAGAAGTTTGTCCCAGGACAGGAACTTGAATTTACTGCAGAAACAGAAATTCTTCCTAAAATAACACTCGGTGACTACAAAAAGCTCAAGAGCAAAAAAGCCAAAGTCGCAGTTGCAGCTAAAGATATCGATGAAATTATTGATCGAATGCGCTCTGGATTTGCTGAGAAAAAAGAGGTTGATCGTGCAGCCAAAGAGGGCGATGAAGTAACCATCGACTTTATCGGCAAAAAAGACGATGTTGCATTTGATGGCGGCACAGCTACTGATTACACACTTGTCCTTGGGAGCAATACCTTTATTCCTGGATTTGAAGAAGGAATTATCGGCAAAAAGTCTGGTGAAACATTTGATCTTCCTCTTGAATTCCCTAAAGATTATCATGCTGCGTCCCTCAAGGGCGCTAAGGTTGTTTTCACGACGACGCTTAAAAAGATAAGTGAAGTCGTGCTTCCTGAAGTAAACGATGAATTTGCTGCAAAAGCAGGCCCATTCACTAGTGTTGACGAGCTAAAAGCAGACACCAAGCGCGAGCTGGCTGATCAAAAAGAGCGCGAAGCGGGCGAGAAGCTAAAAGACGAACTCGTCAATGAGCTTATCGAGGTAAGTAAGATTCCTGTTCCGGAAGTTCTGCTGCAGGATCAAATGCAGTCAATCGAGCGCGACATGATGCAAAATCTTATGTATCAGGGTCTCGGTCTCGATCAATACATCGAAAACCAAGGTTTTGAGAGCAAAGAGAAGTGGCTCGAAACCGAAGTCAAAGAGAGCGCTAAGAAGCGTGTGCAAGCGGGCCTTATGCTTGCCGAGCTTAGTAAAGTTGAGAAAATCGAAGCAAATACCGCAGAACTCGAAGAACATGTTGCCCAGTACAAGGAACGCTACGCCAACAATCCAAAGATGGCTGAACAGTTCGACACACCAGAAGCTCGGCGGGATATCGCCAATCGGCTACTGACAGAAAAGACAGTTGACCGTCTCGTTGAACTCAACGCGTAAAAGAAAATCGTCTTAACGAAAAAGCCCGCCCCCGCCGGCGGAGCTTTTTCGTGTAAGCTCAAACGCTAGCGAGTGGCGGGCGGTATTTGAAGGAGTTGTCAGCCTCTGGCTACCCACTCAGAAGTGAAGTCCTCGTTCTGGTGGGAAGTGCAGCTGCATGCGGCGTCGGTACAGGGGATGAAGTCATCCGTCCCTTCTTCCTCAGCGTTCTTCAGCGGTGACTCGCCGATGATCACGAAGTACATGAGCATCAGCGCTGCGATGGCGAAGATGCCGATCAGGACGGCAACGATCATCACCACGAGATGCGTCCACACCCAGTCCCAGAACGACGCGTCCCGGTAGAAGTCCCAGAGTGAGACCTGAACCGGTACACAGTGGTCGCTGGTGGGGCAGGTGTACGTCGGCAGCGTGCTGCGGTTCAGGGATTGCCAGAACAGCAACGTGCAGAAGTGGATGAACGGGATGACGAGAGCTGCCATGATGCGCAGCAGAGTGTGCTTCAAGGAACCATTCCGCGAAAACATGGGGATCCTTTCGGATAGTTTCGAAGAATATCTGTGTAATATTAACACAATAAGCTTTATTTGTCAATCAATACATGGTAGTATGAATAGGTAGTCTGATCCGTAGAACTGTTTTCCGGGAGGAAATGTGGCAGCCACGGCGTACAAGAACGTGTGGGCGAGCGACGAGAAGGGTGAGACGGCTCACGTCGAAGTGGACACCGAAGGGAAAGTCACCTTGACGGCTGTTTCTCTCGAAGAGGCGATGGCCATCCTCTGCCAGACGGCGGAGGATCTGCCGAAACGGTAAGGCGACAAGTGTGTAGCTCTCTCCCCAGAGAGGGCTACACATTTCGTATTTTTTGTCATTAAAAAACTAGCACTCTCTTTACCTGAGTGCTAGTTTTTGTGTATACTGATAATATGAATAAACCGAGTAGTTATCTTGTCCCAACGGTTATCGAAAAAACATTTGAGGGTGAGCGTGCCTTCGATATCTTTAGCCGTTTATTAAATGAACGAATTATTTTTCTAGGTGAAGAGGTCAACGAACATACCGCCAACCTCGTCGTGGCGCAGCTACTTCATCTTGCCTACGAAGATCCAAAAAAAGACATAAAGCTTTATATCAATAGTCCTGGCGGTGTTGTGTATGACGGGCTTGCTATCTACGATACAATCCGTCACATCTCGCCGGACGTGCAAACGATTGGCATTGGCTTGCAAGCTAGCATGGGCGCGTTTCTCCTCAGTAGTGGTACTAAGGGAAAGCGTTACGCATTGCCAAATAGTCGTATTATGATTCATCAACCTTCGAGCGGAACGCAGGGCAAGATCACCGATCAGGAGATCACCCTTCGTGAGGGGCTCTTTTTGAAGCAACGCCTCAATGAGATCCTCGCTAAAAACACTGGACAAAAAATCTCAAAGATCGAACAAGATATGGAGCGAGACTTCTGGATGGGTGCCGAAGAAGCCAAAAAATACGGCATTATAGATGAAGTGGTCACAAAATAGGTGTATACTGTAGGTTACTAATCTGGCGTCTCGTGCCGGTAAGAACTTAACTGAAGAATGGATACACGATGAGCCAACTGCGTAAAATTGGGCGAATTGCCCCAACTACAAAAAATGCCGAAAGACTTTTGGAGATAACGAAAGCCGAGCTCCAGGAAGGCGGAATATCTGATAGAGAAACTTGGGATATAGCGGACCCAGAAAATAGGGACCTTATAGAAAGGCAGCGCCAGGCATTACTGCGACATCCAGGACGGTATATGGGCGCAATTGCTGGGAGGCAGGCGCTTGGTGGGACTATCGAAGGATTCGTCAAGGTTAATACGTGGCGCGTTGCCGATCAACTTCCCTATGAGACGGACGAACGAAGACGACAGCGACTTCACGAAGCAATGGAAAGCGGCGCACACGAATTCGCCTCGCGCCCACTGGGCATATTTGCTCTCAGTGCAGCCGTAGACCAATCTTCGCACGATCGACTGTTTGTCGTGCGAACACTTCTAAGAGAGACTCTAGAGAAAACCCGAGGAAGAGAAGTGCGAATAGGCGTTCATAAAAGTGATCCTGCACGGGAGCTCATTGAGCAGTATTTTGAACCCACCGGAAAGCAAGGTGCGCCCATTCCGGCAATTGATGATTACATCCAAGAGTTGTATGTTCGACCCTCGAGTGATTAATATCATAGATTTCTCTTGACTATTTGCTAATAAAAGCTCACAATATGTACTAAGAAGTAGTGTAGCTGTGATTTAACGCGCCCGCTTTCATGGTTGGCAATGAAGGCAGGGAAATCACGGCAGAGAATCTTCGGCGCCGATTCTATCACTAAAATAAGTATGCGAGGAGCAAGACAAGTGGCAAAAGCAAACCTGCCAGCTAGTAAGCGGGTCTTTTTTACAAAGGACGACACGCTACAGCTACCAAATCTCATCGCTCACCAAAAAGATTCTTGGCGTGAATTCGTCGAGACTGGTTTGAGCGAAATCTTTACAGAACTTAATCCGATCGAGGACTATACGGGGCAAAAGCTCGAACTTCGTTTCAAGAAGTATGAATTTCAGCCACCAAAAAATGCCGAAGTCTTTGCAAAAGAAAACAACCTCACCTTTGACGCGCCGCTTCACGCGACCGTCGAACTTACCAATAAGGTAACCGGTGAAGTAAAAGAACAAGAAATCTACCTCGGCGACTACCCATGGATGACCGATCGCGGGACGTTTGTTATCAACGGTACGGAACGTGTCGTGGTATCGCAGCTTATCCGAAGTGCTGGTGTATTCTTTACTGCCGACACCAGTGGTGGTCGCAACTCATACGGCGCGAAGCTTATTCCAGGTCGTGGTGCATGGCTTGAATTTGAGACCGCTTCAAACGGGACTATTTATGTAAAGATCGACCGACGCCGTAAACTTCCTATTACAACATTGCTCCGTGCACTTGGACACTCAAAGACAAGCGAGATCAAGAGCTTGTTCGAGGATATTGACACTGGTGAGGTAAAATACATTGACGCCACGCTCGAAAAAGATCCATCACGTGGTTCGAACGAAGCGCTCATCGAGGTATATCGTCGTCTTCGTCCGGGTGATCTTGCGACGGTCGACAACGCTCGCGGTATGATTGAGCGCATGTTCTTTGACTTTAAGCGCTTTGACTACTCGCGTGTCGGTCGTTACAAACTTAACCAGCGCCTTGGTCTTGAAGTGCCAAACACGAGCGAAAATCGTGTTTTTCAGATGAGCGACCTTATCGCTATTATCCGTGAAATCATTCGCCTTAATAACACACAGGATCTTCCTGACGATATCGACGCGCTTTCCAACCGCCGCGTCAAGCTTGTCGGTGAACTTGTTGCTCGCCAATTCCGTGTCGGTATGCTTCGCATGCAGCGTAACGCTATGGATCGCATGAGTATGAGTGATATCGAATCGGTGACTCCAGGCCAGCTTATCAATGCTCGTCCTGTTGTGGCTGCGGTTCGTGAATTCTTTGCGAGCTCACAACTTTCCGTGCTTTTGGACGAAGTCAACCCACTTTCTGAACTTTCACAAAAACGTCGCCTTAGCTCAATGGGCCCTGGTGGTCTTTCTCGTGAACGTGCCGGATTTGATGTTCGTGACGCCCACCCAACTCACTATGGACGCCTATGTTCCGTAGAGACACCTGAAGGTGCAAACATTGGGTTGGTGCTTAACCTCGCTACTTATGCTCGTGTTAATGAATATGGATTCATTGAAACGCCATATCTTAAGGTAAAAAATGGTAAAGTGACCGACGAAGTTGTCTACCTCGACGCCTCACAGGAAATCACCGAGGTGATTGCTGATGCTGGTGCTGGTCTCAACGACGACGGAACGTTTGCCGACGAGCGTGTCAGTGCTCGTAAGTATTACAAGCCAGAACAGGTAGATGCAAGTGAGGTCACCTACATGGACGGTGCTCACAAACAAATCCTTGGTTCAACCGCATCTCTCGTGCCATTTATTGAGAAAAACCGTGTTGACCGATCTCTTACTGGTTCAAACATGCAGAAGCAAGCGGTGCCACTACTCGCTCCGCAGGCTCCAGTTGTGGGAACGGGTATTGAAGGTGATATCGCCCGCAACTCAAGTCAGCTTACTTTGGCTGAGGATGATGGTGAAGTAATCCGTGCAGATGGTGATGTCGTGGAAGTGAAGTACAAGGATGGCGTAAAGAAATACGAGCTCATTCACTTTGCTAAATCTAACGACGATCGTTCTATCAACCAAAAGACTCGTGTTCTTCGCGGTCAGAAGGTAAAGAAGGGCGACATTCTTATCGAAGGTGCCTCTATTGCCGATGGTGAGCTATCACTTGGTCGTGACCTCCTGGTTGCCTTTATGCCATGGGGCGGTTACAACATGGACGACGCGATTGTATTGTCGCAGCGTCTTGTTCAAGACGATGATCTGACGAGCATTAACATCAAAGACTATACTGTTGAAGTCCGTGAGACAAAGCTTGGCCCAGAAATCGTCACCCGCGATATTCCAAATGTCTCTGAAGAAAGTCTTCGTCATCTTAGCGAAGACGGTATCGTCCAGGTCGGTAGTGAAGTAAAGGCCGGCGACGTACTCGTCGGTAAGATTACCCCTAAGGGCGAACAAGAACTCTCGAGTGAAGAGCGACTACTTCGCGCGATCTTTGGTGAAAAGGCCAAAGATGTCCGCGATACATCACAACGCATGAACAATGCCGGTGGCGGTAAGGTTGTTGGAGTGAAGATTTTCTCACGCGAAAACGGTCACGAGCTCAAAGCGGGTGTATTAATGCAGATTCAGGTCTATGTTGCCCAGTTCCGCAAGATCGCTGTCGGAGACAAGCTTGCTGGACGTCACGGTAACAAGGGTGTGGTTGCGCGTATTCTTCCTATCGAAGATATGCCATTCCTCGAAGATGGAACACCAGTTGATGTGGTACTCAACCCACTTGGTGTGCCGAGCCGTATGAACATCGGTCAGCTTTTTGAAACTCACCTTGGCATGGCAGCGCGCGCACTTGGCTACAAGGTAGCGACACCTCCATTTAATGGTGTGCCAAACGAAATTATCTCGGCAGAGCTTGAAAAAGCCGGCTACGCCGCAGATGGTAAGAGTCAACTCTTTGACGGTCGTACTGGTGACGCTTTTGAACAGCGCACAACTGTTGGTGTGAAGATA
>CAYZCX010000018.1:0-17111 GCA_964477195.1 uncultured Candidatus Saccharibacteria bacterium
AGGCACGCCGCCAGCGTTCATCCTGAGCCAGGATCAAACTCTCCATAAAAGATGTGTCTAAGTTTTAGACACGTCTATAAAATAGACTGACGATGATAAATTGTATCTAAGTAATAAATTACTAAGATACAACTATATAAGAAATTTGCAAAAAACAAATTTCTAAATATTGCACAACTAAATTGTTAAAGTTCAATTTATCATCTGTCCAACTCCACAGTTGAATGTCGCCTCAATGGGCGACCAGACTGATACTTAGCATACTCTATAACTACAGGTATCGTCAAGGGTTATTTAGAACTATTTTGTAGCTAAAAAGACAACTAGACCGATGGCTGCACCGAGCAGTGCTCCAACGAGGACTTCCACAGGGGTATGACCCTTGGCTGCACGTGGCAATGCGATGGTACTTTTTTGCTCTTTGATAAGCTGTTGGATCGCAAGACCCTGCTCACCGGATGAGCGCCTCACCATCACTGCATCATACATAACGATGCCAGCCAACAATGCGGCCACAGCGAATACCCCACTCTCAATCCCGTCTCTAAACATCACCACAACCGCCAACGCCACCACTGTCGCACTATGAGCACTAGGCATATTACCCGAGAGATACAACTGGCGTATATGATCAAACCGACGCTGACGCAAGGCAACAATAAGATACTTTGCCCCCTGCGCAACAATCCAGGCTGTGAGAATTGCGATGAAGTAGGGAGAAAGTATGTTCATATCACTATTCTACACTGTCTTCGTCATCTTGGGGCTGCTCAGCCATGAGGCCTAAAGATGAAACAGCATCTTTCTCACCAAGTCGCATAATACGAACACCTTGAGTTGTACGGCCTAGGACAGGAATATCCTTTAGCCCTACTCGTATGGTTTGACCGTTATTAGAGATGATGAGTAATTCCTTGGCGTCAGCCTCTAGAGTGCGGACATCGACGATTGGACCTGTCTTGGCAGTCACTACTGCCGCCTTGATACCAACGCCGCCCCTCTTGTGGCTTGGGAAATTACTTGCTTTCGTAATCTTACCATAGCCCTTTTGGCTTATAACCAGCAGATTCTGAGCATCATCACAAACGATATCCATACCCACCACAGAATCGTTAGGACGGAGGCGCACACCTCTTACACCGCGCGCCGCGCGGCCCATAGGGCGAGCATCTACCTCGTTGAAGCGTACCGCCTGCCCTGCAGATGTGGAGATGATGACATCGTTCTTGCCCCCCGTCTTTTTAATCCATCGAAGTTCATCGTTATCATCAAGTTTAATGGCGATGAGGCCATTTGTACGAATATTCGCATAATCTTTGAACGGCGTCTTCTTTATGGTCCCCTTGAGTGTTGCCATGAAGAGATATCCTTCATCACTTGCGTCTTTTTCGTGACGAATAATAGAAGTGATCTTTTCTTCAGGTTGTAGCTGGAGAAGGTTCACCGCTGCGACGCCCTTTGCTGTAAGGCTTGCTGCGGGAACTTCATACGCCTTTAAGCGGAAGGTACGACCCTTATTCGTGAAGAATAACAGATAGTCATGTGTGCTAGCCGGAACAAGCTGGTCTATAACATCCTCTTCCTTCGTCGTCATGCCGCGCTTACCCTTACCACCTCTATTTTGACGGCGATATTCGCTAAGGAGTGTTCGCTTGATGTAGTTCTCTGTCGTCAGAAGGATGACCGACTCCTCCTCAGGAATTAGCTCCTCATCGCTAAATTTGCCTAGCTCATGTGCAACCATCTTACTGCGGCGATCATCACCGTACTTCTCCTTCATCTCAAGGAGTTCGTTTTTAACGATCCGAAGGATTTCCTGTTCACTCGCGAGGATACCCTCTAACCTGGCGATGAGCGCGAGCAGCTCATTGAGTTCGTTTTCGATTGCTTCACGCTCAAGTCCAGTAAGACGACGGAGCTGCATAGCAAGAATTGCCTTCGCCTGAATTTCACTCAATTTAAACTTCTCAATCAATGCAGCTTCAGCTTCTTCGCTTGTCTTGCTTGCACGGATTGTCTTGATTACCTCGTCGATATGGTCGAGGGCAATCTTATAACCTTCAAGAATATGTGCCCGCTCCTTGGCCTTTCGAAGCTCAAACTCCGTGCGACGTCGAACAACGTTCTGGCGATGCTTTATAAACTCTGAAAGGATATCGTGAAGCCCCAATACCTTCGGCTGAATACCATCGATAAGCGCAAGCATATTGAAGTGAAAACTCGTCTGCAGCGCTGTTAGTTTGTACAATTGATTGAGAACCTTCTTTGGATAAGCATCTTTCTTCAGCTCAATAACAACCCTTACTCTGCCTCGAGCGCTCTCGTCGCGAAGATCACTAATTGTTGTAATCTTTTTGTCTTTAACTAATTCAGCGATCTTTTCGATCAACGTTGCTTTATTTACAGCGTAAGGCATTTCCGTCACAACGATCTGATGACGGCCCTTCTTTGTTTCTTCAATATCAGCAACGGCACGAATCGTAACGCTGCCACGACCCGTCTGATACGCCTGCTTCATTGGAGCACCGCCATATACAACAGCTCCTGTCGGGAAGTCAGGACCCTTGACGTGTTTTAGTAAATCATCGATTGTCGCCTCGGGTTCGTCAATCAACTCAATGGTCGCGTCTACCAATTCACCGAGGTTATGAGGAGGAATGTTAGTCGCCATACCAACCGCAATACCAATTTGACCATTCAAGAGGAGATTCGGTAGTTTAGCCGGAAGAACTGATGGCTCTTGTTCTGAACCATCATAGTTATCCCTGAAGTCAACCGTATCTTTCTCGAGATCGTCCAACAGTTCGTTTCCTGCCTTGCCCAAGCGTGCCTCTGTATAACGACTCGCAGCTGCAGGGTCACCATCCATAGAGCCAAAGTTACCCTGGCCATTAACGAGAGGATAGCGCATCACCCAGTCCTGCGCTAAACGAACCATGGAGTCATAAATCGAGCTATCGCCATGCGGGTGATACTTACCCATTACCTCACCGGCAATACGCGCCGATTTCGCAAATTTGCCACCCGGGCGCAACCCCTGTTCACCCATAGTATAGAGAATTCGACGATGCACAGGCTTCATTCCATCTCGAACATCAGGAAGTGCGCGGTCAATAATAACGCTCATGGAGTATTTAAGAAAACTATCCTCCATTACGTCTTCCACTGTACGGTTCTCGATTGTCTTCGAGTGAGCTTGCGGTGTCATAACAACAACATCATCTTCGGTTGGTGTAATTTCATCATCATTCATAATTAAATATCCAATTCCTCGAGGTTAACATCTTTTGCCCGCGATTGTATGAAACTCTTACGAAGCTGGACTTCGTCGCCCATAAGTTTTGTAAAGATCGCATCTGCACGCTCAGCATCTTGAATCTTCACCTGTACAAGTACACGATTCTCTGGGTTCATTGTTGTATCCCAGAGCTGATCAGCGTCCATCTCACCTAGACCCTTGTAACGCTGAATATCGCTTAGTCCGGCTTGTTTCAGAGGTGATTCATTTTCGTTGACTTTTGTACCACGAGCTTTACGATCCTCAATCAGCTGTCGGATCATTTCATCACGCTCTTCATCACTATAAGCGTACCAGCGCTTATTACCCGCAGCCTTGAGGAGGAACAGAGGCGGTTTCGCCAGATACACATGCCCACCATCAATCACGTCTTTCATATATCGGAAGAGGAACGTCAGAAGAAGCGTCGAGATGTGACTTCCGTCGACATCGGCATCTGTCATGATGATAATTCGGTGGTAACGGAGACCATTAACATCGAACTGATCACCGATTCCGACACCCATTGCCTTGATAAGACTCACGATTTCATTGTTATTAAGCATGCGGTCAAGTCGTGCACGTTCAACGTTGAGAACTTTACCACGAAGTGGAAGAATAGCTTGCGTTTTGCTATCTCGACCAGATTTGGCAGATCCACCCGCAGAATCACCCTCTACGATGTACAGCTCTGAGTCGGCAGGATTTTTACTTGAACAATCCGAGAGTTTACCGGGAAGACTAAGTCCATCAAGTGCACCCTTACGGATGACATTATCGCGAGCCGCGCGAGCCGCCTTGCGTGCGCGAGCCGCAAGAAGAGCCTTACCAACAATTTTTTTAGCAACGGCTGGATTTTCATCGAGATAATAAGCAAAGTATTCGTTCATCACCTGCTCTACATACCGTCTTACCTCTGGATTACCGAGCTTATTCTTAGTTTGCCCCTCAAACTGTGGATCTGGAAGCTTTACGAGAATAATGGCCGTAAGCCCCTCACGAATATCATCGCCAGTTAGGTTTTCTTCTTTTTCTTTAAGAAGGCTACTCTTACGAGCATAATCGTTGATAACGCGGGTTAAAGCAGATCGAAATCCTACAAGATGAGTTCCCCCATCAGGCGTCAGCACATTATTTGCAAACGGCTTCACTGTTTCTACGAACGTATCATTATACTGTACAGCCACTTCTATCATAGAATCTTCAACTTGTTTTTCTACATAGAAGATACTGTCGCTTAAGATATCCTTGCCTATATTGAGGTGCTTCACATAACTTTGAATACCTCCCTCAAAATAAAATGCCGTACGCTCTTTCGTGCGCTCATCTTTTACCGTTATATAGACGCCTTTCGTCAGATAAGCCTGATGCCGAGCATAATTAACTACCCATTTGTAATCGAACTCCACCGTCTCTTTAAAAATCGTGTCATCCGGATAAAATGTAGTACTCGTGCCAGTAGGTCGGTCAGTTTTGCCGATTTTTTTAAGAGGAGCTTTCGCTGCTCCACGTTCAAACTCAATTCGGTATAATTCACCTTCCTTTACCACCTCTGCAACAAGCTTCGTAGAGAGAGCATTTACAACGCTTGATCCTACTCCGTGAAGTCCAGAAGAAACTTTATAACCACCGCCGCCAAACTTACCGCCGGCATGAAGAACAGTTAGTACAGTCTCTAGGGTACTTACGCCGGTCTTGGCATGCTTGTCGATAGGAATACCACGGCCATCATCCGTTATAGTTATCCCGCCATCTTCAAGCAGTACGATGTCGACTCGACTTGCAAAACCAGCGATTGCTTCGTCGATTGAGTTGTCGGCAATTTCTTTAATAAGGTGGTGAACGCCATCGTATCCCGTGCTCCCGATATACATTCCGGGTCGTTTACGTACTGGCTCTAACCCCTCTAGAACCTGTATTTGTGACGCATCATATGAGTCACCGGCTTGTTTTTGTTTAGGCATGTTCCCTCACTATCCAGACATTCCAGCTATTTACAATGTTTCTATTATAACGAATAAATTGTGTTCACTCAAGCTCTTGCATTGAACATATTTATTATGCTAATGTTTTAAACAAGAGGTGAAAAAAATCAAAAGAAACAGGCAAAATGAACTATGTTTAGAAAAATAGTCTCCAACCTATCGTTCAGCCCTGCGCTTGTAGGGCAGCTTGGCTTTTATGCCAAACGATTACGCAAAGAAGAAGCCACCCGTCGGGTTGGACTTATATTTACGGCGCTTGCGCTTGTCGTGCAAGCTTTTGCGGTTTTTTCACCGCCAGAGTCAGCTAACGCAGCAAACGGCAATAACATTATATACGGTGGTTTTACGAGTAAAGAGCAATTCCTCTCTATGTATGATCAGAATCGCGATAGCGCTGGTCATAATGACCTCCAGCAAATTTATACACAGTTTGGCATTACGCGCCAAGATATTGCAAATAGCTCTCAGGGGAATTTTAACTCTCGTGATTCTAACCTCACGATCAAAAGCGTGGGGCGTTCAACATATGATTGGCAGCGTGCACCTATCGCCATAAACGGCACCGGCACCACCGTATACGAAAGTCTCCTCTATAAGTTTGACTCTACTTCTTGGACAACAGTGCACGGTTCGTCGTATCCTGCGCTCATAGGAAAGCGAGCTGCAGATGGCCAATGGTTTGCAATCATGATGGGATGTGGTAATCCCGCTTACCTCAGCCTGCCCCCACCTCCGCCACAACCTGTTGCAGCTTGTTCATCCCTTTCGATATCACCCGTCTCTCGTACTCGCTTCACTTTCAACGGTAAGGCCACCGTTAGCAACGGCGCGACCGTCTCGGGTTATGCATATGCCATTAAGGATAGTACGGGTAAGGTAATAGATACACGGAGCGTCGCAAGTACTCAACTGACAAACTCTCTCAATTACGACTTTGCCAAAGACGGTACCTATACTGTTACTCTGACAGCAAATACAAGCCTAGGTGCAAAGACAAGCACAAATTGCCAAAAGCCCTTAACGGTCACCCCTGAGCCACGATGCCCTCTTAACCCCGACATCGTTGCCAGTAATCCGGATTGTAAGCCGTGCGAAGACGATTCAACCATCTGGTATAAAGACAGGGATTGTAAATCAACCTTTGATCTCAACAAAACTGTCAAAAATGTCACTCAACTAAAGGATAACGCCGATAATACCACGGCAAATCCAGGCGATCGGCTAGAGTACAGGCTTTCGGTCAAAAACACCGGAAAAACAACTGGATCGTATGCAATCGAGGATAATTTGGCAGATATTCTCGAGTACGCCGATCTTATCGACACAGGCGGTGGAACTCTTTCCAAGAAAGATGCCTTTACTCCTGTCGAAAAAGTTAATGTTATTTCCTGGCCATCTATTTCCATTAAACCTGGTGAAACGGTTCAAAAGATCATTAGCGTACAGATCAAATCTACTATTCCAGCAACCCCAAAGAGCGTCGGCAACCCAGAGTCCTATAATTGTCGACTCGTCAATGACTTCTCTGGACATCCAACCGCGATCATGGTTAATTGCCCTACGCCCAAGGTAGTCGAACAAGTCGTTACGGAACTACCAAAAACCGGTGCAACAGAAAACATGGTATTCGCAGGGGTCGCCTTGGCAGTTATCACCTACTTCTACGCCCGAGCTCGTCAAATGAAAAAAGAAGTCCGGCTTATCCGCCGCGACCTTAATGCAGGGACTATCTAGGAGAGGTTATGAGTAAAGAAAAAGATAATTTTGGCCATGAACACACCAGCAACCCCGAAGCAATGGCCGAAGCGGGCGCTGAGCGATCACGAGAACTCCACGAACAGCTTAAAGAAAAGGTAGAAACCACCCAAGAAAGCAACGCGGAAAAGCTAAAACAAGAAGCACTTGAAAAAGCTGCCTCTGCAGAAAAGGAAAAGGCAGGAGAGGTCGCACCGGCATCCCCTGCTGAACGTCGCATTCAAGGACCTAATAAAGCCGAGAAGGATGCAAGCTTTAACGCCACAATGACAGAAGTACGTACTCAAATGCCCGCCCCAAGCAGAGCCTTCAGTAAGGTTATCCATAACAAAACGGTCGAAAAAGTCAGCGAAGGCGTCGGAGGTACGATTGCACGACCAAACGCCGTGCTTTCAGGAGCAATTTTTGCCTTTGCGTTAACACTAGGGGTATATCTTTTGGCAAAAAACCTCGGCTATCAACTTTCGGGTTTTGAGACAATCGCAGCATTTATCTTAGGATGGGCTTTAGGGGTCGTCTATGACTTCCTGAAGGTCATGGTGACCGGAAGACAATCATAAATCATTCCTGATATCTAAAACGCTCCTCTAAAAAGGAGCGTTTTATCTTAATTTAATAGATATCTCATCGTCATGATTAGGGGCATCTCCCCTTAAGTGAAGACTATCGCTTTTTGGTGGGGGTGTCGAAGAAGGCGGCAAGACTTCAATAACCGGCTGTCCTCCTTGCTGACGAGCGTCATTTAAGGGCACAGAGGGGCTCACGGGCAAATTTGTAGGAGTTGAGCCCTCTACGGGCGCCGAGACCGGCATACCCGAAGCTACGGGGGTCACAGGAGATGTTTGAATAACTGGCGAGGGTCCTGCGAGCTGAGGCGTCGCAGAAGGCCGAACATTGGAAGTTGCAGGGACCTGCTTACGCTTTGCGAGCCACTCGTCCAAGAAAGATGACCCGCCTCCTCCCCCGCCGTTAATAGGTCGAGCATTGGGAGCCGAGGTACCCCCTGACGCAACTGGCTTCACTACCTCATCCTTCTTGTTAGCAGATGCTAAACGATCGAATATTTCTTTCTCAACCTGTGAACGAGGGCGGCCGTACTTAGCCGACGAAAGACGCTTCAATGCATCACGTAATTGACTGTTTATTTGGCCCATAGGAGCAATAAATGACATACTAAACGGCGAAGATGGCACATTGTTTATCATCAAACTGACAATCGCCTGATAGTTAGGCATCTTCGTAAGATCCTCCACCTCAAAAGTCGGAGCGAACTTTTTAACCAACACCTCTGCATCCGTTATACCAATGCGACCACTGATAACCGTTCCAACGTTACCAATTATCGCTTCTCGAATCTTATCCGTTAGCTGAGTCATAAACTGATTGCCTAAAATTAGATTAAGACGATACTTTCGCGCTTCTGAAAGTATCGTTTCAAAGCTTTCGGTAGCAAAGTTCTGAAACTCGTCGACGTACAGAGAGAAGTCAACACGCTGATCTTCAAGCAAGCTCGCCCTACTCATGGCCGCTGCCTGGAATTTCATCACAAAGATAATACCGAGCAACTTTGAATTAAGTTCTCCCATTCGCCCCTTACTTAGGTTAACGAGAAGGATTTTTTTATTATCCATAATTTCGCGCAAATTGAAACCACTCTTTGTCTGACCGATGATATTGCGCATGGCGTCGTTTGAAATAAACGGGCCAAACTTACTCACGACCCAACTCACGACTTCACCCGACTCGTTTGACTTTTGTGAAGCGGGAAATTCCTTGGTCCAGAAGTCTAAAACGTTCTGATCCGTTACATACTTCAATTTGCTCTTCACAAACTCTTCATCGATCAATAGTTTCGGTATATCAATGAAGGTTCCTCCGTTAGGATCCGACATCAATAGCAGTGCGCAGTTCCTAAAAATATGCTCCAAACGAGGGCCAACAATACCAGTATGTCCTGGATCGTAAAGCCCATAGAGCATATTGATCGCCTCTTGAATAAGAAAGTCTTTTTGATCAGGAGAATCAAATTCGAACATATTAAGGCCAATGGGATGCGTCATATCCCCTGGGTTAAAGTAAATAATGTCTTCAACTCGCTCTTTTGGCACTTTACCAAGTAAGTTTTCTACCAAATCCCCGTGCGGGTCGATAAGGGCGAATCCTCGTCCGTCCATCATGTCCTGATAGGCAAGATTTTCCAAAAATACCGACTTACCAGTTCCCGTCTGACCTATGATGTAGGTATGACGACGGCGATCGTTTGTACTAAGGCGGATAGGTTTTTTTACCCCGCGGAACTCGTTATAGCCAAGGAGGAATCCTTCATCCATCAATTGCGTCGGTCCGTCAACTTGCTTAGATAGCTGACGTGTCACCTGTGCAGAAGGGATATTGCTCTGATCTGGAAGGTGGAATATTGTTGCAAGTTCGACACTATTTAGTACATTCTGGGTCACAGTCTGGGGAAAGAATCGAAATATATATGCAGTCACCAACTCTTCTATATTTTTAGCTATAGAAAACTTAAACCCGTTAAAAGACGGCGAATCGAACAGTGAAAATGCAGCCACAACGTTCTTCAGTAGTGCTTGTGAGCGAACGGCAGTATTAGAAGATACAACAACTCTTATTAATACTTCATATCCCGGGTGGCGAGTCTTTTCCTCTATTGCTTCGACTGTGTTTTTCTCTAATGATGAAAGCTGCTTATCTTCGGATTTCACCTCTTCGGTAATCGGCGGCTTCCAAAGCGCCTCCATAAGATCTTTTGGTGCAACTAATCCTCCAAAACCCGTCTTCTTTCCTTTTTCCTTCTTGATTCGTTCAGCCGAAGAGACTGAATTTTTTGCCCAACCATCTCTCGCAGGTCGAAGCATCAATTGAATAGCAATGCCATCTTCACGAGTCGCACTCGATAAAGCATTGAGGAGCGCGCGTGATGCATCACGCTTAGTCTCTTGGTAGGTAGCAATAGGATAGACGTAATTTTTCTTTAAAGTAAACTCACCCCCTATTGTTCCGCTCATTTTGCCAACCTTACTAAAGATATTGTGCTCAGCTACCTCTTCCAGCCGAGCAGAAGGGTAAGCCGCTGTTACTGCTTGTCGCACAACATCTATAAGAACTGAGGGAACCACGGTGTAATAACGAACGAGTCCTTCGTGTGCGAGGATTTCAAATGAAAGATGGCGCTGTCCATAGATTTTACTTTTAAAGCCCTTGGTTGCCGTACTCGCAATGATGTTATACATTACCTGCGCCTGAGAGAGCACCTCCTCTGTTACATCGCGCTCATCTCGTGACCCGGCGTCGATATCATCACTTGTTGGGGGGAGATGAATCAAGAGCGGAACCATTTTTAGGCCTCGTTCATAGTTTTTTGCTTCACGCAGGGTCTTTTTATATTGAGAGAAAACAAATAATCCGACTACTATGCCGAGGAAAACGAAGGCAAAAATGCTAATAAATACCCCTGCCATACGCTATTCTTCTTGTTTACGAAGCACCAAGTTCCTTCCCATATCGCTTACGCAAGTAGTCTGCCTGCAATTTTCCCACTTCTTGCTCCCTCTGATAGGGATCGTCTTTTGTTTTTACAACAATCGCCTTGGCTTTTTCTACCCACTCCTTCTCTATCAGATCGTCATCAGCAGCTACTAGAGGCGTAGAGTCGGCTGGTACCGCCGTCACATCGTCAACTGCCGGAGCAACTGTTGTAATTTGGACAGGAGGAAGAATCGCCTGAGGTACTGCAGGAGACTCTCCTTCTTTCCTCTCTTCACCTCGCTCATGCCCCATTTCACCTCTCTTTTCCGGGGTCGGAACCGAGGGAATGCGTTCAACGCTTCCGCCAGTTATATCAGGTAAATGCTCCGGTCCTCGGTTTGGTGCAGACAGCTTAGGTTCCATATCTGTAATTATAGCATAATCGTTACTTTAGCCATATGATTACGCTGTTCTTTTTGCCACATAAAAACAAGCAACACCAACAAAGAGTATCACCAGCACGACATCATAAAATCCTACTTGGCCCACCGACTGCATCCCCAGAAAGATAACGGGCGCTAATGCAAGGACCGAAGAAAAATAATACGCCCTTACTAGAGTCAGAGGACGCCGCTGAGATTTTGGAGTCACCATACGAGCAACTCTATTAAGCACTCTGCTCACTCCAAAAAGCAAAAATGTTAGCACACCAAGTACTAACACATACATAAAAATAAAGACTATCAATATACCCAATGGGCCCGCGGTCGTCGGTGTGCTTATCTGTAACATCACAGCTAAGACTATGATCGCTAGAACTATGCTCACACTTATTATTCGCTCTAACATGTCCCCACTATACCACCAAGAGAGCCTGAGCAGCAGTTATTAAACGTTTTGATTGCGACATCCGCCTCTGTAAATAAACTATTTGGCGCGTGCATCAGAACAAACTACTGCTCGAGGCAACTGACCGCTCCAGGAAAACCTGGGGCATTCTATTATTCACGTTCCACAGACACGTCTAGTGTTCTACTCATAAGGTAAAGATTACATTATTACGAGGATTAACTAGACGTGTCGGTACTAGCGACATTCTTTGCTCTATGTCGTTTGACAGAGCATGGCAGTATTCATCTGCACATATAAGGTACTTGGGCGCACAGGTGTGCAACTCATTTTGTGCGAGTATACCGCCAAGTTTCTGTCAAAACCTGCAGTCAGTTTATTTTTTAATGTATTTTTCTTTTGCTTTTTGTTTTGTTTAAAAGCTTAGTTAAACATTAGCATATTAGTCGTCTCTTGACAATACATTTATTACTAATATATGTTGTATATTTTCCAAATCAGCGAAATCTTAATTCTTTTATAGGTGTTATTATTTGTATGTTGTATTTAATATAACGTTGTTTTAAATACTTTTATATTCAAATACCTATACAAAAGTATGCCAACAAATCCAGCAGTTAGTGTCAGCCAGAAGCTAAGGCTGAGCAAGGTTGCTAAGCAACGCTACAGTATCAGACCTGGACAACTAGTTCCTATTAATGATGACGGGAACAACTAACGCAATAGCACCTACGGGCCTTCCGCCATGATTATGGAAAACTTATACCACAAATAGTTGCATAGCTTTGTATAGACAAACTGTCAGGACTTCTTCCATTTAGCAAAAGTTCAATAACACGCTACTCACATCAACGCTCCTGTGCCATTAGGCTCACGGTCCCCTTGTGTCGTTCTGTCCCATAAGTACTACGTTCACCTGCCGTAAGTCCACTCAGCAATAACCTTTCCCCTTTCCTAATCAGACCGACTCGAACTAATTAGGTACGTAGGCCATACGTAAAAACCTATGGTTGCCCTGAACACAAAAACACCATACCCCTTTTACAAAATAGACTTATCCACACGCGGTATTTTTTACAGAAACTTTCTTTGTAAATTATGTTGACACAAGCGCTTTCGCGTCATATTATAGGGGTAGCTTCTGAATAAAAAAATTATACAGGAGCCAAAAATAAACAAGATTCAAAAAACTCCACACTAAACAACCACTACTCGCAGGTGGTTGTTTTATTTTGCCAAAAAAACAAAGCATCCGCCGTGAAGCGGATGCTAAAAAATGATTTTGGTGGAGCTGCCGGGTACCGCCCCCGGGTCCAAAAGGTAACTGACTATCCGTCTACAAGCTTAGTTTATTTTAAAATGACAGGAACTTTGATTAGAGAATAAACAAAAATATCAAAGTGACTGCGTGGTGTATTTTCCCTTCTTAGCGCCACTGCGCACCAAGAAAGTAAGTGACATGAAGTATAACACCTCGTCTTGCTATGTCACCTGCTAAGACGTGATGGCTACCGTAATTAAACTGTAGCGACGGCAGGTTGAAAAGCCTGAGCGAAAATCGCAGGGACTTTTACGTTTTTGACTGCCTGTGCAAATGTTTTTGCAATTAAAAATATACGTTACGCGTATGATCGACTTGCAAGATAATCTGTTAAAGTCCCTTTGTCGAAAGCTGAGTCAGCCCCAAAACACTTTATATTATACCATGAAAAATCCTATTGCAGAAGAGCTTATGTCTATGTTTAACTAGCAATCATCATGGGAACGGTCTCGAAGATATTTTCGGTCGCACCGGTGGGTTTTGAGGGCTCACTTGTTGAATTCGAAAGCCATTCCGCCAAAGGGCTACCAAGCCTCCAGATCGTGGGAATGGGAAATAAGGCAATAGATGAAGCAAAAGAACGTGTACGAAGCGCGATCATCAATACCCAATTGGAATACCCTCCCCGAAAAATCACTATTAATCTTGCACCCGCCGAGCTGCCAAAAGATGGGACACACTATGATCTCCCTATTGCCTTGGCTATTCTCTCGAGCAGTGGACAGCTGAGTCCAGCAGAAACGGAAGGTGCAGTTTTTGCTGGTGAACTCGCCCTCAACGGGGATGTTCGACCCGTTCGCGGCGCCATAAGTATCGTTGAAGCCGCACGAAAAGCTGGAATCAGCACAATATACCTCCCTTATAAAAATGCCGCACAAGCAAGTCTCGTCCCAGACGTTCAGATTATCGCTATCCCCTCCCTAAGGGCCCTTTTTCTGCATCTTAAAGGGGAAGTTCGGCTTGAACCGTATAAATCGCCTCCTCGCACTCACTCCAAAATCCCCTTATCCTCTGCTCTTGATGACATCATCGGCCAGGAACAAGCTAAACGAGCACTTGTCATCGCTGCCGCCGGACATCATAATTTACTACTTACCGGGCCTCCGGGATCAGGTAAAACAATGTTGGCAAAAACGGTCGTAAATCTGCTGCCAGCGCTTTCACACAACGAACAGATTGCTGTCACAAAGCTCTATAGCCTTGCTGGCGAAACAGACGAAGCAGTTGTTCATACCAGACCCTTCCGAACGCCTCATCATACAGCTAGCCGAACGTCCCTTATCGGTGGCGGATCAAAGCCAAAACCAGGAGAAATTAGCCTCGCACATCTAGGAGTACTCTTCCTTGATGAAATACCAGAATACCCGCGTTCATTCCTTGAGGCTCTTCGTCAACCTCTTGAAGATAGGAGGATACAGGTCAGTAGAGCAAGCGGAAGCGTGTCATACCCCGCAGATTTTATGATGGTCGCCACAATGAATCCTTGCCCTTGTGGCTATTACGGTGATGAAACAAAGGAGTGCACTTGCAGTCCTACTCAGATACTTTCTTACCAGAAACGACTCTCCGGACCGTTCCTTGATCGAATAGACATGACTGTTGCTGTGTCCCGTGTCTCAAACGATGCCCTTCTCTCTCAAAAACAGAAAAGTAACGCACAACACGAAGCAGCTTTGCAAAATATCACCCTCGCGCTCAAAGCCCAACAAGCACGCTATCGAGATAACGGCACCCGCTATAACAACAGTCTTCAAAGCAGCGAGATTAATGAAATAGTATTTCTTGATGAAGCGACGCGAAAGCTACTTAAACAGGCTGCGGACAGGCTAAATCTTAGCGCACGAAGCTATTTCAAGATAATCAAAGTTGCTCGAACTATTGCAGACCTGGCTGGAAGCGCAATGATAGAGGTCCCCCACCTTAGCGAAGCACTACAATATCGACAAAACTCTTGAACAGTGGTCGTGAATCTGGTAGAATGGAGAACGAGTAACGCTTAAATTATTGCAAACTCGCAGAGGAGATTAGCGATTAATCAATCAATTCGTATCAACGAAGCAATTCGTTCACCTGAACTTCGTGTTATTGGAACAGACGGAGAACAACTTGGCATTATGAGCCGCGTGGAGGCGCTCAAACTTGCCGAAGAGGCAGGCGTAGATCTTGTAGAGATCTCCCCTGGTGCAAATCCAGCTGTCGCAAAAATCATCGACTGGGGTAAATACCAGTACCAAAAGATGAAGGAGCAGCAAAAACACAAGAAGAATAGTAAGGCGAGCGAGCTCAAGCAGATGCGTCTTGGACTTAAAATTGGCGCCAACGACCTTGATATAAAACTCCGTAAGATTCGCAGTTTTATTGACGAAGGTCATAAGGTAAAGATCATGATTGTCTTTAGAGGTCGTGAACTTGCCCATAAAGAGTTGGGTTACGAGATGGCCGACCGAATAGATAACCTCCTCGGTGACGATGTAATAATGGAGCAAAAACCTCAGATGGCTGGCCGCAATCTGAATATAGTAGTAAGGAGTAAATAATGCCAAAGCTAAAAACCCATAAGGGTACTGCTAAGCGCATCAAGCTGACGAGCACAGGTAAACTGACTCGCCGGCGCGCTTTCGGGAATCATCTTCTCGTAAAGAAAAGTAAAAGTCGCAAACGTGCTATTAAAAACGGTGCCCAAGTCACCGGTGGAATGACAAAAAACGTTAAGCGAGCGTTAGGAGTTTAATATGCGAGTAAAACGAGGTGTTGCAGCACGAGCAAAACACAAAAAGATTTTAAAATTAGCCAAAGGAATGCAGCATAACCGCACGCGTTCATTCCGTCTTGCCAAGCAAGGTGTTATTCGTGCATTACAGTACGCATATCGCGACCGTCGTAACAAAAAGCGCGATCTCCGCGGCCTTTGGATTTCACGCATCAACGCAGCAGCACGTGAACATGGCGTCACTTATGGCAATCTTATCGCAGGTCTCAAAAAGGCCAACATCGAGCTTGACCGTAAGATACTCGCTGAACTGGCTGTAAATGAGCCAAAAGCCTTCGAAGCAGTTGTTAAGACTGTAAAATAAGACCTAGTTACTCCCTACACTAAAAAATACTCCCTATATAGGGAGTATTTTTTAGTGACAGCCTATCGATAAGCCGGGTTCTGTCGTGAACGATCATCTATCTAGTCCTTCGATTGCTCGAAAGATCAAGCGGATAGCGACCTACAGGCGAGCAGCCTTGTATGTAGATCTCCTTGCAACTAACAGGGTTTACCTCCTTCTTATGTCGCCATAAGAAGCTGTGGGCTCTTACCCCACTCCTTTCACCCTTACCTTCGTAAAAAGGCGGTATCGTTTCTGTGGCACTTTCCCTAGGATCGCTCCCGGTCGCCGTTAGCGACTGTTACGCCCTATGTTGCCCGGACTTTCCTCTTGTAAATTAATACAAGCGATCGCTTAATAAGCTGCCGTTTTCTATTATACCCTACAGACTTGCCTGAGCATCGAGAATCTTATTTACCATGCCGTCGGCTAGCTGATTAAACTCACGACGCACATGAGTAAAGGTTACCTTATCAAAATCTTTCACCAACTCCTGTATGCGTTCATGGATTGGCCAAAGATCCCTGTTCTTTATCTTATAGATACCATTCATCTGATTGACGACCAAAAGGCTATCAAGCCGAAAATCGACGGTCTTAACCCCCATTTCATGAGCTTTCTCTAAAGCAAGTCGTACACCATGATATTCCGCTTGGTTATTCGTTGTAATACCAAGATACATTCCACCCTCATGGATAACATGCTCACGGTCATTCATGATAACAAAACCAGAAGCCGAAGGGCCAGGGTTACCACGTGACCCTCCGTCTGAATAGATAATGGCATGATGCAATTCTGTTGATTTTGTGACATCATTACCTATAAGTTCTTCTTCTTTAACAGAGGTAATTTGCTGTTGTGATATTCCCAACAATAACTTTGCAGATTCTGTTAATTCTTCTTGTTGTATGTTTGACACCTTCTTCCATAAATAATGATCGTAGTCATGCCCAAGAGTAATAGATTGAGGTGTCGTCACACTCACGAGGTAAAGAATAAATATATACTGGATGTCTCGATCATCATGATCAATATATGTAAGAACATCAAAAAGTTGAGCTGTCTGAATAATCAAGCCTGTATCTTCTTTTAGATAACGCGCCAGCGCGTCTTCGGGCTGTTCACCATAATCAAGTTTCCCACCGGGAAGTTCGAACTTTCCCAAGATAGATGGTCGACCATTTGCACGCCGCAAAAGCAATGTTTTTTCGTCTTTACGGATGATTGCCCGAACGGCGATTCGTTGATTCATGATTATTCCGCCTTACTGAAATACTATTTGGTTTTTTGGTCGGGATGACAAGACTTGAACTTGCGACCTCACGGCCCCCAGCCGTGCGCGC
>CAYZCX010000019.1:0-16965 GCA_964477195.1 uncultured Candidatus Saccharibacteria bacterium
GTAATCACTGCTTCCGTCACCTTTTCGCCCAAGAAGCTTTCGGCATCAGCCTTGATCTTCGATAGGATCATAGCCGAAACTTCTTCAGGTGTGTATTCTTTGTCGCCCATTTTTACCGCGACGCCATCGCCCTTTTTGACAATTTCGTATGGCATGATATCGAGGTCTTTTTGGACTTCGTCATCGCTAAATTTACGACCGATAAGTCGCTTCACACCATAGATAGTATTTTTTGCATTTGTGACGCGCTGACGCTGTGCAACTTGGCCGACTAAACGTTCGCCACCTTTGTTAATCGCAACAACACTTGGGGTCGTGCGATTTCCTTCTGCGTTCGCAATCACGTCGGGCTTACCCGCTATCATGTAGGCAAATGCGCTGTTTGTGGTTCCGAGGTCGATACCAATAATTTTTCCCATAGCTTTACTTCCTCCTGGATAATTTATAAATGAAATTCAATCTGTATTTATTCTAGCACTCTCATATATTGATTGCCAACATATTCATTGTAAATAAATTAGCACTCTCATGTCAAGAGTGCTAATTATGATGATATTTATAGAGGTCAGAGATCGTCACCAGCTGATATCCTTCGGCTTTCAAATCTCGAATAGCACGGGTCGCCGCCTGGATGGATGTTGGATAAATATCATGAAGAAGCACCACGCGACCATCCCCCGCTCCCGCCATAATTCGGCCGTAAACAGTCTCTGCGTTATGGTCGCGCCAATCATTGGTGTCGACGTTCCAGAGTACCTGCGTTAATTGGTGACCTGAAAGATACTCCAAAACCGCCGGATTCGTCCCTCCGTACGGCGGACGCATCAGCGATGGCGTGTAGCCTCCGGTCGCTAATTGGATAGCGTGCTGCGTATCAATAATCTCATGATCGAGTCCTGCCCCGGTAAAGGCGCGTAAGTCCGGATGATCCCAGCTATGGTTACCTATTTCATTTCCCTCACGTAGCTCCCTTTGCAGCAGTCCGCTATAAGGGGCTACTTGCCGACCAATAACAAAAAACGTCGCATTCGCCTCGTACGTACTGAGCGTATCGAGAAGGCGAGTCGTCAGCGGGCTTGGACCATCGTCAAAGGTCAGCGCTATCATTTTTGTCCCGGGATCGATAATGGTTCCCGGTCTCGGCTGTCTTTCAATACGATAATCCGTGACAGCTGCCTGCGCCCCTGTATCTGGCTTTTTGTAATTATCCCGAAGCACATTTCCCAGCAAATCTTTATTTATGGCAATACTCATGAGCCCGGTCGTCTTATTAGATGGATGATGCGGATTGAGGGAGAGCACAAGTGCATTTGGTTCTATACTAAAATCATAAAGATCATCGAGCTGCAGCTCCAGTAGATCGACGAGTTCAGTAGGTGAAAATGCAGTCGTCGCATTTTCTTTGAAGAAATCATGGAGGAGTTTTGCAAGGGCTTGACGAGCTTCGAGAGTCTGCAAGATCACATCCTGAACAGTGAGCTCTTTTTTAGCTATGAGGTCAAGCGTCAGTCGGTGTTTCGTAGAGATGTCCGGCTGACCGATAACTTGCTCCTGTTGAGTAAACTCTATACTTGCTGTCTGTGTACCGATATACGCTACCGAAAATGTTATCGTCAGATGATCGCGGATATCATTCTTTCCCGCAAGCTTTTTTTCAAAGGCATTAATCTGGTTGTCCGTGTACTTACTGATAATCGCATCAAGCGCAGCATCGTGAAAGATGGGGTAGTGAACCGTGTAGTTTTTGAGGAGTGTCGTTTTACTGATATTCGACTTTTTGCCAATCGTCACATTTCCCACACCGGAAGAGCGAACTAGCAGACACAAGATCGCCACAAAAAAGACGATTCCAAGGATAGAAAGAGTCGCAGGAAAAGAAAAGGGTGAGGATCTACGTTCGTAAAATACCTTCATCCCTTAGCGGTCCTACTTGCGCGTGACACGCACCATAGCGTGACGAATTGGGCGATTACCCAGTAAATAGCCGGCCTGAAGTTCTTCGCTGATGACTTCTTTGTCTCCCGTCGCGTCTTCGTCAAACTGGATAGCTTCGTGAAGATCAGGATCAAATGTCGCACCCTCAGAAGCGTCAATGCGTTTAAGATTAAGACTCTCGAGCGCCTTTTCGAGATTTTTTACCAATCCGGCAATTCCAAGAGCCCATTTGTTATCCTTTAATTCTTCGGGCATATAAAGGATAGCACGTTCAATCGTATCGATGACAGGGAGAAGCTTTAAGATTGCGCTTGCCTGTCCTGCTTCGCGAGCTGTGGTTTTTTCACCCTCAACGCGCTTACGATAGTTTTCAAAATCTGCGCGTGTGCGCTGGAGATCTTGAGTTAATTCATCAATTCTTTTTTGCAGTTCATCGTCGTTCTTTTTCGTCATATCACTCCTTTTGCCTTCTCTTACCCCTATAGTAGCGTGTACTGGCACTCTTTGCAATTGAGTGCCAAGAGAAAATCTCCGGGAGCGCTCGCAAAACAAAGCAAGCGCTCCCGGTGACCTAGTTGCGGCTACATAAGGCTCCAGCCAACAAGCAGAACCCCTGCGGCACCAAAGTTGAAGCCGTCTGCCACAAGGATCAGCATGGTCTCCTTCTCATCCGCACTTCCCTCTTGGCATGCCGCCATGTACTCGATGAGGCTCATGGTCACCATGACCGAAGCAATGATGATGAGTCCTACCGGCGTCTGCCAGGGGATGACCGCTAGCTGTGGCGACCTAACAAGCATGATCTGCTGAAACACTCGGGTACCGAGCGCCAGCAAGGCGATATACAACTTGGTGGACATTCGCTCACCGAGCAGTAGCTTCAGCGCGCTTAGCAGGATCAACGCAGCTCCGGCGATCCCAAGACACCACGAATCCCATCGCCCCCACTTCAATAGACCCGTTGAGAGGTTATCGAGAATGAGGTAGATGGCAAAGCCATTGACCAGGAAGTTACCCGCTGTTGGCATCCACTGAGCAATCAGCAACCGCAAACGAGCACTCCATTTGGCACGCGGCCATACCTGGACAACTCGCCCAGTCATGAGCCAGGAGCGCATCCCGACAACGACAATTCCCGGGATGAGCCATCCGGCGATACCGGTGAATCCGCCATGTTCCTGGAGGCTACTGATATTGCCGACCCACATGGAGAAGAGTCCTGCAATGAGCACAATACCCATCGGCCAAATCGACCGATTTCGGATCTTAACCCACTTTCCTTCCAGAAAACTAAAGATGCGATCCAAGGAAAACCAGACCGGCATGGTAGCACCGTCCGCCAACGTTCTCACCATCCACTATATATATGAGCCCACTCTAGGCCTTATATATTATATCCTCCTTTGGATATAGTTGCAAAAATCTATCGTAAATAGATTATAAGACCTCTTCGAGCATCGCCCCGGCATGACGGACAAGTCGCATGACTTTTCCGTAGCTTTGACGTGTCGGGCCGAGTACACCAATATAGCTTCGGTCAGAGTATGGCGACCGAAAGCGGCTAATAATCAAACTTGCGCCGCTAGTTTTTCCGATAGGATTTTCGGCTCCAATAAATACATTAAGCGGTTCGTTTGGCGCCGCTTCACGGAGCCATGGTTCAAGGTTATCGAGAAGTTGCGCCACGGCCTGGGTGTGTGTTCCTTGAAGGAACTCAGGCTGGCTAAAGAGGTTACCAATACCACTCATATACAGTTGATCGCCAATCGTCGCTACTCCTAAGTTATGGGTTAATTCGACAAGACTATCGACCGCGCTTCGAATAGCACGATCTGCGTGATCGCTATGGGTGTTGACTCGTGCCTCAATCGCTCTCGCACTGCGATCGAGTTCAAACATGCCTTGCTCATCGGCCTCGGTAATTTGATTCACATAAAATCGATAGCCCTTGTCGGTTGGAATTCGCCCAGCGCTCGTGTGCGGCTGCGTGATCAACTCCATCTCCTCGAGCTTAGCCATTTCACTGCGGATTGTCGCGCTCGAGACACCAAATAACTTCGCAAGCGTGACACTGCCAACAGGCACCGCAACTTCTGCGTATTGTTCAACGATGGCGACAAGAATCGCTATTTGGCGGTCAGTCATACGCTTAGTCTACCCTTTTTTTGGCACTCTTTCAACCCGAGTGCTAGACAGGCAGTCGTGTCATCAGTTCGGTGCGGACATCTCGTAGTAACCCCTCGACCACTTGCTTGCCTTTCGCATGATCCTCGTCTGTATACTCTCCGTCCTCAACAATTCGCCGAAGCTGCGCGGCGCATTCATCAGTTGAGTCATTCACGAGGAGCTTGAAATAAGAGTGACTAAGCATATTTTCGAGAACCTTTTCGGCCGTTACGAGACGATTAAGGAATTCCTGATCATGAAGCGGTTCTCTATTATAAAGACGATGAATCCATTCTTTGTAGTGAGGTGGAACCAACCCGATGATTACCGCGTCGGGCTTGGCGCGAATAACATTTTTTATGCCGCCATATTCAAAATCGTGAATCGGAATCTTTTGCGTAGCAATAGTGCGCTCGATCTCACGTATACTTGTCCCCGAAACCTGCTGATTGTGGATAACTTCTGCCTCGATAAACTCACCATTTTGAATATCCCTCAGCATGTCGTCTTCACTGCGAAAATAATAGTCAATTCCATTTTGCTCAAGCCGGCCATCGCGAACCTTTGGAGGACGGGTCGTGTCTGAGATTGCAAAAATATACTTCCCACTCTCGACAAGATGACGAATGACCGTATTACGACCACCCCCAGCAACACCACTCATGGCAACAAATGACGTGCTCTCTAACACTTTTTTACCATGCGAAGAGACTTCGTAATTCTCTAGTGCCGCTTCAAAGGCTTCTTTATTGTGTAATACAGGGAGTGCGCTTTCCATACGGCAAACTATAGCATACCGGAGCTATTTCTTGATAGCAGTAGCGGAATCTTTCCCACCACCGTACGCGCCAGCACTATATCCAACCGTCTGCTTTGACCCATTCATCGAGCTCATCGCGCGAAGAATCGTACTAATTCCTAAAATCGCCGCAAACCCAATACCAACATGCTTAATGAAATCGCGTCGATCCATCTTCTTTTGGAGCAAAGCTTGCATTTCGTTCTGTATGTGGTTCATTATCTTTTCCTTTTTATTGTGTTGTTTTTAAGTAGGGGCTTTGTTGCTTATATTTTATACGCTTATGGCTTTTTCTGTCAACTATTAGTTAATAGGGAATCCATCGATAGTAAACGAGCGACGATAAGAGGCTGGCCGAGAGGGTGCCGAAGAAGGGCGAACTGGAGGCGTAATGGTTGTCCGAGACCGAGGAGGCACTGCCGAGACGGGTGTCGCTCGCCGAGAAAATCCATCAATGCCTCGACTTTGCTGAGATGTAGCCGGCTTGTGCTGTGTTACTTTCTGCGAAGTGTTTACGGGCTGCGCAGCTGAGCGAGGCTGTGGTTTGGGCGTGTTTTGTAGTACAGCGGCAGGAGAAGGCGGCAGAGGAGCTGGTGAAGTAGCAACGGCTTTTGCTTGATGCTTTTGCTTGCGACGCTCCTTTCGGATTACCAAGAGCACCGCCACAACCCCCATTTGGTAAATCAAGATAAGCGGAACAGCAATCATGGTTTGGTTCAGCATATCAGGGGTTGGTGTAATAAGCGCCGCTGCAACAAAAGCAAATAAAATTACAAATCGCTCTGTTTTGAGTAACTTTCCTGGGGTCATAGGGTGAATCCAGTGGAGGAAGAGAAGGAGCAGCGGCAGTTCAAACAAAACGCCAAGCCCAGCGATATATGCTAGGAAAAAGCTCAGATACGAATCTGCGGTCAGATTTGGTGTGACATCTGTTCCTGCAAATGTCGAGAGGAAATGGAGTGCAGACGGAACAGCAACAAAGTAACCAAACGTTACCCCGCAGAGCATGAGGAGAAACGCAACAATGACAATTACCACCGAGGAACGTTGGGCACGAGTCGGAAGAGCCGGTCGGATAAACCCGTACAGCTGATAGATGAGCATAGGAGCGGCCGCAAGTAATCCTGCATACAGCGAGATCTGGAAAATAAAATTAAACCCACCACCTGGGGTCAAATAAATAAGCTTCTCACCATTAAGAGGGTTCATAATTATCGCGAGTAAATTATCGCGATAATTATAGGCAAGCGACGAAGCTACCAAAAAAACAAGCAACACAAAAAAGATACGACGGCGTAGCTCTGCAATATGATCAGAAAAGCTTGTTTGAAACGAAGTGTCTCCGAGAGAACTCGAACTATTCGTCAGACTTTGCTTGACTGGTTTTTGCTGAACTTCCCTTTGCGTCATCTTGTACACCCTTGCGTAGTTCTTTTACTGATGAGCCGATGCTTTTCGCCAGCTGTGGTAATTTACTACCCCCAAACAAGAGAAGCAAGATTACCAGGATGATGATCAATTCTGGAGTTCCAAGACCCAAGATATCTGCAAAATGTTGATAACCCATATATACCCCTTTCACTATACAGTTTAATAGTACTCGTTATTCAGGGAAATAACAAGGGGAGTTTCGCTTATCCTTATTCTAAAAACATGTGGATCCTGCCGCTCGGTCCGCCCCTAAATTTTTTATCCCTTGGATAAAACAATTTGGGTGCTGCCCCGCCTCGCGTCACCCACAGGAGCCCTTTTTATGATTTAAGCAGCGTCGTAAACGCTTCGGCTGGAATGTCCACCTTACCAAAACGCTTCATACGCGCCTTCCCTTTTTTCTGTTTAGCCAACACTTTCTTTTTTCGCGAGACATCACCACCGTAAAGACCCGTTGTCACATCTTTTCGGTACGCCGAAAGATCGGCTCGGGCGATAAACTTTCCCCCAATCGCCGCCTGTAAAGCAACTTGGAAGTTCTGCCGCGGAATGACCTCTTTGAGCTTATCAACCACTTCTCGTCCTACCCGCTGCGACTCGCTTCGGTGTGTCATGAGGCTGAGAGCGTCAACCATTTCACCGGCCACATAAAAGTCGACTCGGACGAGATCTTCCGGAATATACCCCGTGAGTTCATAGTTGAAGCTGCCATAACCGCTCGTGACACTCTTGAGCTGATCGTAAAAATCAGTCAAAAGATTGGCAAGCGGTGCCTCAAAACTAATAAGTGCTCGCTCATCAATATAACTAAGGTTTTTTTGCTGGCCTCGCTTACCAACAATAAGTTGCAATACTGCACCAATATAATCTCGCGGCACAACAATTTCACCGTTCACCCATGGTTCACGAATTTCTTTGACCTTGGTGATTTCTGGCAAATCACTAGCCGACTTTATATCGACCTCCTCGCCATTATTAAGTGTCACCTGGTAATCGGTTGACGGATTAGTCACAATCAAATCGAGATCGTATTCGCGCTCCAGACGTTCACGAATAATTTCCATGTGAAGCAGGCCAAGAAAACCAATGCGGACCCCAAAGCCAAGTACTGGCGAATTCTCTGGTTCAAACTGCAGCGCCGAGTCACTTAAAGAAAGTTTTTCAATTGCCTCCTTTAGTTCATTATAGTCTTCGTTAGATGTAGGAAAGAAGCCGGCATAGACAAACGGCTTGACATTCTGGTAGCCGGGAAGCGGTGTAATTTCTTTAGAAAGGGGATCGGTGCCATGGGCAATGGAGACGAGTGAACTATTATGGACAACTAGGCTTACCGTATCACCTACTTTTGCCTCACGTGTCGATTTAAGGTTCGTGACAATATATCCTATATCTCCAGTTTCCAGTGACTGGTGCGGTGTCATCTTAGGAGTTAAGGCTCCCACTTCAAGCGCAAGCCCCTTTGCATTTGTTGCGAGCATTTTTATTTGTGAACCCTTTGGTATACTCCCGTCAACAATACGAACATACAGAATAACCCCTCGATAATCATCGTAATAACTATCAAAAATAAGCGCTCGGGTGGGTGCTTTAACTTCACCTTGAGGCGGAGCGATTCGTTCGATGACTGCTTCGAGTACTTCGGGCACACCCTCACCAGTCTTGGCGCTAATCTTAAGAATATCTTCGTCCCTGCACCCTAAAAGATTGATAATTTCTGCTGATACACGCGGCACATCCGCGGCAGGAAGGTCGATTTTATTCAGGACAGGAATAATCGTCAAATCCGCTGCGAGCGCCAGATACACATTCGCAAGCGTCTGGGCCTGAATCCCCTGACTAGCATCCACCACCAAGATGGCACCTTCGCACGCCTCAAGACTTCGGGATACTTCGTAGCTAAAATCCACATGCCCTGGAGTATCGATAAGATTTAGCTCATGATCTTTGTATTCCATCCGAACTGGTGCAAGTTTGATCGTGATACCTTTTTCACGCTCGAGATCCATACTATCAAGAAGCTGCGACTTCATATCGCGCTTCAAAACTGTGCCCGTCACTTCCATCATGCGGTCAGCCAGGGTCGACTTACCATGGTCAATGTGAGCAATAATACAAAAATTTCGCGTGTTCGTTTGATTCATAATTTCAGAAGTATATTATATCACCTTACGACTGAAATTTACAGAGGTGGCTTGCTTTGGAACCTGCTAAACAAGACTTTACGCGCTCGCACAATTACTGGCTCGGCCTCGCTAAGCTTCATAAAGCGGCTTAAAAAGACATACGCGGTAAGGCTCACGATAACAATCACGATAAACTTCGGAAAAGTCGCAAAGAAGCTTTGATCGTCTGCACCCAGCTGGAATAGCTGCACAGTAATGTAGGTAATAACACCCATAATTCCTGTTGCACTCGCCATTCGCAAGACAGCACTGACGAATTTTTTATCAAACAGACCCGGAATTCGCCAAGACATAATCACAAAAAGAATCAACACTTCCACCGCTGCAACAATTGACTGAGCCCATGCGAGACCATATGCTCCCATAGCAAGAGAGGTTGTAAACCAAACTGCCAGCACGATATTAAGCGAAATCGTAAAAACGGAAATGTAAAGCGGTGTCTTGGTATCCTGCTGAGCATAAAAAGTACGCGCCGCGATGTGATAGATCGAACGGAATAAAATCGCTACAACCAGCGCACCCAGAAGGCCCGCCATAAGTGTGTCACCACCGTTTTTAATAAAGTTCACTAGATATCCCCTGGCAAAAAAGGCAATCGTCGCCGCTGGCAACGCAAGCCACACAATAACCCTCAAGACTGCTTGCAGCTCTTTCTTAAAGAGGTCCGGACGTCCTTGACTAAGTCGCTCAGTCATTTTAGGAAATGCTGCTGTACTAATCGCTACCCCGATAAGATTAATTGGCACCATATGAAGGGCCGTGGCCTGCTGATACGCACGTACGGTTCCCACCGCCATATGCGAGGCAATGTTTGTTTCAACAATACCGTTTAAGTAATCCGCGCCCTGGTCCAGTGAGCGAGCAGGCAGAAGCCTTAATACTTGACGGAAACCTTTATTTTTCCAAAATATCTTGAATTGGTAATCAAAACCTAATCCGATTAAGCCAAGCGTACTGACAAGAAGTTGGAGAATGGAACCGAGAACGACACCAAGTGCCACACCCATAATTCCCCCTTCAAAAATCTGCCAGCCAAATAAATTAATGCCATTTGTAAAAAAGAGCGCCCCGATGATGATACCTATGTTGTAGATAGTTGGAGCAAGCGTGTAAAACGTAAATCTCCCCACCGCCTGTTGCATGCTGGCAATCACGGTCGCAATAGCAAATAAGAAGGGGTTCACGGCAATCACTCGCATCATGCTGACTGCGAGCGCATGTCCTGATTCGTCAAGCCCAGGACCGACGATATAGCGAACGATCTGATCGGCAAAGATAATAATCAGCACACTGGCAATAAGTGTCATGAGTGCCATAAAATTAATAAGGCTCGAGGAGAGTTCCCAAGCAGACTTTTTATTACCCGTTCCCAGACGTTGGTTGAATACCGGGATAAAGGTGACACTCAGTGCTCCAGAAACAAGAATAAAGAACATGAAGTCAGGAATAGTAAATGCAATTGTGTAGGCATCGAGCCCAACCTTATACGTATCATAGTAAAGCCCATTCAAAAGGCGCTCTCGATACAATCCCAAGACGCTAGAGATAAGTGTAGAACCGGCCAAAAGGCCAGCGGCTAACTGAATTGTCAGCCGCTTGTTTGCTCTTGCAACAACACTCTGCATCTTTCCCATGGTTCAGATGCTCCTAGTAAAGCTTTGCCTCCTGTGGCAAAACGGTATGGGCTAGTAATTTTTTAACACCCTCTTCTTCGATTGTCTCTTCTTCGAGCAACGCCTTTGCAAGATGGTCAAGACTTGGGCGGTTGTGCTTGATGACGATTTCCGCACGTTTTGCTGCTTCCTTGATAAGCGTTTCAACCTCTTTGTCAATTTCTTTTGCAGTGTCATCACTGTATGGTCGCTCATGAGTGATCCTATCAAATACCATGCCGCCATTGTCTTCATGGAAGACCTGGTCGCGCAACTTGGTACCCATACCCTGCTCAATAACCATGTCGCGGGCAATCTCTGTTGCCTTACGAAGGTCGGAGCCAGCGCCTGTCGTAATATGATCATCCCCGTAGATAAGCTTTTCTGCGATACGACCACCAAGGGCTCGGGCAAGGATATCCTTGAACTCCACGACACTCGTATAGCTCTTATCCTCAGGTGGCAAGAACCATGTCACTCCGCCAGTACCACCGCGCGGAATAATCGTGACTTTATGAACAGGGTCAGAGTCGGGCAGAATGTGTCCAACAATTGCATGACCAGCCTCGTGATACGCGGTGAGCTCTTTTTCCTTTTCAGTCATTACCTTGGTCTTGCGCTCAGGACCGATTGCTACTTTTTCGAACGCCTCTGTAAGATCAGCATTATTGATCTTTTTGCTATTGCGGCGCGCGGCAATAATAGCAGCCTCGTTGGCAATATTCGCAAGGTCCGCACCTGATGAGCCAGCTGTCTTTGCAGCCAGAGCGTCGAGATTTACCGTTTCGTCACTCGGCTTGTTCTTGAAATGCACCTTTAGGATTGCTTCGCGGTCTTTGCGCTCAGGCAACATGATATTTGTACGACGGTCAAAACGACCTGGACGAAGCAGTGCTGGATCAAGCACATCTGAACGGTTGGTTGCTGCGAGAACAATCACATTCGTCCCCGTCTCAAAACCATCCATCTCAACCAAGATTTGATTCAGTGTCTGCTCACGCTCATCGTGGCCACCACCCATACCGCTTCCACGCTTACGACCGACTGCATCGATCTCATCAATAAAGACGATTGCCGGCGCATTCTTCTTTGCCTTGGCAAACAGATCGCGGACACGACTCGCACCAACACCTACAAACATTTCGACGAATTCCGAACCAGAGATAGAAAAGAATGGCACATTCGCCTCACCTGCAACAGCACGCGCAAGCATCGTCTTACCAGTACCAGGATTACCGACAAGCAGTACTCCCTTTGGAATCTTCGCTCCAAGTTGCTCATATTTCTTTGGGTGTTTCAAGAAGTCAACAACTTCCTCAAGATCTTGCTTAGCAGAGTCATTACCGGCAATATCGTCAAATACAACCTTCTCTTTATCAATACCGTAGAGCTTTGCCTTTGACTTACCAAATCCCATCGCTTGATTATTTTGGCCCTGAGCTTGGCGCATCATAAAGATAAAGAATGCACCGATCAATAGGACGGGCACGATAATAATCGCAACATTCCATAGCGTTGATCCGACTTCTGAGGGTGGAACGATCGTTACTTCAGTCGCTTCTTGCTTTAGCCCTTGTTCATAAATACTACTCCCGCCCTCTTTGACAGAGTGTTCGGTCGCCTTATCTTGCCCTTTCGGTGTCACCTTTATGTCATTGCCCTGAATTTCAATTTTCGCAATCTCACCACTATTAGCGCGCTTGATTACTTCTGAAAATGGAATGTCTTTCAGACCACCTTGTGGGGCGGTAAATGCGACGACTGCCAGAGCGATAAAGACGAGAATCGCCCAGAACATGCTAAGTCGTACAGCATTAGTAAATTTTTTCTTTGGAGACTGCTGTTTTGCCATAATAAATCTATAGGTTCCTTCTTATTTAGGAGTTAACGAGAAATTATCGAGATACTCCTATAAATCATAGCATTTTTTCACGGTGGTGGGCAACAAAACTCTCTCTCGTAAATGAAAGTTCCACTCCTTCCCCTAACTGCGCGGTCGCACCAGGGAGCGCCACCTTTATTGCCAAAAGTCCATACTCCAATTGGGCTGCTAATAAATATCGCTGAGTTTGACGGTATATCTCCCGACGAAGTAATTCTCTCGCCGTTTCGCTATCGATACAGGTAAAGAAATAACGAGATAGTGCATTCTCACCGGTCAGAAGACGCTCAACTTCCACTTCAATTGCTTTCTTTTGTGCCCGCTGCCGTGTCCAGAGCACCAGCAATTCCGCCTTCATAGCTTCATTCCCCATGATCGCGATCTGCGAACGAATCCTATTACGAAGATAACGATGGCTCATGTTAGTGCTATCCTCATTCCACTCCAAGCGATGCTTCAGAGCATAGTCATAAATATCTTGTTTACGAAAAGTCAAAAGTGGCCGCTCAATATCTGCTGCATCGAGTACGGCCAGTCCTCGCCACCCCGTACCTCGTTGAAGATTAATCGCGATTGTCTCAATCACATCATCCGCATGATGGGCAGTCACAATGACACCACCTTGTTTTTTTGCCAGCGAGCGCAGGAAAGCATACCGCCGCTCGCGTGCACGCTCTTCGCTCACATCAGCGCCCAGCTCCTCGCGTTTACTAAAAAAACGCAAGTCGTACTTTTTCGCAAGCCCTTCAACAAATCGGGCATCGCTTGCAGAATCTTCGCGTATTCCATGATCAAAATGCGCCACCAATAGCTCTTGGCCTCCTCGTTTTGCCAACATATCGAGCAAAACCACCGAATCTACACCCCCGCTCACCGCAACGATATATTTCATCCCCACCGTTTTGAGACCACAACCCCAAGCCAGATTCCAAATAACCCACCGACAAGTCCACCCAAAATGCTCCAGCCATCAAGTAATTCCGCATCACCAAACAGAGTGGGAAGATATGCGCCCAATGTACCAAATACCGCCGCAAAGAAAAGAAGCACTTTCTTATTCATATGTAATTTTAGTATACCACCGCTTCTGTCTTCCATTGATTATTTGTAAATTTATGATATTGTTGTTTTAATCCAATTTACCTATTGGTCTCCTCGTTCCTGAGAAAATGATCTCCGAGGAATCGCACTTTTAAACATTCGACCAGAACGGAAGATAGATGAAGGTTTTCGGCTGGGTGGCAGCAATCATTGCAATCGCTTGCTTAGTCATCGGGATAACAACATGGTACGAGGCAACGACACACAACAGCACCGAAGGGGTGACCGTCGTTGATGGTAACACGGTACGCCTTCCCGAGGACGAAACATTCGTCCTCACGCACCACATCGGTAACTTCCTGGAAACATGGGAGATTACCTATGATGGCAACGATGCTATCCGGTTTCACTGTCAGGATGGACTTTGCAGCGACCTCCAGCCCGCCACTCTCTGCGGAGTTGGGTGCGTGGTCAAAGTGGATCCGGGACTGTTGGAGGGCTACTTTTATGTGTCGCTGCGCGAAGATGGTGCTGTGAACGTCAAATGGCCGCAAGGCTGGACCTTCCGCCCTTATGAACCGTAAGCTGGGATCGAAAGTGCGAAAGGCGCCATAACCTCGAGATTTTTCTCGTTGTTACGGCGCCTATTTGCATGTCTTGAAATAATACTTTTCGTTCCCGGACAGCACCCTACACGAGGGCGCTGTCCGGTTCCGATTACAAAATAGTGTGCGAGATGGGACCGATCTCGACCTTGTCATCCGTTTCGCCGGCGTCAAACTCCCTCGGCGTCACGAAATGGACCCAGCGACGCTCGACCGGCTCAGCGGCAGCCACCTGAAGCTTCTCAAAGAAGTGCGGGTGAAGCCCCACCTTGAACACTTCGATGAGATACAATGTCTGCTTCTCCGGAACGTCCCGCTTAGTCTCCGCCTTGTACGTTCGCCGAGCGATGAGACGCTCCGAAATCATCGACATTTCTTCTTCGGTCAGAATACCCGTCTCTTCTCCACCAAGCTCTTCACGGAACTCACGAAGTGCAGAGACCTCTCGATTGATCTGCCGTTCGTACCACTTCAGAACATCGGCGATTCGATCATCGGGAATTCGGAATCGCAGCTCCCGTTCACCTTCGAAGTCGGTCGCACCCAGCTTCTTCAGGTCTTTGATGCCTTCCCCTTCTTTGTCCGCCTCAAGTCCGCCACCAATCGGTGACAAAATCCGACCCTGGTCGCGTGCAAGCCGACCCTTATTGACGAGCAGCGCATAACGCCCATGCGGGTCGCGAAGTTGGACAAAACCCATCATAGCGATTCTCATCGCCTACACCTCCACATGTAACCGGAATAACTTTGTTATTATTAAATATTTTCTTCATTGACACAAGACCATTCAGTACAGCAACTCATTTCAGATATTGACGTCATGTTTATTTTAGTATAAAATAGTCTTGTTTCTGCAAACGACTTCTGGAGGAGTCATGAAGAGATCGGCAAGCATTGCCTTTTTGGGTGCGACCGTCGCAGCCCTCACGCTCACCGCGTGCTCGCATACAACGGAAGAAACCGCCGACAAGGCAAGAGACAGAGGATTTTCTCTGGTCACCACACGTGAGCCTCGTTTCTATGGGGGGTACGCCAGCGTCCCTGTCGACATCGGTAGCGCGAAATGTGCCGCCGACTTCGTTGCGGCTGACGGAAGCAGCGATGACGCATGGGACTATCTCACGATCTACGGACCCGACGGCAGGGTACTCACCAGCGTCTCCGGTGAGAAGATCTACAATCCGTACCCCGACTCCATCAGGAAACTGTCGCAAACTGCCGTCTGCTACCGCGAGGACACCCCCTCGCCTCAGCCGACGACGTCGGCGACACCGCAGAGCCGCTAGGCCCGCGACGAAAAGAGCCCGCGAAGAAGGGAATTCCCTTCTCCGGCCCCCGTCGCGGGCCTCTTTTCATTTGCAAAATCAAGATAAACATGTATTATGATACTTACCTAACAGCCCTACCAACCCTGGGAGTAGTCGTGCTGGAAATCGGGAACAGTTACCTGGTCATGTATTTCATCGTCTACTTCGACAATGACAAAAAGAAGTGCGAAGAATTCGGTGAGTTGCGGCGATACATTGAGACTCTACTGGAGTTGAGTGGCAAGCCGGCCGTCAAGTGTTCGATCAAATACCTCGACATCACCGACCCGGTAAACAGTGAATTGCCCTGCCACATCAAATTCGCCCCGGACGGTGGGCTTATCGTGGTGGAGGAAAACGGTGATGACGCGCCTTACTACCTGACATCGTGTCAAGATCAGCCGTGTATCGTCGTGCGATAGGTACGACCCGTGAAAAAGAGTATCTGCGAAGGAGTGATTTCTTCTTCCGGCTCCTTCGCGGGTCTCTTTTTATATTTTAGAACAGAATAAAAGCCCGGGAAGCAGTGGGCTCTTATCCTTACTGCTTACTCGGGCTTGTCAGAGATTTTAGCCAACATTCCTTCGGCAACTCCCACAGAGTAGGTCCGGAGGAATTCCTCGACCGACACCCCCATGTAGTCAGCCACAACCGTGACGAGTTCTCTTTCCTCGTCCGACAGCGGAACTTCTACTGAAGTTACACGACACATACTCAGCCTCCCGCTACCGGCGAAACCGGACAGTATCGCTCCATCTCTCGCGTCAGCGGGAACTGCCGCTGCCCTGTCGCCTGCCAGTATTTCTTGTACAGCTCATCGTAATCAGTCTGATGAGGGGCATGCCCTTCGGAAGACTCCCGCTTCTTGTCCGCTGCCGCATCGAACAAGCACGCCTCGGTCACAATCACCCTCAACTTCCCGTCGAGGGTTTTCTCCTTCTTGACCTTGGTATCAAGTGCGTCGATGCGGCCCTGGCGCTCGGCATCCTGTCGCGCCCACTCTGCTTTAAGGTCCTTGTCTGCCTGCTCTTGCCTAGCCTTGTCCTCTGCAGAAGTTGTCTGCACGGGAGGCGGAGGAGGGGTAGACGAAGTCGCTTTGCTATCTTCGCTGCTTCCGCTGCATCCCACCAGGACGAACCCTAGCAGAAAAAGTACAACCAGCTTACGCAACCAAATCACGGATCTCACCTTCTTGTAGTTGTCGTCTCTGACTATTCTTAGTATATCAAGGTATTTGACGTACTTACAAATATCTCGTACTACCGAACGGTATCTTTTGTTTGACGAATCGCCCTGTCCCCAGTGTGTCGGCCGAATGAACTGTACGATCACCAAACCTTTGATTAATCGCGTCTATCGCGTTAGTGACCTGCTGCTCGCGAACGATCTCATCGCCAAACAAACTCAGCTGATCCCGCGCGCCATCCTCTAAGTTATAGCAACTTACCCCTATTTCTTTTATATTTTCCTCAGGTGCACCCGAAAAAAGCAGCATTGCCTGCGCATAAATCGCCGCATTGCTAAAAAAGGGCAGGGGAGATGTATGGCGCGCGTGCCAATAACCCCGGTCGTACGACTTCGCATACACGATCACCCCTCTCGCCTGCTTGTTTTGCGACCGTAACTTTCCGCCAACCGATTCGCACAAATGATGGAGCCGCTTTATAACAACTTGCCGCGGCAAATCTTTAGCCTCCAACACATATTGCCGACCAACCGACTTGAGGTCGTGCGACACATCATCAACCTCCCAGCCCCTCAGACGCTGGTGCCACCACTCGCCCACGACACTCTTAAAAACCACCTTTTTCAAGGTGCTCGCATCCGTATCCAGGAAATCAAGCGGCGTATAAATCCCCACCGCGTTTAATCGAGTTTGGTTTCGGTGGGCAATTCCCGTCAGATCAGTCAGTTTGAGCGTCCCAAGTACTTCACGAATATTTTCATGCGTAATAATATCAAGT
>CAYZCX010000020.1:0-16794 GCA_964477195.1 uncultured Candidatus Saccharibacteria bacterium
CCCCAAACCAACCAGGGCCCATCCCAACCCCCGGTCCCCCACCCCCCGACTGGAATCTTAGTCGTGATCGTTTTTGGGCGACGGCTATGCCAGTGTGGAAAGGGATCGATACAGACGGAAGAGAACATATAAAGGTTGTTGGCAGTTATGCGGAGCTAAAAGAGCTTAGTGGCGTTGAGCTTGAGGATTATCATCGCCCATGGGTTGATGATATCGAGTTTGATATCGACGGCGTTCACTACAAGCGCATCGACAAGGTTATCGATTGTTGGTTTGAAAGCGGCAGCATGCCGTTTGCCCAGTTCCACTATCCGTTTGAGAACGTCGAAAAGTTTGAGCTGAATTTCCCCGGAGATTTTATCGTTGAATATGTTGGTCAGGTTCGCGCATGGTTCTACTATGTTCATGCAGTGAATGTTGGCCTATTTGGTCGCAATGCCTTTAAAAACGTGATTACTACGGGGACGCTCGCAGGAAATGATGGTCGTAAGATGAGCAAGAGTTTCGGAAACTTCACCGACCCTAACGAGCTGATGGATGAATATTCGGCTGACAGCCTTCGGTTCTTGCTGCTAAGTTCACCGGTGCTTAACGGTGAGGATTTTGCCCTGCTCGACAAGGATGTCAGCGATGTGGCGCGAAAACTCAGCATGGTATGGAATATGTATGACTTCTTCACGATGTATGCCGATGTTGATGGTTGGGAGTGGAATGGTGACATGAAAGATCCGTCTGGGGACCTCGAAAACCCACTCGACGAATGGATTGTCAGTCGTGTCCATCAGCTAAATACAGAGGTGCAGAAGCATATGGACGTCTATGATATTCCAAACGCCATGAAGCCGATCTTGCCGTTTATTGAGGACGCTTCGAACTGGTATGTGCGTCGAAGTCGTCGACGTTTCTGGAAGAGTGGCGAGACGGATGATAAAGGCAACGCCTACCGCACGCTTCACTATATACTTGTACAGCTTGCGCAGATCATGGCGCCGTTTACCCCGTTCTTGGCGGAGGAGCTTTATCAGAAATTAACTGGAGGTGAGAGTGTTCACTTACTGGATTGGCCTGTTCCTGGTCAGGTAAATGAACTCGTACTTACAGAAATGGCCGCTGTTCGCCAGGCGATTAATGATGGACTTTCAAAACGTGCGGTTGCAGGGATAAAGGTGCGCCAGCCACTTGGAAAAGCGACCCTTGTGAGTGTTCTGAGTAGTGCAACTTCAGAAAAGCTGAATAACGAGCTCATCGAAATCATCAAAGAAGAGCTCAACGTAAAAGCTGTCGATGTCACAAGCGCGTCGGAGAGCGGCGGCAGTGCGAATCCATCTGTCGACCTTGATTTCGATATCACACCTGAATTGAAACGAGAAGGGCTAATGCGTGAAGTGATTCGCCATGTGCAAAGTGCTCGCAAAAATGCGGGGCTTAATGTTGATGATCACATAACTCTCAGTCTTCTTGTAGAGGATAGTCGTCTAAAAGAGGCGATAGATGAACACCGGACGACAATCGCGACAGAGACATTAACGGATGAATTCACGACAGAGACATATGAATTTAAGACGACCGTAAAAGTCGAAGGGGCAAGTCTCGAGATTTCGCTCGAAGTTATATAAAAGTATATTCTAGACATAATACAAAAAAAGTGTTGACATATATTTAATAGCCGAGTATGATGGTGAAAGTGTCGCGTCGCTTTTTGACGCATACACGACCCAGATGTTTTGGGTGGAAGCCCTTCAACTACTCGCGGTTTCGATCGCAGAAAGTGGGACAAAATGTCCTCGAAGAAGTTCCAGTTCCCCAAGCTCAGCCGTCTCATCAAGGGCATCATCGGCACGGTCGGTGCGCTCGGCATCATCGCCGCTGTTCTGCTCCCGGGCTCCGGGGCGAACCTCTCGGCGTCCGACACCGGCACCGTCAACGTCGGTACCGCCACGCTGACGCTGTCTCTCGGTGACGACAACGGCTCCTCGGGTACGTTCAACCTGAACTTCCCGAACCTGAAGCCGGGCCAGTCGCTGACCCAGACGTTCTACGTCAAGAACACGGGCAGCATCCAGGCCAACGCCTCGATCGGCGCGCCGACGACCGGCAACTTCACGGTTCCCTCGGGTCAGAACCCGAACCCCGCGAAGCTCAAGGCTGGCGTCGACAACTACCTGGCGCTCACCCCGATCACTGGTCTGTCGACGATCAACCTCGGCACGCTCAACGCGGGCGAGACCAAGGGCTTCACGCTGCGGATCGGGCTGGACAGCTCGGCCGGCAACGAGTGGCAGAACGTCCACGTCGGCGGCACCGCCACGGTGACGCTGAACCAGGCGTAGCCTGCCTGACCCTCATCTGGGTTGTGTAACACGCTTCGGGCCTCTCCTGCGAGGGAGGCCCGAAGTACACAACTCACTCTCGAGAAGCTATTGATATGCGCTTGAGATTCCAATACTAAATTGTGGAGTCTGACGCACCTACCCATAGCACAACTAGCAGAAAGGAAACGCGATGCGCCGTATTCGGGCGTTGGCGGCGATTGTCTGTGCCTCGATGGTACTTACGATTGGCTATGCCACGATCCCTGGCTCTGGGGCGAAACTGCAGGATACTCAGTCGGGTACGTTCACTGTCACCGTGACGGTGCCAGAAACACCCTCGACGGCTCCTGTGGCCACGACGGCGCCGGAACAGAAGAAGGTCAAGGAAAAGAAATCAAATTCATCCAAGCCCTCCACTTCGGCTGTACCGACGGAAATTTCCAAGGAAGAAGTTTCTCCAGCAACCAGTGCCCCGTCTTCCACAACGCAAAAGTCGCCGGAAACAGAGGAGAAGAGCAGTGAGCCAACACCGTAAGATGAGCGAACCTCGCCGTAGGCAGCCCTGGTGGCTGTACGGAATTCTGATGTCTGTCATTGGTGGTCTCGTGCTTCTTGCTCAACTGGGCATCAAGGCTGAGCGAATCGACGGTAGCTCGATGGAGCCGACACTCCCGGTGGGTTCGGTCATCATCTTGTACCCCGCGAAGACGCTGGAAATCGGTGACATCGTGAGCTTCCGTGAACCCAAGACAGGTCATATCGTCACGCACTCGTTTGTCGGGTATGCCAAGGATGGCAGCTTGATGACGAAAGGTGACGCCAATCCCACCCCCGACGTCCACGATCCGCTTCTTCAGAAGCACGATGTGATCGGAGTGGTGTGGAGGCACATCGACGTCTTCACACTTTCTTTCTGGACGACCCTGCGGGGCATTCTCACACTCGTGGCGATTGCTCTGCTGCTCGTCGTTTCGTGCTGTGAAACCGCTCCTCGGAAGGAACCCAAAACTCAGGTACCGGACAAGGAGTCTCCCCCCGTCTAATCTCATCGACGACGTCGAAGCATACGCCTCCGCCAGTCTGAAGAGACTAGGCGGGGCGTTTGCTTTTATGGCGAAAGAGATGCTCCTTATATTGACTTATAAGGGTGTTTATGCTAATATAATGTTAAATCACTTAAAAACAAAAAATATGGCATTTCACTTATTTCACCATAGTATTTCATTTAGCAAGACAGACCCTTTAGGGAACGGTTTGCAAGAAGAAATTGAAGCAGAGCAACTCGAAACAGAAGCGATTACCCTTGAAGAAGGGCTCGATGAGGGTCAGCTCGAAAACTACTGGCAGTCGGTAGAAAAAGATATCGAAGAAGACCCCGAGTGGTTTCATTTTACAAAAGAATAGACTATACTTCTTATAGTAAACTATGCAATTAACTGATGAAGAATTTGATATCTTGATTACTCGTGCGATGGATGAGCTGCCGCAGGAATATATTCGCGGGCTTGAAAATGTTGCTATCGTCTATGAGGACGAACCTAGCGAAGAGCAAAAAATAAAGATGAAGCTCGACAATAACCATTTGCTACTTGGGCTGTATGAGGGGATTCCGCTGACGCAGCGCGGGAACAGCTATAGTTTTGTGCTTCCCGATAAGATTACTCTTTTTAAACATTCCATACTAGCGGTGGTACGTGATGAAGCGCAGTTGTTTGAGCAAATTAAACGAACACTATGGCACGAAATTGCCCATTATTATGGTCTCGGTCACGGCCGAATGGACGAGCTCCAGCGTCCTAGGTAATCCTCGCCTTACCTCCATTCTTGTGTTATACTACTCATATTGGCTCTATATGTAGAGTGTATGAGAGGGAAATAGGTGCGGAACGTGTGGCTAGGAAATATACTGAAGCGGCGCCCTATCAGAGTGATAGTGGCTGGTTTTTTGCTGTTTCTGCAGCCTCTTTATGATGTGACGTCCACACCGGCCTTCGCGGCTTCGGGAATTCCTGGATCGGTTGTAATTAATGAATTCAGCGCATCGACGATGCCTGATTGGGTGGAGATCTACAATACGACACCGAACTCAATCGACGTTGCAGGCTGGCATGTGCGAGGATTGGCTGCAGAACAGGAAATCTCGGGAGGCATGCCTGGACATAGTTTTCTGACTGTTGATGCTGAGAATTTACTCGGTAACGCGGGCGATACGATTCAATTATGTGATAGCGAGGGAAACGTTATAAACAGCGTGACCTTTGGGGGCGGAGGTTCGATTATTGCTCCAGAGCCGGGGGAAAGTATGGCACGGACAGTTGATGGGGGTGAAATATGGGCACCAGGAAGTCCGACAAAGAACTATACGAATATCCCCGACCCACTAGCGCCCAGCGTACCTATAGGTGGTAATCCAAATGAATCGATAAAGGATACATCACAGTTTGCATTTTCGTGGCAGGCTTCAACGGATAATAATCCGGCAGCGATTCGCTATGAGCTACGTGCTTCGCAGGCAAGGGATCGGGTTGAGACTCCTGCGGCATGGAAATCAGGATTGCAATATGAGACAAGCCTGCCGTTCGAAGCGGTTGACGGTGCGACAGATGGAGATTGGTATTGGCAGGTCCGTGCTGTCGACAGTGCGAACAACAAAAGCGAATGGAGTAGCGTGTGGCACGTGATTGTCGATACGAATGGTCCTGGCATCGAGATTCATCAGCCAGGGGCGTCACTCTATGGAGGGCCGGGGAAAGAGCATGTCCCTTTTGAAGCGTCTCTATGGGATCCGCGGGGTATAAAATCGTGGTCGGTAACTATGGATGGTATTGATGTAACGGCGCAGGTACACGCCGTCAATGATTCATCGAATATATATCTCGACGCGTCATTTGATGGACTTGCTGATGGCGACCATACGCTTGAGGTAGCGGCGACAGACGAATTGGGTCATACAGGGCAACAGGTGAGCGTCTTTTCGACTGACAAAACCGCTCCGATATTGATGCCAAACGTTGAAGAGAACGAATTACTGAGAGGCGTCGTAAAAGTCACTCTTGCGGCTGATGAGGCACATCCGAGTGAATATGGGGTAGCAGTCCTTGATAATGAAACGACCCTCACCTCTGAAGATAGTGCTCTACGGGCAGAAAAAGAGGGCGAACAACAGAGGTCCGGCACGGTGCTTGCATATGATTGGGATACGACGCAACTTGCGGACGGTACCTACCAACTGCGATTCTTTGGTAAAGATGCGGCGGGAAACGAGTCGGTGTTGATCCGTAGTGTTATTATTGACAACGTCCCTTCATATGGCGGCGGTGCTCTGACACCCGAAGGTCCCGTGATCTCTATCGTGGATCCGTTATTAGATCAGTTAAGTAAGCAGCTGACGCAGCCCTTTATTACGCCGAAGGCGTTTGAAATTGCTTCGATTGAAACAAATAACATGACTGACCAGGCGAATCAGCTGATAGCAAAAAACGCAAAACTGGAAGTTCCAGTCGTTGCGGATCAAAATGCAAAATTAGCGCCTGTCTCACCGAGCGAAGGTGGCTGGCGCGTCTTTGGAGTGTTATGGTATTGGTGGCTGTTGCTTGGGGCGGCGATCATAGTCACCTATCGACGGATGAGAAGAGTGACAATTCCTTCTGTGGTAAATGAGTCTTTGTAGTACACTACGTATATGAATGTAACAAAAGCGATTATTCCTGTTGCCGGCTGGGGGACGCGCCGGTTGCCAATTACAAAAGCGGTTGAAAAGTGTATGCTGCCTATCGGTAATATTCCCGTGATTGATTTTGTGGTGCAGGATTGTATCAGGGCGGGCATACGGGATATCTTTTTTGTTGTCAGTGGCGAAGCACCGCAACTGCGAAATTATTATTCTCGAAACGAGCAGCTCGAAGCGTATCTTCAGAAGAATGGCAAAGAAGCAATGATTTCACAGGTTATGCCACCAACCGATGCGACGTTTCACTTTGTCACGCAGGATACAACAGATAAGTATGGCACGACGATTCCGGTGTGGTTGTGTAAAGAATTTGTTGGTGAGGACGAGCAGGTTTTGGTGATTATGGGTGATCAGTTTTTTTATCGAACTGATGGTGGCTCGAATGCGGCTGATTTAATTAACCTTGTTGCTGAGAATAACCTGACCGTAGGGCTTTTTGGTGTGCCTGTTCCGATAGAAGAGGTGCAAAAGTATGGAGTGATTGATAAAGATGAAAACGATTTCTATAAGCGAATTGTCGAGCATCCAACGCCCGAAACGGCACCTAGCAATCTCAATAATGCGAGCTTTTATTTGTTTGATCACCTCATGTTTGACTATCTGGAGCGAGACATGAACAGGCCGCACATGGGTGAATACATGATCATTGACCCTATCAATGAATACGTTGCGGGCGGAAAACAGATTATTGTCGGTGAGGCAAAAGGTGAGTATTTAGATGCAGGGAGCGTTGACGGTTGGTTGCACGCTAATAAAGTAGTGCTTGCGAAATAAATTCATGGAGCTTTGCCCGGTATCGTTTGTGAGGGACGGACGACCGGGCAGCTCTATCTACTGGATGTTCAGAGGAGGAAGTCCTTTGCTGTCGCGAATTTCATTGTTGACCTGGATGATGTGATCACGGTCGAGAGAATCGCTGGCCAAGAAGTGCTTGAGCCATTTGACGCTCCACACGTCGTACTCGCGGCTGTTCCTCCTTGTGGGAGGAATGAGATCAGGCTCCACGATAGGGAGCCTGCCCCATAGTTCTTGCAACTCCTCGAAAAAATGCCGCCGTAAGCGCGTGGGGTCAATCCGTGTGCCTGTTTCGAGCCAGTGTTCAACGATTTTGATGAACCAACCGCGAATATCCTGGCACCAGGCCAAATTCAACCTACTGCAATCTTCGTGAAGTTTCGCAAGATCGGACAAACCCGACATGATAAACAACCCCATTCTATCTAGAAAATAGAGCTTTTTTTACGGTACCATCAAGTGACTATGGGGTCAACAATTACGAGATAATTTCATGGAGCAACGCCCGACGCTGATGCATCGGGCGGGCTCTTGTTTACCTAGGGAGTTAATAACTTGAGTTCGGGTAACCCCAAGAACTCACGGCAGAGGTTCATGATTGCTTCGGCGTGGGGACCCCACGATTCGTATGAATCACTGTTGGGATGGACCAGGAACATAATGTGCCCCATGAGCCATCTGTAGTAGCTTTGGACATTTTCCATATCGTCCGCGGATGGAGTGAGAGAAGGAGGTCTGACGGGGGTGTGGCCCCAGACCTCCTCCAACCTCATGATGACGAACCAGCGATCCTTTTCCTTCAGCTCCATACTGTACTTCAAGCTGACCTGTACGGCCTTCTCGAACCAGCTCATAACCTCCAGTGCCTCTGCGGCGTTCAGGTCTTCACCCAGAGTTTGAACTTCGAGAGCTTCTTCTGCTTCCGACATACCAAGACTCCTTTCTTGGATAGAAAACAAGAGCTTTCTATACCCTATCATCAGAACATAGTTATGTCAAAGGACGAAAGGTTTACAGAGAAGCTCCTCTCTGTTACAATAGATGAGATTGATTAATAAATTAAAGGAATCATGATGAAAAAAGCAGTCATTAAGGTCGGTGGCAAACAATATATTGCCAGCGAAAAAGAGACCCTCCTGGTGGACCTCCTCCCGGAAGGAACAAAAGAGCTCACGCTTGATGCACTGTTGGTTATTGATGGTGAAAAAACCACTGTCGGCACGCCAACGGTAAAAGACGTGAAGGTAACCGCTAAGGTTGTCGAGGACCTTGTAAAGGGCGACAAGATTCGTGTGATCCGCTACAAAGCAAAGAAGCGTGTTCACAAAGAAAATGGTCATCGTCAGAAATATTCAAAGATCGAGATCGGCTCGATCAAGTAGTAGCAATACGCAGTATAAAAAACCACCGTGTAGAACGGTGGTTTTTTATTATGAAATATTGTATAATATACAAACGTTGACATTTCGTCAATCTGACAGGAGGATGAAGTGCGAGTCATGGGCGAAGGTCTTAGCGCAGGTGATTTCTTGGTAGCAAGGAGTTTTGGCAAGACCCGAATCCTTCGTGTGACGAGTCGCTCGTGGTATCTGCCCGCCTTAGGCTGGCATGTCCGCGTGCGGAATGTTCCGCAGGATTCGCTCGCGCGTCGCTATGTGAATGGCCTCGAACGCAAGCTGCAGCCGAAGGGGTTTATCTTTTGGCTGATGCCGTTCTACACTCAGAAGTGGCGTGGCTTCGATACGCTCACTGGTCGTGCGCGATTGTACGGCTTCACTACTGAAGACGAGGCGGTCCAGAAGGCCGCATCGTTGCCGAACTTTGAGGTCGATGATGTCATTTTGTGGGTGCTTCGGCGGCTGCCGAAGCGTCTTCAGCCGCTGACACTCATTGTAGCGCTCGAGATCAAGTATTTCTTTCGGCCAGCCGATAGGCTTCCGTGGTAAGTGGTACTGCGAGCGGGCTTCCTCCTGTCTCGCACCTAAGATCATGAATCTTTTCGTGGTTTTTGGTGCGATTTTAGATTTTGCAAGTTCCGCTCGTGCTATAATTAGGGGAAAGAAGAGGGAAATATACACTGTGACGACCGTCATTTCAGTAACCAACCAAAAAGGTGGGGTGGGCAAGACAACAAGTGCCGTTAATATTGCATATTATTTGGCAAAACAGGGGAAGAAGACACTCCTGATAGATTTTGACCCTCAGGGAAACGCCACGAGTGGTCTCGGCGTCGATAAGCAAGAGCTCGAAGGAACAATGAGTGATGTGATTCTCGAGACGAAACAACTCGTTGACGTGATTCTTCCGACGAAGCACAAAAATCTCTTTTTGGCTCCGACGACACCTCATCTGGCGAATACCGAGGTAGAACTCGCACAAGCGAATCGACGCTTTACACGGCTTCGTAATGCTATAGGGACGGTGAATGGATACGACTTTGTATTGATTGATAATCCACCGAGCTTGAGTTTGCTGACGGTAAATGGATTAATCGCGGCGCAGTATGTTTTGCTGCCGGTACAAGCAGAATTCTATGCGCTTGAAGGACTGGGACAACTTCTTGAGACGATGAAACTTATCCGTAAAAGCATGAATCCAACCCTTGATCTCATAGGGGTACTCCCAACGATGGTAGATGGGCGGACAACACTGAGTGGTCAGGTGCATGAAGAGATTAAGAAACATTTCCCCGGGAAAGTATTTAAGACCGTTATCCCACGCAATATCCGACTTGCTGAAGCGCCGAGTCATGGTCTTCCTGTGGGTGCATATGACCGTTTCTCGAAGGGGGCGCGTGCGTATAAGTCGGTAACGAAGGAGGTGCTAGATCGTGTCGGCTAAAAAAGGACTAGGCAGAGGGTTTGATTCGCTTATCCCTACGGAATTATTTGACGAATCGTTCGACCCAACGGCCGAACAAGACGAAAAGATGAGCGAACTGCGCCAGATTCGATTGGAGCAGATTGAGGCGGATCCTGATCAACCTCGTCGCACATTTGATGAGATTGCACTTGATGAACTGGCGATTTCTATTGCAGAGCATGGAATTTTGCAGCCTATCGTCGTGACGCCATATGGTGGTCATTATCGCATAGTGGCGGGAGAGCGACGGTGGCGGGCGGCGAAAAAAGCGGGATTAGAAAAAATTCCTGCATTGGTGCGAACATTGAGCGACCAACACAAGCTTGAGTTATCACTCATCGAGAATCTACAGCGCCAAGATTTGAATGTGCTTGAGACGGCCACGGCGTATTTGAAGCTGCGAGATCAATTCAACCTCACGCTGGACGAAATTGGACAACGGGTTGGCGGAAAATCACCGAGTAGTGTGAGTAATACGCTTCGGTTGTTGCGGCTACCAGAGGCTGTCCGTGAGGCACTTGCCGATGGAAGATTGCGTGAAGGTCAGGCGCGTCCGCTTGTAAGCGTCGATCCCAAGAAGACAGAGGAAATTCTCCCTCGCATTTTGAGTGAAGAGTGGAGCGCTCGTAAGATCGAGCAGTATGCTACTGAAACAAAGAATACTCAAGTAGGAGCTGCGAGACAGGCTTCCCGATCAGCAAGTTCTAGACTATATGAGCAAGAAACGACTCGTTTTAAGAAACGATTTAATACTGATGTCAGCGTAAAAACTACCCAAAAAGGTGCTGGACAGATTATTATCCGCTTTAAAGATGATGGTGAATTTCAGCGAATTAAAGAATTACTAGGGTAGCTAGAAGCTGCGCATCGTTGTGAGAGGATAGATACGATATCCCACTGGTCCTACGATGTCATATAGCGGTATGAGGCCAAGCCCATTGCGTGAGTCGTAGGAGTAATCATCCTGGCGGTGATCACCTGAGACGAAGATCGTGCCATCTGTAACGGTAGTATCAACTTCTCCACTGGTGGGGGACCCTGGCTCGCCATGATTAGCGTCGTCTGGACGAAATCCATCCGGGTGCTCTGTATTATAGACGGTGAGTACGCCGTCTTTGACAGTGACACGCTCACCGGCAAACGCAATCACTCGCTTGACGATATACTCATCACCCGTACCAGGATTGTACATAGGGTTTTTGAAAACGATAATTTGTCCGCGCTCAGGGGTGTATGGTTGGTTTTGGAGTTGTGCCCAGGTGACAGGAAGGCGATTAACGATGAGGCGGTCACCAGTAACGAGGGTTTTTTCCATACTAGGCCCAACGACATTAAAGCTACGGAATACATAGGTATTAATAAGAAGCGTGCCGACAAGAACGCACACAATGAAAATAGCGATATTGAGTACATCTTTAACAAAAGGGTGACGTTGCATAAATGATGCTTCCATTGCTCTTACTATACACGATTTTAGATATGACTGTAAAAGTAAAAAGTTTATGATTTTTCATTCAAAAAAAGCCATAAGTCGTATATAGTAGGAGAAGTATTTATGACACAGCAACGGAATTCTTTAGACGGCTTCGTGCCTCGTCGCCCTAGCGCTCAGCCAATGACTGGACCAAAGGACGGGGAGACCGATAAGTTTGGCCAAAATCGAGCGGTGATCAACTCACCTGAACATTCTTTGCGACGTCCTGTCGGGACTGCTGGATCGCCAATCGCGCGAAGCGACCTGGACGAGTCGCTTAAGGGCATTGATGATCCTGAGCTCGACAAAAAAGGTAAAAAGCGTCGTGGTAAGAAGAAGCCAAAGAGTAAACTTCGTCGCATAATTAAATGGGTAATTATTGTACTCATTGTCGCTATCCTCGCAGCAGCGGGCTACTTCATATACAAAAGCATGAGTGCAGGGAGTCAGATATTCAAGGGAAGCATCCTTGATATTATTCAGAACAAACCGCTTAAACAAGATGCCAACGGACGCAGTAATATTCTTGTTTTAGGCACGTCTCAGGATGATCCCGGTCATGAAGCCGGCTATCTTACCGACTCTATTATGATTTTGAGCGTCGATCAAAAAAATAAGAATGCGTATATGATCAGTATTCCACGTGATCTTGAAGTGCAGTATGAGCAGGCATGTATGTCGGGTTATCAGGGGAAGATCAATGTTTATTATAGTTGTGTTGGTGGCGGAACGGACAACATTGACTCTGAGCGAGCGGCGTTGACGAAGGAGTCAGGATTTATTGGCGGTATAGTTGGACTTGATATCCAATATGGGGTCAATGTGAATTACACGGTAATGCGTGAGCTTGTTAGCGCAGTTGGCGGTATTACGGTGACGATTGAAAGTCGTGATCCACGAGGTCAGATGGATAGCAACTTTGATTGGAAGTGTGGTGTGGGTGATCGTAAGGTGAGCCGCGCAGAAGTTTTGAGACGATGTCCTCCAAGCGGTCACTTCATCGATTATCCAAATGGACCCGTGACGCTTGATGCCGAACATGCGCTCTATCTCGCTCAAGCACGGGGAGATATTAGCCCAACATATGGATTTGAGCAGTCAAACTTTGACCGTGAGAAAAATCAACAGAAGATTGTGAAGGCAATTAGAGAAAAGGCGCTGAGCGCTGGTGTGCTGACTGACTTTGGTAGGGTAAGCGGCGTCATTGATGCATTGGGTAATAATCTCCGCACGACTTTTGAATCGAGCGAAATACGGACACTAGTTTCGCTCGCTAAAGATATAAAAGATAGTGACATCAAGTCAATTCCGCTTAATGATCCAGCTAACCCAATTCTCAATGGTAATGCTCAGCCATCTGCAGGGAAGTTCCAATTTGGTCCTTTACAAGCATTTATAAAGAAGCAACTTAACTCTAATCCTGCGGTTCGTGAAGGCGCGAAGATCGGCATTTATAACGGGTCGGGAGTCACTGGTGTTGCGCAAAAAGAAGCAGATAAGCTTGAAGCGCAAGGATTTACGATCGGAGATATTACTACGGCACCAGGGGCAAAATATGCAGACGTCGAAGTATATCAGATTGGCGATGGAATGACGGCTACAAAAGCTAAGCTAGAATCACTTTATGGCGTCAAAGTGAAGACAACCACCCCTCCGCTAACACCTGCTGCCGGCACAAACTTCGTCGTGATATTTGGTAAAGATCGTTCGTCGAGCGAATAAATGGTATAATGGCCTCTAGTATGGAGTTCCTGAAATTATCAAAAAAACGTTCGCTCTTTAGTGAAATTATCTATGTCGTCTTAAACATTGCCTTGGCTGTGGCAGTGCTTGCTATCGTGTGGGCTGTTGAATCGCCATGGGCTGCCTTTGCGCTTGTTTTGCTGAGTAAGTGGCGTGTACTTGCGGTTCGCCCTCGTTATTGGTTTGCAAATATCCAGGCGAATCTCGTCGATATTATTGTGAGCGTCAGCGTGGTTATTCTTTTGTACGCGGCGAATGGTGCGGTCATTGCCCAGGGGGCCATTACGGCACTATATATTGTCTGGCTCCTTTTTATAAAACCTCGCTCAAAACGTGTATTTGTGACGCTTCAGGCTGGATCTGCGCTGTTTTTGGGTATTACCGCACTTGCGCTTGTTTCATATGATTGGAATGTACTTTTCGTCGTAGGTGCTATGTGGGTCATAGGATACAGCGTTGCTCGACATGTTCTGGCAAGTTACGAAGAGGCCCATCTGTCATTTTATAGTCTGGTATGGGGGCTTATCGTCGCAGAACTTGGATGGGTGATGTATCACTGGACATTTGCTTACACGCTTCCTGGAGTTGGGCATATAAAACTTGTTCAGGAGGCAATTGTTGCGCTGGCGCTTAGCTTTTTGGCGGAGCGTGTGTACGCGAGCTATGAAAAGCACGGCGAAGTACGGGGGAATGACGTCCTGCTTCCGGCGCTGTTCTCGATTAGCGTCATCCTTGTCCTCGTAATTTTCTTCAATCGTATCAATACAGGTGGTATTTAAGCGGCGTTTCAGATTTGGTGGGTAAAATCGTAACATTATGAGTGAAAAACAAGAAAAAGAGGTCCTGAGCGAAATACCCGTGAAGCCACGGCATAGCAAAAAAATAGGTTTGATCATTGCCGCAAGTATGGTGGTGCTTGTTGCTGTCGGTGGCGTTGTCGGGTTCGAGATTAACAAATTTTTTCAACAAGCACCTGCTAATGGAAATACTACATCTCACCAGTCAGTAGCGAATGATGGCAATAAAATCGTGACTCCCGAAGAAGGTGATGTTGCCGGTCTTGTCGAAAAAGTAGGTCCAAGTGTTGTTTCTGTAGTGACAACAGGTGCCGCAAATTCGCAGCGGGGCGGGAATCAGGACGTGACTGAGCAGGAGGGGGCAGGGACGGGTGTTATTGTGAGTGGCGATGGCTACATTCTTACAAATAAACATGTCGTTAGTGATGCAAAAACAGTCAAAGTGGTTCTTTCGGACGGAACGACTCACGAAAATGTGAAGATTGTTGGAACCGACCCCTTGAATGATGTTGCATTTTTGAAGGTGGATGGCGTCACAAATCTCCCCGCCGCGCAGTTAGGAGACTCGTCGTCGGTTCGAGTGGGACAAAGGGTTGTGGCTATCGGAAATTCGTTGGGGCAGTATCAAAATACAGTGACAAGCGGAATTATCTCGGGAAGTGGTCGTCCCGTCTCGGCGCAAGCAGGTGATACGGTAGAAAACCTGACGGATCTTCTTCAAACAGATGCCGCAATTAATCTCGGTAACTCTGGAGGACCACTCTTGAATCTGAGCGGACAAGTCATAGGAATAAACACCGCGATCGTCGAAGACGCACAGGGGATTGGGTTTGCCATTCCAATTAACTCCACAAAGGGAATAATGAAAGGGGTCTTAGCGGGAAAGGGTGTCGAGCGAGCATATCTCGGTGTTAATTTCGTCAGTATTACAGCTGAAGTTGCAAAGTATTACAATCTTGGCGTGAAGCAAGGCGCGTATGTTCATGCTGAGCGAGGAACGGCAATATTGGCTGGAAGTCCTGCAGAGAAAGCTGGCTTAAAAGATAATGATATTATCACCAAAGTCGGGGGCGTGAATGTCGGCGCGGCTGGCAGCGTATCAAGTCTTGTCGCTGAGTATACCCCAGGTGATACTATTACCGTAACGGTGCTGAGAAATGGTCAAGCTCTCGACATTTCGATCACACTCGGCTTGTATAAGAGCTAGGCCTTTTGGAGTAAGACGATCAGCCCTGCGGTCTTCTGGCGAGCAAAGCCGTGACGTGAGGCGAATTTGATAAGCGCAGGGTGTTGCCGAGTGTCGGCCTCGAGAATAAGTGATCCTTTTGGGCTAAGACGAGTCTGGGCTTCTTCGATAAGCTTATAAATAAGATGGAGACCGGCATCTTCGGCGAAGAGAGCTATTTCGGGCTCGTATTGGGTCTCAGGGGAACGTTCCCATGAACGATCGACGTAAGGGAGATTCGCAAGAATGAAATCAGGGGTGAATGAATAGGATTCCAAAAGATTACTTTGAAGGGTTGTCACCTGGCTATCAAATGTCTTGGCGTTTGCCTCTGCTACTCGAAGCGCATGATGACTAATGTCCGAAAGTGTGACTTCTAGTTCTGGAAGTTCCAGCTTGGCAGTAATGCCAAGACAACCGCTTCCTGTGCCAACATCGATAAGATGTTTGGGATCCTCGTCTAGAAGTGACTGTGGGGTAGCGCGAATGACCTCTTTAAGGAGGTCAATAATCGGTTCAGACTCGGGTCGAGGAATAAGTGTCGCTGGGGTGACTTTGAAGAGGCGACCATAGAATTCTTTATGTCCAATAATGTAGGCAATCGGTGTCCGGTCGAGCCGGAGACGAACCCGTGCCTCGGCAATTTCAAAGTGCCGAATATCGAGTGAGTCATCGCTATGAGCATGGATAAATGTCCGATTTTTACGGAGTGTATGCGCGAGGATTAATTCGGCATCGAGCCTTCCCGACGGGATACCTGCGTCGGTTATTTTTTTGGCTGCCGAATGAATCCACTCACTATATTTCGGCATTTTTGGCAGCAAGTTCACGCTCGTACCCCTGGAGATGTTCGATAATGTCGTCGATATTGCCATTAAGCGCACCAGGCATATTGCTGCGCGAATAGCCGATGCGATGGTCGGTAATACGATCTTGAGGGAAATTGTAAGTGCGAATTTTTTCGCTTCGATCGCCACTACCGATTAGGCTGCGACGTTCGGCAGCGAGCTTTGATTGTTCGGCGTCGATTTTTTGCTGGAGGAGACGACTTCGAAGAACGCTCATTGCCTTGTCCTTGTTCTTGAGTTGAGATTTTTCGTCCTGATTTGTTACGACCATCCCAGTGGGGAGGTGGGTAATACGGACTGCACTATCGGTCGTGTTGACGCTTTGGCCGCCATGACCACTGGCGCGGTAGATGTCAATGCGAAGATCGCTAGGGTTGATTTCGATATCTGTTTCTTGAGCTTCGGGGAGGACGGCGACGGTCACAGTACTTGTGTGGATGCGCCCTTGAGATTCCGTTGCAGGAACGCGCTGAACACGGTGCACACCTGACTCGAACTTTAACTGAGCGTAGGGCGCTTCGCCTTTTATGCCAAAAATAACCTCTTTGTAGCCACCACTATCATTTGCACTTTCGCTAATAAGTTCAGTTTTGAGGCCATGAGACTCGCAGTAGCGAAGATACATACGATATAACTCGGCGGCAAAAAGGCTTGCTTCATCGCCACCGGCACCAGCCCGGATCTCAACGATAACATTCTTTTCGTCGTTTGGGTCTTTGGGCGCGAGCATCATGAAGAGTTCTTCTTCGAGATTGGCGAGCTTAGCTTCTGTTTCGCTCGCTTCAGACTTGGCTAGCTCTGCCAGCTCATCGTTGCCATTTGCTAATTGCCTGGCTTCTTCAAGTTGAAGTTCCAAATTTTTGCGAAGGGTGGCTTTCTCAAGAATTCCCTCTAACTCTGAGAAGCGCCGATTTTTTTGGCTAAACTCAGGGTCGTTATAGGCTGAAGGCGTCGCCAAAAAAGCAGCAAGATCTGGTTTTTCCTTCGCCAGTTGGTCGATATCAAGGT
>CAYZCX010000021.1:0-14555 GCA_964477195.1 uncultured Candidatus Saccharibacteria bacterium
CAGGACACCCTGCTTAAGAGGCAGGTGCTCTAACCAGCTGAGCTAATGGCCCGTATTTTTTGCTCACTAAATTGAACAAAATAACTTTAAAAGTATAGCAAATAATGGGCGTTTTGTCTAGAGCTCGTCTTTTTTACTATTGATAAACGCGCCCCATTGACGCATGAGATATAGGACTGTTTTGAGTGGCAGTTCGATAACCATATCGAGCACCATCGCTACAATATTAATACGAGAATATTTTTCGCTCATCCAACGCCCAACAACGACAAATGGAATGTAGAGGAAATCGCGAATAATCGTGACGCCATCTTGCTGGGCTTGGACAACCTCAAGCTCGCGGATTTGACGTGAGAGTCGGAACCCAAGGAAGCTTGCCGTCGAGAGGAACACGAAAAATATGAGCATATGAAGAATCGAGAAGCCGAGCAGATAGAGTCCCCAGGTTGCACCGGCAAAAATAACGAGGAAAAGGAGCGAATAAAACACATTGAATGCTGTTCCAAATCCCCTACCGGCTCGCTGTGACAACACGAGCGTATCATCCTTACCATAGAATAGATCATCGATCGTATCGATCAGCGCCTGTGTATTGGCAGAGCTCGGCTGCGTCAATGTAAATCGGAGCAAAATCATATAAACAGGGGGAAATAGTAGGTTGATCGCAAGCGGTAGCCACACAACAGCACCATGAATAAGATAGTCGTAAGGAACCTCGATCGACACACCAATAAGGACTTTGGTGATGATAAGGAAGATAACACTCTTAATAATTCCCCGGTTAATACGCTTATCGATGCGAGCATATTCTTTATTGATCTGTGTTTCATAGGCCGAGAGGAATTGCTCCCGCGAGCCGAGGATTCGCAGGAAATCTTCGTGCTCATCGATCAAACGCCAAAATATACGAAACGGCGCACCGCGACGATCAACTGCGCGAAAGAGTTTTTCGGTTGTGCCTGCCACAAAGACTTTGTCGATCATCTTGTTGAGACTTGCATACCCTTCATCCGCAGGCGATTGCTGATAACGACGCAGAAGACTGGCTCGGATTGATGCCTGGTCGGCCTTTAGGAGCGCTTTTTGGACTGCGACAAATAGTGCAACTTCGTAGTGATCAACCTTACTACCGAGTACTTTTTGAGGATTGATTCCCTCAAGAAAGTGATCGTAGGCAAACTGTGAGAAAATAATTCTTTTCGTGTCATCATTCAGCAGACGCTCGGCTTCCACCGCAAGAACATCAACCGCCCACGCCTCTTTGCCATATTTTGTATGAGCGCCGTAGTATTCAACGGCCATGATACTAATCTTTTCAACAGTATTTACAGGGATAGTGTCATTCTTGAGATAACCGGCAAGAGTTAACTCGACGATCAGCTCTTCACCGCTCGCATTAATTCGCCCCTCGTCACGCGACAGAAACATGCGTTTGTAAAAACGACGAATAGCCCGTTGCAATAACAGGTGTTCTTCGGTATATTCCGCAGCGTTACGAAGTTGTTCGTAAGCAAACGTCAGTGTTCGGCCAGCGCCTGTCACATGGACTTTTTGCGTGTGACTGTCATTTACTGCAGCGGTATCAACATGAGCAGCGGCTGCGCGGAGCGCGTCGACAAATCGTTGGCCAAAATCATTTAGCGTATCTTTCATAAGGTCACAATCATGGTACACCCGGTAGGATTCGAACCTACGACACCTGGTTCCGAAGACCAGTGCTCTAATCCACTGAGCTACGGGTGCATACTATTTACTTCACTAGATTATAACAGATTAATCTGTTTACACCACCATGACGTTCGTCAAAAACTAATTCTTGCCAAGCATTTCTCAAAATAAATCATGTGTAATGATGGTGTATCTGGCGCCGGACAATAGATGCCCGACACCAGATACACATCGATCAGGACTTCCTGGAACTCAGGACCGCCGCGAGGGTGTCCTCCAAGAGATTCGGCCGATCCGACTGCAGACTGATGCGAGTGTGAGACTTGTCCAAGACCCTACCCAGAGCATCCTCCACCTCGTCTCGACACTGGTCCAGCTTCTGCACGCCCCAACCATAGAGGTAATCCTGGACGGCCTTGCTGACATACATGATGCCCTTGTTGCCGTCGTAGGACTGACTGAGTTCGGCTGCGACCTTGATGCGTTGGTCAGCCGGAATCGCCGCCAGACCAATTGCCTCCAGGGGAGTGAACCCGGGCTCGTCCGAGCTCCCTGTCAGCCCAAACTGTTCAAGCAGAGCCTGGGCAATTTCCAGACGCTCGACAAGCTCTTCTTTCGAAATCCGCTTAGTCACGGCATCGCCTTTCATAGACGGAGATCTAGATCGATTACCGGTACAGTATAACATATACTCTAAATTAGCAATATGCTCAGACTATGGGCTATAATTTTAAGCAATGGACATTCACAAAAACATTCCACTTAAAAATTACACGACTATGCGACTCGGTGGCAACGCTCGTTTTATGGCAGATATCCATACCTCAGAAGAAGCAGTCGAAATCTGTCGCAGCGCCTACAAACAAAATCTTCCTATCTTTATATTAGGTGGCGGGAGCAACCTCATTGTCTCTGATACGGGATTTAGCGGTATTGTCATACGAAACCGCATACCCGGCTTCGACATAGTAAGTGACGACCCAAGCCATACTGTTATAAGGATCGGCGCCGGTGAAATATGGGATGACGTCGTAAAACGAACGGTCGACATGAATCTCAGTGGTATCGAGGCCCTTTCAGCCATCCCTGGTACCACGGGCGCTGCACCCGTTCAAAACATTGGTGCTTATGGCCAAGAAATCGCGGACACCCTTGTTTCGGTTGACGTATACGATATCGAGAACGATACGTTTACGACGCTCCAAAACAGCGACTGCGGTTTTTCCTACCGACACAGTATATTTCGCGGAGAAGCAAGCGGTCGATACGTCATTCTTGCCGTTACCTTGCAGCTCTACAAAGCCACCCCTCAACCACCATTTTATAAAGCCGTTCAAGATTACCTGGAAGCCAAAAACATTACCATCTACACGCCGCAAGTTATTCGTGACGCCGTGGTTGCAATCCGAACCGAAAAGCTCCCTGATCCTGCCGTATTGCCAAATACCGGCTCATTCTTCAAAAACGCCATCGTAGAAGATTGGCAGCTGACCGATCTTAAAAATACCTATCCCGATATTCCTACTTATGATATGCCCGATGGCCGTTTTAAAGTCCCGACCGGATGGCTGATCGAGCAAACTGGTCTCAAAGGCAAGACGCTCCATGGCATGAAGATCCACGATAAGAACGCCCTCGTTCTAATCAACGAGTCAGCCAAAAGTTATGCCGACCTCGCAGCCGCACGCGACGAGATCATAACTGCCGTCCGCGACAAATTCCGTATCGAGATTGAGCAAGAACCGCTCGAAATATAACACTTGCACCTTCGGTACAAACCCCTTATGCTAGAGAATATGAACCGCCGGCTTGGGTTTACACTTATTGAGTTGCTCATCACCATCACTATTATGGTGACACTCATCGCGCTTTCGGTGGTACTCCTTCGCAATAACCAGCAGAACTCTCGTGATGAAAAACGAAAAAGCGACGTGCTCGCCATCTCTCAGCAACTCGAATCATATTACTCATCCGGATCCGACCCCGCTGCCACCTATCCACCTGGTGAATACCCACCGACCGACTTTCTCAACAGTCTCACAAATATCAAAGCTGCGCTTCGTGAAATCGACACAAAATCCCTCTGGGCGCCAGACACCAACACATCGGGAGCGACGAGCTTCACTGTCGCCACAAGCACCACTGCCCCGACTCCGAGTGTGAGCACCTATGTCTACATGCCACTGACTTCCGCGGGGACGCTTTGCCAGACAGCCGTACAAGAATGCCGTAAATTCACCATCTACTATACCCTCGAGAGCAATCCAAGCACTCTCCAGCAGCTAGCGAGCAAAGTCCAATGAAAAACCAAGCAGGATTCTCGGCCGTAGAGCTGCTTATTACGCTTTTTATTGCGGCAATTTTTATCATGACGGGGTATCAACTTTATTCGGTCGTGCTCAAAAATGGTACCGATACCAATCAACGTTCTATCGCCAGCGGGTTGGCATACGAAAACCTCCGCCGCTACTTACCACAAGCCACTAATCCGTGCAGCAACGTTACTCCCAGCCCTACTCCAAGCATTCCCTCGGGAAGTGGTCTGCCAAATTCTTCGATCACCGTCACTATCGATTGTCCTTATGGCATTGGTGGGTCGGTGGCGCGAGTATATGTATCAGTAAAATATGGCACCCCGCAGCAGGAGGTCGTTCATGCGATTTTTGTCAACAATTAAACAAAAGGCAGCCGACGGATTTACCCTTATCGAGATTCTTATCATTGCTCCCGTTGTCATTATCGTCATCAGTGGTTTTATTGCACTCATTATCAGCATGGTAGGGGACGTACTTTCTATTCGCGACCGAAATAACATGGCATTTGAAATCCGCAACACCCTTGACCGCATCGAGCAAGACACTCGTCTCAGTACACAGTTTCTGACCACAACCAACGCCCTCCCTTCACCACAAGGAAGTGATAGTAATTTCACTGGGACCGCGGCGTTCACTAATTCAAATGCCCTGCTCCTCGGAAGTCTTACGACAGACAAAAATCCCACCGACACAACTCGTCAACTGGTGTTTTACGCCAAACAGCCGAATGATTGTGGAGCGCAGCAGACGTACAATCGGCCATTTATCGGTAAAACAATCTATTATTTAAAAAGCGGCTCTCTTTGGCGACGAACCTTCCTCTTCCCATATAACACTTCATCGCCAGCAAACGACGAGACACTTTGCTCCACCCCCTGGCAGCAAAACTCTTGTAGCCCTGGTTACGTGGCAAGTCGCTGCCAGACCAATGATGTCGAAATGATGCAAAATGTCGACAGTTTCAGCGTAAAATACTATGCCACACCTCAAAGTACGGCTGAAATTGGCGCATCCAATGCGTTATCTGCTAATTCTATCGAGGTAACTATCAACGGTAAAAAAACAATCGCAGGAAGAGATGTCACCAACTCGGGAACAGTGCGGGTGGCAAAAATCAACAGCATCGATGCCGACCTTGCTGCACCAACCACTCCAACCGTAACCGCCCAAGTCTCCGGTCCGAATACGGTTAATTTCTCATGGCCGGCTGTCCCGGCGGCTACCTCCTACCTCATCTCTTACAACGTAAACGGTGGGAGCTGGATAAATAGCACCAACGACAGCACGACAACCAGCTTTAATGTCAACGCGTACCGAAATGATACCGTCACCATACGCGTCACCGCCCGGAATTCGACAGGGACTTCAGCTTATGATGAAGAAGCTGGTACGCTCCCCGCCTGGACAGCTTGTGATCTCAAGGGTAACTGGCAGAACTATGCAAATGGCTACGCCACAGCCGGCTTCACCAAGACAAATAACGAAGTTGTCTATCTCAAAGGACTGATTCGCTTCGGCTCCTCTGCTGCTGCGGGTACTGTTGTTTGTACACTTCCCGTAGGATATCGTCCAACAGCCAAACTCGTCTTCCTTACTAGTTCAAGTGGCGGCACAGAGGGTGCTCCTGCCCGAGTCGACATTTCCACAAACGGTGATGTCATCCTTGACTACGGCGCAAATACCAACTGGATAAGCCTCGACATGATCCGCTTCATCCCGAGTGGCTCTCCCTACACCTGGAATGATATCTCTCTTTACAATGGTTGGCAAAACTACGAAAACGTCGCAAATGGTTACGCCACCATGCAATATGCCGTCGACAGCACAGGGAGGGTGCAGCTTCAGGGCCTCTTAAAGAATGGAACCTATACAGACTGGACAGTCGCCGCAAAAGTACCTACAGCCCAGCGCGTGACGCAATTTATGAACTTCCCTGCAGCCAGCAATACCGCGTTCAATCACTTTGGCATAGCCAATGGCGGCACAACAGGCGATATCACCGCGCGCGGAATCAATGGATCTGGATATTGGTCAATTCAAGGAAGATACTATCCTTATACCTTTAACGGCTGGACTAACCTGCCTCTCCAAAGTACTTGGGTTGCATTCGATGCGGCCAACTATTCACCCCCAACCTACACTAAGTCGGCAGATGGTATTGTTACCGTCCGTGGCCTTATAAAAAACGGCCCTACTACTGCCGGTACATTTATAGCGCAGCTACCACCAGGTTACCGCCCTGCCGAAACCCTCCTCTTTACCGTCATAGCAAACGGCGGATGGGGTCGAGTAAATGTCCAACCAAACGGAAATATTGAAGTTCGCTCTGTCGGTTCCAGCTTCACTTCTCTCGACTCCGTTACCTTTATCGCCGAACAATAACACCTGTTATACACATCTATTTACAAAATGCTTGCGTTTATAGACCGACGGTAGTATATTACAAACATACAACGTAAATAGTTAAATTAGGGGGCTAAGAGAATGACTCTTAACAAAATAAAAAACTTAAAGGAAGAACGCGGATTCACCATCGTCGAACTCCTAATCGTGATCGTCGTCATCGCGATTTTGGCAGCTATTGTTATTGTTGCGTACAATGGTATAACTGCAAGAGCAAACACTTCTAAGGCACAAGCAAATGCAGTAAGTGTGCAGAAAGTCGTTGAAGCATTTAATGCCGACAACAGCATGTATCCCGCCCTAGCTGCATCGGGGACAAACAGTATTGGTACATATAACGGCAGCACGCGTCTTCCTGCCGGTGTCACCATCGTACCAGATGCTGCCACTTCCCCGGTTAATTCCACTAATGGAACTTCTACGGTGGCCTACGCCTGCTTAACGAGTTGCACTAACTCAACCGGAGGTAGGATTACCTGGTGGAGCTTTACAGCTCCTGGATTACAATATATCTACGTAGGTGCAGCCGCTTCAGGTGGAACCTTCGTATATCCAGCTACCTAAGCCAATAAGCTAAAGGTGCCTTAATTCACATATTTGAAGACACCCCCGGAAAAATTTCCGGGGGTGTCTCTTCAGCAAATCACACTCTAAGCCATTACCTCCTCAAAAACGGTAGCATAGGCCCGTTGGCCCAGTGCGTTGGGATGCAGTGAGTACTCACCGGGCAGCATTACCCCATTGAATAGCGGCGCACCATTCCCTCCACACAGTTCCCCACCCGTAAACGGCGAGTTACTATAGTTAGTTGCAACATAGTGAATCCGCGGATTGCTCATCCCCACATTCTCAACGGCATTACGAATCACTTCGTTAAGTGCCGTCTGCACTTCATATGCTCCACTGAAATCCAAACCCCAACAAGTAGTCACCGACGGAGCACTTAGATAAGGATAGTCGGCAACATATATCTGAGCGGTAGTCGCCTTCTGAAGAATTTTTTCATACGTGTACTCTAACAACGCCCTGAACGCAGGCTGGTTAATTCCGGCTATCATTGCGTCGTAAATAGGAGTACCCGGGCCGCACAACACAACGCAGCCCAGCAAGTAACTGGAAAAAGCGACGTCATTACCTCCAATCGTAAGAGTCACCTTCTCGGTATTCCCAGACAATGCGCCAATCTGTGCCAACTCGTTCCATTGTCCGCTCAGAATATTTGCTGTCGTTGCTCCTGCGCACGCAACAAAGGCGGTCAAGCCAAGGCTGAGGTCACCTTGCGCCAACCGTGGATATGCCAAGGGGCTTCGGTGGCACTCATCCACTCCTCCAGTATCAGTACCGATCTCAAAAGGTGAAGCTCCTTCACCGCTCGAAAACGAATCACCCATAGCAACATATTTTGCCATGGGCGCTTCGGCGAAAACCGACTCACCCTCGTAACCCGTAGGATAGTTCGGGTGTTCTGTACTGATAAACAAATTGAGTACATCCTCAAAGCTACCAATAACATCTGTGGATGTACTCACCATTGACGAACCTGCCAAAACAGCATAAGGCGAGCAGTCAGAGCCTGTTGTTTGTGCGTTATGATTGCGAATCAGAACGCTGTGGAACGATGACCCACCGGAGGCAGTAACAATATGGCCATCGTATGCAGCCGTCCAATTCAACTGCAAGGAGGTATCCTCGGTCCAGTAAACAATGAAACCCTCTACGGTATGACCATAGGATGTTGTTGTAACTCCAGACACTCCTCGCCTTCCGTCTTCTAGAGCCTTATTAAAACTCTCTCTGTACGCTGTTGTCATCTGTGGTGCGCTGAGCATTGCACTAGCCCAGCTTGCCGTATAATCTACAGAGGCGCATGCCGTATAGCCACCAGGCCAACCATCGTTGCCTAGTGTAATGGTATCTGTCTTACGGTATGCACCGTCGTAGTCACTTGCCGCTGAAGCCGTACCGCCAGATGCCATAAGTGACGCAAATAGCACAGTCACAAACAGTAATGCTCGTCCTACCTTCTTGCTTCGTCTCATGACTTTCCTATTCTCGAATTGTTAACGAACAAGTCCGTAAATCTTACGGACTTCTTGCTTCGCTGAAGAGCGATTACACTATAACACGCAGGTCAACTTTAGCTATTAACTAGTTATTAAGTTAATGCTTTTTGTCACTCGGCAGAGGAAATTGAAGGACAAATTGTTTCACTTCGTCTCTGAGACTCGCGAGTGCGGCGTCATCTTCTCGGGCATCGATGGCTTGCTTCATCCATTCGGCAATTTGCGCCATGTGTTCTTCTTTGAGTCCACGAGTTGTGATAGCTGGAGTACCAAGGCGGATGCCGCTGGGTTTGAATGGCGGCAGCGGATCATCTGCGACAGAGTTCGCATTGAGCGTAAGGCCGATTTTATCGAGAGCACGTTCGGCAACTTTGCCGTCAATACCAAAGCTTTTGTAAACATCTGCCAGTATGAGATGATTACTTGTACCACCGGTCACAAGCTGGAAGTCGCGTTTTTGTAATTCATCCGCAAGTATTGCTGCATTTTTTACTATTTGCTTAGCGTAATCTTTGAACTCGGGCTTTAATGCTTCATTAAATGCTACTGCTTTAGCCGCAATCACATGCATGTGCGGGCCACCCTGCATACCTGGAAAAATAGAGCGATCAATGAGCGTTGGGATGTTTTCAAGAGTTTTTTCTGGTTTTTTCAGTGGGTTACTGACGATACCCTTCGAGAGGATCAGGCCTCCACGTGGACCACGGAGTGTCTTATGCGTTGTTGTCGTGATGACATGAAATCCGTAATCAAACGGATTTTTGGCAACCCCGCCTACAATAAGCCCGGCAATATGTGCCATATCTGCCATCAAAAGCGCACCGACTTCATTACCGATTTCTGCAAACTTGGCGTAGTCGAGCTCGCGTGGATAAGCGCTGAATCCTGCCAAAATGATCTTCGGCTTGTGTTCATGAGCTAACGCTCGCAACTCTTCGTAATCGATCTCCCCTGTCGCAGGATTTTTCATTTTGTAGCGTACGAAATTATACAAATGCGCGCTTCGGGTAACCGGCGCACCGTGAGTCAAATGCCCCCCATGAGATAAATCCATCGCGAGTACTGTATCACCAGGTTCGAGCCATGCACTATATACCGCTTCATTTGCTGGCGCACCGGAGTGAGGCTGAACGTTTGCATGATCCGCATTAAATAGCTGCTTCGCACGATCGATTGCCAGCTGCTCAACTTGATCAGTAAATTCCTGTCCACCATAATATCGCCTACCTGGATATCCTTCGGAATATTTATTGGTAAAGATACTCCCAAGAGCAGTCAAGACATCACGCGAGACGTAGTTTTCACTCGGAATAAGCTCAAGCCCCTCTCGTTCTCTCGTTTCTTCTCCTGCAATTAAATCGGCAATTTGCGTGTCATCCATGGCGTCTTCTCCTAATTTATCTCTATTATATCATCTATTGCTTTTATATCATGTGTGATATAATTAATACATGAGTGATGATTACAAAGTAAAAATCGGAAATCTTATACAAGAAGCGAGACTCTACCGCGGTCTCACACAGGCAGAGCTCGCAAAAGAGCTTAATACAAGCCAAAGTGCCATCAATCGCATCGAAAAAGGTGGCCAAAATATTAGTCTCGAGATGATCGCGCGAATTAGCGATGTGCTCTCGAGCGATATCGTGACGCTTAACAAAAACGGCAAGATTAATTTTCGTGTCCATGGGGGCAAAAAACTCTCTGGCACAATTGAAGTAAAGACAAGCAAAAATGCAGCTGTCGGGCTGCTTTGTGCGTCGCTACTCAATCGTGGCAAAACGGTTTTTCGCCGCGTTGCGCGAATCGAAGAGGTCAACCGTATTATCGAGGTGCTGCAGAGTATTGGCGTAAAGGTTCGCTGGATTGCCGGCACTAACGACCTGGAAATTATTCCACCCAAACACCTCGCACTCGACAAAATCGATGTCGAAGCAGCAAAGCGCACGCGCTCGATCATCATGTTCCTCGGCCCACTGCTTCATCAGTACGATGATTTCAAGCTGCCTTTTGCGGGTGGTTGCAACCTTGGTACACGCACAGTTGAGCCACATTTGGTAGGGCTTTCTCCTTTTGGTATGGATGTCGAAGCTAAACCAAATACCGACTACTACAGAGCGATCGTCAGCGAGAAAAAAGTTGACCGTGCAATTCTGCTCACCGAACGCGGAGATACTGTCACTGAGAATGTCATCATGGCAGCAGCGCTCTATAACGGTACTACCACAATTCGTAACGCCAGCCCTAACTACATGGTGCAAGACCTCTGTTTCTTCTTGCAAAAACTTGGCGTAAAGATCGAAGGAATCGGTACGACGACGCTCAAAATTACCGGAGTAAAGTCGATCAACAAAGATGTCGAATATTATCCAAGCGAAGATCCAATCGAAGCAATGAGTCTCATCGCGGCTGGTATCGTGACGAACTCTGAAATCACTATTACTCGCGTACCGATTGAATTTACCGAGATCGAGCTCGCCGTTCTCGAAGGCATGGGCCTTGATTATACACGTAGCGAGGAGTACAAAGCGCGCAACGGTCATACGCGACTCGTCGATGTTACCGTGCGGCACTCCGAACTCCACGCGCCAAAAGATAAACTCCACAGCATGCCATTCCCTGGCGTTAATATGGACAATCTCCCCTTCCTCGGTCTGATCGCCACAAAGGCATACGGCCGTACATTATTGCACGACTGGAGTTATGAAAATCGCGCGATTTACTTTACCGAACTCTCGAAGTTAAACGCCAAGATCGAGATGGTCGACCCTCACCGCGTGTACATTACCGGCCCGACTAAGTGGAAGCCCGCCGATGTCATCGCGCCTCCTGCCTTGCGTCCGTCAGTTGTAGTACTGCTTGCCATGCTTGCGGCTCCCGGCACTTCAGTCTTGCGCGATGTTTATTCGATTAATCGTGGCTATGAGGACTTCGCTACTCGCCTCAATTCGCTTGGTGCCGAGATCGAAACAACTCGCGAAATGTAGCTAGTCTTTCCCTGTTAGGTGTGCTACAATTGTCGTTGTCATATATGGCGAATGTAGCTCATCTGGTTAGAGCGTCGGGTTGTGGTTCCGAAGGTAGTGGGTTCGATCCCCATCATTCGCCCCAAGGTATTATTAAAAAGATCTCTTTGGAGGTCTTTTTGTTTTACAGATAGTCTATAAGAGAAAAAGCCCCTTACTCTCTCCGGCTGGAAGCGTGTCGATGACACAGCGTTCCAGCCGGAGAAGTAGGGGCTTTCATGGGGCAACGGTCAGACCGATCTTCACCACGAAGATGCTCACGGTGAAGACGGCGACCCCAAACCACAGCAGGAATCTCGCCACACGTGACCGGCATCCGATGAGTCGGCTGCCGATAACGCCAGCGAAGCCGGTAGCCATGATGAACCATGACCACGCCAGGCGGTTGGCCGTCTCCATGTCTGCGGTGAGCAGGAAGAAGACGATACCGATCACCAGCACCGCGGCGCCGCCGGCAAGCGTGCGAACGCGCAGGTCGGCGTGGTGAGGAGTGAGAGTGGTCACTTGAAGCTCCTTATCGAAGAACGGAGGATGGTTACCTTGATTATATTATACCGCTTAAGTCTACTTATGTCAATAGTCTAGATATTTACAAACCATCATAATTATTATAAAATAGTGGAGGTTAACCAAAGAGAGGGAGATCATGTTCACCAGTGAAGAGCTCTACGTTGCTTGTCGGCAGAAACTCCTGACTGGAGGTGATGAGATCGAGTTCCTTGGTGACGGGTACTACTACAAGGGCCGCACCACTTCCGGTGACAGCTTTACACTCAGTAGTTACCTGGACAGTTTCTTGGAACCGCTGGAGAATCGCGCTAACCCAGAAGTCAGACTGAAGCGCATTCAAGACCAGCGCACATGTCTCAACATCACCAGCACAGGATCTCAAAGCGTAAGCTATTTAATTGCCCGTCGAAGAGACATCCCCCAGATGTTCCAAGATGTGTTCATACCCGAAGGCGATGATCCATTCAGTGGTGATGAGGTGGTCATTTTCACTCACACACAGCAAGTCACCGTCCCCTCGGAAGACACATGGCTCCAAAATCTGTACGCAGCACTAACAGCGTAGCGAGCCTCTTGTTAGGTTAAACTCACGAGCCGCCTTTGCCCTTATATCAGACAGGGCAAAGGCGGCGGTTTTCGTTTTAAGAATATGGATTAAAACCTCGGGTCGGTGGCTCACGAAACCCAGGTCGCTGCACCTGAATATTTGCTCGCTTCGGCACCCCTACGCCCCTTGCATTAAATCGTTGCTTAGTCTCACGCCCCTCGCTTTGCCGAAGAGGATTTTGCATATCGTCCCGAGCTGCTTCGCGCATATCACCACGACCAATCAGCGAATCGCCATAGTGTCGCACGGCCTTGCGATTACGGTGGATATCCATCCTCGTCTGAAATGACTGTGCGTCCGAAGATCCTAGAGAGCTTCCGTGCGCAACGCGAGCATAGGCATTCGAATGAAAAATCTTTTCATTGGAGTCGTTATTGTGCACAAATCGCTGTATATCCATGATAAATCCTTATGCTTTTTATTATACCCGAGGTCCTGCTATAATGAAAAAGATCTTTTTACGCGGGCGTCGTATAATGGCTAATATACGTGCCTTCCAAGCATGTGATGCGAGTTCGATTCTCGCCGCCCGCACCAAGAAATTATCACAAAGAACGGCTTTTCGGAGTCGTTTTTTGTATTCGCGCAGTTACGGCATCAGCGACTTTAAAATAGCAGAATATACTTTTTTGGCATCTGCTTGGTTTTTCTGAGCATAGTCGGTATATTTTTTCATCGTCACCGAGCTATTAACCTCAAGAACCTTCACCTCCCCTGTTTCTAATTCGGCAATATCTACAGCGCAGAGGCGGAGGCCTATTGTTTTTTGGACAGATACCGCAAGCCGTAATTGCTCTTCGCTTGGAGAATAAGCAACAGGAATTGCACCCTTGCTAAGATTGAATACCTTGAGTCCACCAAGCATCACCGGCTGCTTGGCATAGGCAAAAATCACCTCATCATCCAAAACAATCAAACGGATCTCGCGCACAATCTCGGCAAGCGGAGATATAGCCCACGCCTCTATATGCCGCTCCTTCATAAAATCGCGTGCTTTCTTGGCGTTGTGAAACAAGCAGATATTTTCTCCACCCTGGCCAGTCAAAGGTTTTACGACAACTCCTCTTGCCCAGTCAAGTATTTGCCATTGCTCGAAAGTACCGCTCAAGCGAACGAGATGATGTGGAATCGCTGGAATACCATATGCTGTGAGCAGCTCGTATGTTGCGACCTTATCATTACCGATACTACTTGCCGCCGAACTATTCAGATCAAATACATGCCCGAGAATTCTTGAAGTGCGACCATTCTTCGTCAACTCAAGCAACCATCCATCCGATAAAGTCTGGAGCGCGATATGTTGCTCCTCGCAAATTGCCTGAATTGTGTCGAGTAGCCAGCGGCCCGAATGATACTCTTGCATGAGCTAATTATATAGGTTTGCTATGATAAAAGGTGATGAAAAAGATTTTCTTCCTAGGCCAAGCTCCCGCCAAGCCTTCGAGCAAGCATGATATCCCGGGCACGTATCTTCATACGTGGCTTCATTCGATAGGTTTCACTGAGGAACAAATCACAAATGACTGCCTCTTTTATGCCCTCACGGACACTTTTCCGGGTGCAAGCAAGCACGGCCATTTTGCGCCAACAAAGGAACAAATTGAGCTGCATCGCCCTGTACTTCGAAAAGTCCTCGCTTCCGCCCAGCCAGACGTGATCGTTCCTGTCGGTAAAATGGCCATCGCTGAAATCTTCCAAGATACCTCGACATCACTTGAAGAAACAGTCGGCAAAACATTTTATGTCAATCCGTTTCAAGCACTCGAACACGAGATTGCGTGCATTCCCCTATCCCATCCATCCGGTCGAAGCGCCTGGAACCACACCCATAAAGACCACGTCAGACAAGCCCTGCAACTACTTAAAACGATAAAGTAAGTCTCTACCGGTGTTAATGGTATAATGGGCCATATGCCCCGGTAGCTCAGTGGATAGAGCAAGAGACTTCTAAGCTTTTGGCCGTTGG
>CAYZCX010000022.1:0-14486 GCA_964477195.1 uncultured Candidatus Saccharibacteria bacterium
TCACGCCTCCCTGTCACGGAGGAGATCGCCGGTTCAAATCCGGTCGAGCCCGCCATAGAAATTATTTGATAACACCGTAAGATTACGGTGTTATTTTTTGTCTCGTATCAAATAGAATACAGGAGGAGTGATCTCTTAGATGAGACCTCTCCCAGAGGATGGAGCAGAAAATACCAACTTTCATGCTATTGCCACGGACATCAGAGACGTGTCATTATAAACTTACCGTTAGCAAGGAGACCTATGCATTCATCATCAGAACTACGCTACATCGAGCTTAAGAAAGAGTTGATTACCTCAAAGACCATTACCGATCTTAACAATTTACTTCCTCAATTGTCCTCAAAAGCAAAGATATTAACAAAAGAGTGGCTTGAATACATTTTTGATTCTGGGACACGTCTGTTTGTTGCGCTTGATGGCGATACCGTGGTAGGAACAACTCTTCTCTGCCCCATGGTAATACTCGTAGGACAAAAGGATTGGATTGAGGATGTGGTTGTTGATGAAGGCTATAGAGGTCGCGGCATAGCCAGTCAGCTTCTTGCCATGGCAGAAGCTGAGAGTGCACATGGACCGGCAAAAAGTATCAATCTTACATCGAGTTCTTCTCGAGGTAGCGCACGTGAAATGTATATAAAACGAGGCTACACCCAGCGTGACAGTAGTCTCTTTCGCCATACTTTTTGAAAAATTATAATATTTATGGTATTATTTTCCTACCGCACACCCATTGCAACTAGGTATTCGACAATCTCCGCCCAACCTTAAGGAGCAATCGTGAGAGATAGGCCAGACGAAGATGCTGTCCTCATCCAAGTAAGCTGGAGTACTCATCCGTTGGCTCCTTTTTGCGACTTCGAGATTCTTCCCAGGAGCGTAACGCCAGGAGAAGATAGAGCCAATGGAGTCGAATATCGTTATCTTACGGTTGGCGAATCGGCAGAATTCAACCGAGGCGCGGGACCTTTTACAAAGAGATACGAGGTTACTTATCTGGGCCAAGGAAAAGCTACCGTCTATCCCATGGGACGATGGATCATAGGTGAACTTGGCTTCAAGCAAGAAGTAGAGACGATCCTTATTCCGGGATGGGATGTGTAACGATCGATCACACCGCTAAGCCGCTCGGGAGCAGACAAAAGCCGCTCCCTCGAGCGGCTTTTGTCATATATTGGCAAGGTTGAATAATATATATGTCAGTGCTACACTTCGATTCATGACAGAACGCCTCAATCTTAAAGATTACAACTTATCTACAAAACTTATAGGAGATTCAGAATTAACAGTCGTTAATAATCACCTACGATATCGAAGAGATCAGGTAGAGTTTCCTGGGGGCTATCGTGGTGAATACACCTATATTGATGACGAGTTCCCTGCAGTGGGTGTTGCAGCCCTCGATAAAAGAATGGGGAAACGTACCCTTCTGATGGTGCTCCAAGAACGCTATCCTTCACAGACGGTAGGCTGGGAGATCCCTGCTGGTGGCGTCGACGAGAGAGGATTGGAATTTGCTGCTCGTAATGAACTGGAGCAAGAAGGTGGCCTTGCCGCCGAAACATGGCATCGTCTTCCCCAACAGGTAGAGAATACAGGACGAGGAAATTCACGGATGGATTTATTCATTGCTACTGGAATTACCGAGGAACAATGGATACGGAAGAAAGTGAAGTCATCCTTGATCGAAAATGGTTCCCTTTTGATGAAGTCGAGGATCTTATGCTCGATGGCGAAGTGAGTGCAGGTCACACACTCGCAAGTTTTGCATTAATAAATGCATTTTTGCGGAAGAACCCCGATCATCTCATTACGAGAATGACTGAATAAATTACTTGCCGTAGCGATCTTCGACAAATTTCCAGTCGACCACGTTCCACCATGCTTTTACATAATCATCTCGTTTATTCTTGTAGTCAAGATAGTACGCATGTTCCCAGACATCGAGGCCAAGAAGTGGCGCGTCGAGTCCCTGCATAATTGGCGTGTCTTGGTTGGGTGTTGTCATAATATCCAGATTGGGCTGTAGCCATGCCCATCCACTTCCAAATACACCAAGTGATTTTGTTGTAAATTCATCTACGAAGCTTTGGAAACTACCGTATCGCTTATTGATTGCTGTTGCCAGCTCTCCACTCGGCTCACCACCACCGTCAGGTGACATCCACTGCCAAAAAAGCGAATGATTATAGTGGCCCCCGCCTTGGTTTCGAATCGCTACCTGTACTCCCTCGGGTAATGAAGAGAGGTCTGAGAGCAAGCTCTCGAGAGAGCGTTCCTTTAGAGCAGGAGCATCATCAAGTGCGGCATTAAGTTTGTCGACATATGCCTGATGATGCTTATCATGATGGAGTTGCATAATATCCTTGCTGATATATTTGCCTAGTTGATCATATTCATAGGGTAAATCGGGTAGTGTAAACATGGTACCTCACTTATTGATTTTGATCGTTACTTACGGTTCCCTGAGCCTGCACCTCTGGGATTTGAATATATTCTTTGATTTTACCGGCTTTTTTAAGTTCAACGAGCTGCTTCTTGAACTCTGTAAGCGGAATCTTTATGAAGGCGTAACTTACCTGTGTATCGGTCTTCTCAAGAAGACGAATGAAATAGTATCCATCACCTGTTGTCGTTTTGATAACATTTGATACTTGATCCTTTTCTAAATTAACGGCCGCGGTGCTAAGACCGCCATCACGGTTTGCATAAGAGACGAAGCCTGAAATACCCGACTCTACTTTTCCGTCACCTTCTCCACCTAACTCTGCTGCTATTTTATCGAAATCGGGTCCAGCAGACTTAATAAGTTCCGCTGCTTTCTCTTCTTTTTGCTTGGCGTCAGTATCGATTGAGTATGAGACGTCTTGGCGTGTAAGTTTTGCCTTTACATCCTGGCGATATTCGTCCGCTGACCAGCCGAGCACATTCAATGCCGAGGCGTCATACGTTTCTTGAGAGATTCGACCATTTGCCGTGTTTCTGTCATCGTCAATAACTTTATCAATGCGATCATTTGAAATGGTTATACCGAGGTTACGTGCCAGTTTCGCCGCGTATGCATCGGCAGTAACTGTATTCATAGATTTTCGCTTCACGTAGTCAAGCTGGCGTTTTCCATCTTCACTTCCCAAATTGAGCTGCTCACTTCGTTGTAAATAATGCGCCGAACTGTTGTTATACATGAGATAGTCGCCATACCGTACTGATTCTCCGTCAACCGATGCGACAGGTAATGGTAATACGCGAGTAACTCGGTAAAAAAATGTACTCGTGTTTTGAACGATATAAAGTTGCCACCATCCAACGAGCACGACGAGAAGGAGCGCGACAATCGTTACCAGTATCGTATTGAAGACCAAACGGTGCTTGGCATATTGCATAGGATATTTAAACCGCCGCCCGCCTGCCAAAATGCGCTCACGATGCTCCGCTACTGTTTCGTTCGTAATACGAGACGGCGCCTCTTTGCTTGCTTTGTCACGTCGTTTGAGTCGTAGTTTTTTCATATTCCCCTTGCTTCTCATTGCCCACCGCTACAGTGACCGCGTCCTGGAGCTTATTGTAAATCTCTTCGGGGTGGGCAACTTTTTTGATAATAAGGTCGCCCACAACAGTCTGGATGACAATCGTGCCAAATCCAAATGCCTCTCCCGTGAATCCAGGTATATTATAGCTTATGTTTTGAATTTTTGATAGGCTGAGCTCAACAACATCCTTACCAAAAAATCCATGCTGTGTCACCTGTCGTATACGTTGGTCGGTTACAATATATATTGTGAAGTACCACATTATGAAGTGATAAGAGAATAATAAAATTCCCACCACGAGTCCTGCGATTGGCAGTAAAAAGAGTTCGATGGTATTTTGCCAAATGAGCGGTGGAATAGCTGAAATGGCAAACGGTATAAGCAAAAGATAAAAGCCCTTTCGCATGGAAATCATGTGGCGTCGAAACACGAAAAGCAATTGCTCGTCTTCGCGTTGACCGTCAAATTCTTGGGTATCGTCTTTTTTACTCATACTTCCCTTTTGGTACCCCGGGCAGGAGTCGAACCTGCAACCTTTTCCTTAGGACGGAACTGCTCTATCCAGTTGAGCTACCGAGGCGTACTGTTATTGTACCACTGGTGAATAGGTTTGTAACTAAAGAGCACCCCTTTAGAGAGTGCTCTTTACTTTTTTACGCAGGTAGTATTACATTAATAGTACTTCGCGTACATCACGGCTTCGCTACCGAGATCATACGTTGGGATGTGGACATCGCCAAACCATACTTTGATCTCTGCTTCAGCTTCTTCTGCCGTTTCACTCGCATGAATAAGGTTGTGGATGGCACGCATTTCTACGTTTGCAACCGCAGGACTATCAACTGAGTAATCACCACGAATTGTCCCGACATCTGCCTTGAATGGTAGTGTATGACCAACAAGCTTGCGAATCATCTCAACTGCCTGAATACCTTCAACAACCATCGCAACAACAGGCCCAGAGGTCATGAATTCGACGAGACTCTGAGCAACCGCTTTTCCAATTTCATTTTTGTCAGTACTTCCGAGTGCTTCAAGTGGATCTGTATCGAGATTTTCAAATGAGCTAAGGCTCTTTTCGCCAAGGCGCATAATCCACGCTTCATCACTCATTGGATAATGAGCGCGAACTTGCTCTTCCGTTGCCTGTAACATGTTGATTGCAACGACTTTCAGTCCTGCTTTTTCAAAACGGTGAATAATATCACCAATCATCCCACGTTTTACACCATCAGGCTTGATCATGCAGAAAGTGCGTTCGAATTTAATACTACCCGGCCCAAATGCTTGAGGCATAGTTTGTTTCTCCTTTATGTAATGCTTCTATTTTATCAAAAGAATGACTGCTAAGATAGCCGCCAGCCCGACACGGTACCATCCGAACGCCGCGAGACCATGTTTTGCTAGATATCGCATAAGAAATCCAACAGCGATGAGCCCAGAGACAAAGGCGACGAAATTGCTCAAAAGCAACATAGGAAAATGCTCAAAAAGATAGGCCCGATCACTAGATTTAACCAGCAACTTCACCACCACGCCAAGCATGATGGGTAACGATACCAAGAAACTATACTCAGCCGCGGCCGCAGCATTAAGTCCTGCGATTCGCCCGGCAATAATGGTTGAACCCGAACGCGAAACCCCCGGGATAAGTGCAAGTATTTGTACGAGGCCTATCCAAAGAGCACGCGCTGACCCAAGATGCTGACCATGTTCTTTAGGACTCGCCTTAGGCAGCTTGTCGGCCATAATCATCACGCCGCCAACAAGTGCAAGAGCAATCAATACAACAAGCAGATTACTGAAAAACGGCGATGACTCGATAAAGCCCGAGAGAAAAAAGCCAATTGCTCCTGCTGGAATAGCCGTTATAAGAATATTGCGAGCCAAGACAAAATTATGATTTATAAATACATCTTTGCAAATCGCAACGATTCGCTTACGAAAGTAAATCGCAAGCGCCAACAATGTTCCGAAATTAATAAATTCGATGAATAGATGGTCGGGTGCCATGCCAAAAAACTCTTGGGCAATAATCAAGTGTCCCGAACTACTAACAGGTATAAATTCTGTAAGTCCCTGTACTAGGCCAAGAACTATCGCTTCAATTACATTCATATCTCCCCTATTATACCCAAAATACAGCCGTTTAGGCTATGCTAATACTATGTACTTGAGTGAACTTATTCTAGATTATATTGAACACCTAGAGGTGGAGGGCGGAAGATCAGCCAAAACCGCCGAGAATTACCGACTTTACCTCGAGCGGCTCGTGGAGTTCACTAACGATATTACTGTTGATAAAATCTCTCCGGAAGTCCTGCGGAAATATCGACTGTGGTTGAATCGATACAAAAATACTCAAGATGACGAACTAGCAACGATAACGCAAAGTTATCACTTGATCGCCTTGCGCGGCTTCCTCGGATATTTAGTGAAGCGCGATATTCCCAGTCTGAGCCCAGAAAAAGTTGAGCTCCCTAAAGTAGCCCGAAAACAGGTCACCTTTTTGCATTATGACGAAGTCGCACGCATGCTCGACGCCATACCCCTCGATGATGAGCAGGGTTTGCGCGACCGAGCGATTGTCGAGTTGCTATTCTCGAGTGGGCTGCGTGTGTCTGAACTTGTTAATCTCAATCGAGATCACGTGAATACCCGGCGCCGAGAATTTATGGTGCGCGGAAAAGGCCAAAAAGATCGTCCCGTGTTTATTGGCGAAGCAGCCGCAGCACGTGTGGAGGATTATTTGAAATCACGATTTGATAATCTTCCTCCACTTTTTCTTAGTTATAGCCGAAATAACATTTCGAGTAGTACCGGAGATTATCGTCGATTGACATCCCGAAGTATTCAGCGAATTATCTCTAAATACGCCAAATTAGCGGGCATTACAAAGCACGTTAGCCCACATACGATGCGTCATAGCTTCGCGACCGATCTTCTCATGAACGGTGCGGATATCAGAAGCGTTCAGTCAATGCTTGGCCATAGTAATATCAGCACGACTCAAGTGTACACTCACGTCACTGACGAGCACCTTCGTGAAGTGTATGAGAAATTTCATAGCGACACCGAATAACTACGGATTACATGTACCGCTAGTGCTGTAGCCATCTTCGGCATCAGTAATAGTGAAATTCTTACAAAGATCACCGGTCATATCAAGGGCAGCTTCTGGGTAGGCAAAGTCGCCTTGTAGTTCAATACGTGCTTTGACACGCCTAAAGATATCATTTGCACGACCAGTCGAGTCAACTTCGGGCTGGACACGGTTGAAATAAACATCATCTGCGCCGTTTTTTAGTTTAACGCTAAAGTGAGCACTGTTATAGAGAGCTGTCAATCTCAGATATGCGTTACGGTTGGCGGTATTGCCATCAATCGGAGTCGGGAGAGTTATTGTTGCTTTACAGACATACTCTGCGTCGAGGAAATCATCGCTACAAAGTACTTGCTGTGGAACACCGGTTGGAGTTTTGCGAGCATCAAGCGCAAAATCTTTATTCTGAGCACCAGTTGCTGAGGGATAAAGGAAGAGCGTATTTGCATTACTTCGGTTACCTGGTTGGCTATCGTCAAAATCACTGAGTACAAAACTTCCACCTGTTTGGATAAGTTGTGTGCGAAGAAGTGGAGGATAGTTCAGTTGCCACTTCGTACCAACTCTTGGAAGCGAAACATTAGCACCTGTTGTAGGAAATCCAACGGCTGTACTTGTTGTTGAGGTTGAGACATCGCTCCGGCTAAACCAACTTATCTCTACTCGATCAAATGTACTGACTCCCGTGATAGGCACTAGGACTGACTGGTTAACGTCAAGCTTATTTTTATAGTCAGCGGTATTCACTCCTATTTTTACACACGTATAGGCTTGGTCCAATTTGGCTGCATTGTCACCGATAGACTGCTGAACAATTGTCTCATCGTTCGTCTGACCGACGAGCCCTGCCTTTACAAGTGTGTCGCAATCAGTTTCATTTTTGCCGGGCGTTGGAGTGAGTGCATTCGCAATGGTTGTACAATTTACAGTTGAGGCGGCCGTACCGTCACGACACGACTGATCAAGAAGCATTAGACGTTTCGCATCTTCGACTCCGGCAAGTGAAGCATCATTGGCGCTTTGCGAGAGGTCGTTGCTTGTCGCTTGGCGTTGATCACGAAGCATGAATTGAATAAACCCGACTGTGACAATCGTCATAAGGAGCGCCGCGAAAATAACGACAAATAACGAAACCGCACCCTGTTGACTGTTGTAATTATTCCATCGCTTCATATTACTGACCTCCCGCCGCATTTCCGGCCCGCGCGATTATATCGAATTGATTGACCGAACAATACGCTTCATCTCCTGTACCTTCAGATGGCGGCTTGCAAGAAGCATCATTTGAGGTAAGTTGTTCTCTATCATTTGTTCCGATAACGAACGATATCGCATACAGTGCTTGACCGACGCCTGTGTCATCTGCGGTTTTCTTAATCGTGAGTGCATGTACGACAAGGTCTCGGTCACCACTAGAGAGCAGATCGCTCGCGCTAGCACGTACAACGGGAAGTGTCGGGTCGGCACAGAGTGATCCGTTGGAATCTGATACTTTGGCGAATCGAACTGTACTGCCGTCATCGTACTTATTGAATATTGACGGTGCGCCAGGTCCACCTGCAATAGTTTTGCCATAATTCCACGCATAGGTATAACTTCCCAGACAAAGCCTGCCCCCTCCATCCCGAACAACATACTTCGATGTAGCTGTGGCCGGCGAGTTATCTACTTTGGGCGTTACATCAAACGGCACGGCACTAGCAACACTACGTTGAAACTCATCGCTAAGGCTACGTCCTGCTTGATTGACTTCTTTGAGAGTGACTCCCTTGTTGTAAATATTGCTTATCTGAATTGTCGTCATCGCTATAGCGATAAGTAACACGGAGATAAATGTCATCGCAAGCATTAATTCAATCAGGGTAAATCCTTTGTTATCTTGGCTCATATAACCTCACTATTGTCCCCAGCGTCATCGGCGCCGAACCACCCGCACTATCCCAGCAGGCGCGTATATGAAAATCAACGAAGCCCGGACCATCGACATTCGTCGAAGGAACAGCTTCCACCCACAATCCATACGCGCTGTTTATGCTGGAATCGTCATTATAAATAATCTGTGAAAATGGAGGTAAGGACGCACCGGTCGGCGCCGTCATGATGGGTGTGCCGCTCCATAGCATTGCTGTACGGGCATTTACTAAGAACGGTTTTTCGCCAGGAACCGTGGTGGGACATGTGCCTGCACTCGTTGCGCCAAACTCAGATGCACCACCTGCGCCTTTCCCAGTTAACTTATTCGTCATTTTAGGCCACTCTGCAGCAATCCCGGATGGTGCGGTGCCATCTTTTTGATAAGAGGCGACGTAAGCCTGGTGAATATAACGGATAGCTTGTGCTTCGCTATCCATCTGTTGGCGTACGAGCGTAATCTCGAGGGCTCGCTGGGCCGTTGCTGTTCCCTGATTCATGATAGCGAGGCTTCCGACTGCAACCATGGCAAATACTGTTACCGCAAACAGCACTTCTATGATCGTATCCCCTCGCTCACGTCCTAATCGCATACACTCTCACCTTCTGGTGGAATTCGAATACCGCCTTGGTTGGTCGCATAAGCATCGATTCGCACCTCCATACGCCTTCCTACAAAAGACCCGACATCAGTATTCATACAGAGATCGCGTGGCTGGTTCGTATTTGACGCAACAACCATTGAACCGGGATTCGAAATGAGGCTATCTGCCGTAAAAGTAAAAAGAGAACCGCTCAAAGGCGAACGAACAATGAGTACCGAAAGTGGCATCGGAGTCGTTGTTTTTTGCTTTACAACTTGTGCGCCCCATGAAACTTCCTGAACTTCCTGGTCGATTGGCGATACACTCATTTTGTAGTTTGTAGCCATCTCCTGAATATCACTCGATATGACCGCAGCCCCTGGTGTGCGATACGCCACAACGTTCGAAGCAGTAAGTTTCGTCCCCGTATTGTCCACGGTAATAAAGCGGCCAATTAATACACATTCACTTGTTCCCCTTGCTTCACCGCTCGCGACCTCACTCACCGCACCCGTAGCATCACATTGCCAGCCTTTCGTGCGCGCGTTGTCGACATTGCTCACCTCGCTATACTGATCTTGGATAAAAGCTTTGAGACTGTTGACACTGTCACGATACCGTTGTTGCCCAATCGCTACCCCTGAGCCCACCAAAATACCAATCGCCAAGAGACCTGTCACAGAAAGAAACAGCATGATCTCTATAATTGTGAATCCTGTTTGTGTGTGCTTGCCCATTTGGGCTTCATTATAGCATAAGTAGTTTATACTAGGCGAATGTCGTAAAGTACCACTGAATCACCAATGGTCCCCATAACATGGCAACGATAGTACCCAAGATAAGCAGCGGGCCAAACGGAATTCGCGATCCCCTATTCACCTTACCCGTGATAATCCCAGGAAGTACGATGAGGCAGCCTATGAGGTTCGCCGCAAACAGCGCAAGAAATGCTAGTTGCCACTGGCCAAGTAGAAATGCCAGGCCAAGCCCAAGTTTTACATCGCCAAACCCCACCCATGCACCCTTTGAGGCAATCCAAAGAATGAAATAGAGACCACTCAAGATAGCCACGGCTAAGCAAAGACTGAGTAATGCTGCCGGGATATCGTGTTTTGAGAGAACCCCGAGAAGCGCAATAACCGCGGCAACACCGATAAAGGGGAAAATAATTCGATTAGGCAAGAGGTACCACTTTGTATCGTAAGCAAAGAGAGTTGCGAGTAACACTCCTGCCACGAGCCATAATATAAAATGGGCAAATTCGTAGGGACTGTTAAGGGTTATCGGCCAAAACATGTACGACAGAACAAAAAACGCAGCGACACCAAGCTCCATAAGTGGCTCGAATACCCCGATAGGTTTATGACAGTAGCGACATTTTCCGCCTGTACTCGTCCAGCTCACCAGTGGGAGTAAGTCATACCATGCAAGCGTATGACCACAGTGAAGACATCTCGAACGATCCTGAAGTCCCGTCGTATTCTGAAGTGGTGCGAGAGTTTTGTACTCTCTCTTATCCACCTTTTCACCAGCTGCCTTATCCTCAATAAGCTGACGAGCACGTAAGCGCCACACCAATGCCCCCGAGTAGCTCCCCATAATAAGACCCGTGACAACAAGAAGGATGTAGATAAGTGGCTGATCCATAAGCACTATCATACATGAGATGCTCACGCTATACGAGGGTAACTCAAGGATTTTGCAAGATTAGTTTGGTTATAACAAAACCCCCGCTGATCATCCAACGGAGGTTTTACTATTGCACTAGCGAGCTAGTTATTCTCGCAGGCTATACCACCACCTTCGAGTTTTATTCGAAGCGCGACTTTACGAGCACCCGCATCCGAGAGGCCTTCGCCGTTACACGTCTTGTTAATAGCTACATTGATCACTGCGGTGTCCGTGCCAAACGTTGGATCTGCATCCGTAACGTTGAAGGTATAATCGCCTCGGCTTGGATCTGCAAATGAATCACCGCCAGCGCGAAGGTAGGTCGTTGCCAAACCATTCCAAGCAGCATTATTTTCAGCCGGTAGCGCATTTCGGTTATTTGACTGATAATCATTCACCTTCGTGAGCGCACGACTAAGGTCTTGCTTTCTCTGTGTGTCACGCTGGCTTCGCTGCAATGCCGGCAAAGCGATGAAAACCATCAGGAATATAAGTCCTGCGATTGCGAGCACCAAAACCACCTCGATGATTGTGAAGCCTTTTTGCTCTTTTTTCTGTTGTACGTTCATAAAATTCTTTCCACCTTTCTATGAACCGGTTTTATCTTTTCGTAAAACGCTTACGTTTATAGTACTCCACAAGCTACCACTTGTCTATACATTAATACCATTCACGAGGCTATAGATAGGAAGCAAAATTGCGCCAACCATACCACCGGCCACAACCGCCAATATAACCATAAGGATAGGCTCAATCGCCGTAGAAATGGTTTTGATCTCCTCATCAAGCTCATCTTCAAAAACTTGTGCCGTCTTGCCCATCATTGTATCTATCTGGCCCGACTGCTCTCCAATTTTGATCATTTGTGGAACTAGAGGCAATATATAATCTTCCGGTTGAAGTGCTAGAGACAATGCCTTACCGCCCTTTACCTTTTCGGCAGCACGATCGATGCTCTTGGAAACAACGACGTTATTTACCGATTCACTACTGATACGCAGCATGTCGAGCATTGCAACACCAGTTGCAAGCAGTGTTTGTCCGGTGCGAGTAAAGCGAGCCATGTAGAGTTTACGAAACATATTGCCAAATAACGGAACATTGAGCTTAAGCGTATCCTTTAACTTGATCCCGTCTTCTGTTTTAAGATACTGCACAAGGAAATATCCCCCGACACCCAAGAGAATAATAATAAGCCACCAAAATTGTGCCATGAAGTCTGCGAGCGACACCATGACTTGCGTCAAAAACGGGAGTTCTTTTTTGAGGTCTTTGTAGAGCTTCTCAACCTGAGGTACCACTGTAAAGAGCATAAATGCCATCACACCGAATATTACCACTAATACGATAAGCGGATACGTCAGCGCACCGCGGATCTTACTCATGGTTGCCGCATCCTTCTCTTGCTGTGCCGCGACACGAATCAACGCCTCATCGAGCGTACCCGACGCTTCTCCGGCCGAAATAAGCGCAAGAAACACCTTGTCGAATACTTCGGTATGCTGCGAGAATGCCTCGGAGAGTGATTTCCCCCCTTCTACGGCCGCAATAATGTCTTCGGTAACACCTTGAAGACGCTTGTTTTCGGTCTGTTCAAGCACTGTATGAAGACTTTGGGTCAATGGCAGGCCAGCTCCGATAAGTGTCGCGAGCTGACGCGTAAATACAATCTTGTCTTTGGTCGTGACACGCCCCGTCAAACGAGAAAGAATTGTTCCCTCCTCGTTTACCTCGGTAATATTAAGTGGAGTAAATCCTTGAGCGATGAGGAGTTTTGCAGCGGCATTCTCAGAATCCGCCTGCACCGTCGCTTTGACGATCTTGTTGGCCGAGGTATCGCGCGCTTCATAGTTAAACTTCTTCATGCACCTAGCCTCTCATCAAGCGCTCAAATTCCGTTAAATCGACGGCAAAGTCACGTGCATCGTCATATGTCACCGTGCCATTCTGAATAAGACTGACGAGCGTGCGATCCATCGTTTGCATTCCTTGATCGGCTCCTGTTTGGATAACTGCATCAAGTTGATGTGATTTACCTTCACGGATAATATTACGAACTGCTGGATTAGCAACCAAAATTTCTGCAGCCGCGACGCGACCACCGCCAATAGCGGGAACAAGACGCTGCGAGCAGATCGCCATCAAAATATTCGAGAGTTGTGCGCGAATCTGCGGCTGCTGATGCGGAGGAAATACGTCGATCATACGGTCGATCGACTGCGCGGCGCTGTTGGTGTGAAGTGTCGCAAATACGAGGTGGCCTGTTTCCGCGATGGTAATGGCCGCCGAAATAGTCTCCAGGTCACGCATCTCACCGATAAGCACTACATCGGGATCCTGACGAAGACTCGAACGGAGCGCCGCTGAGAACGAATAAGTATCGTAGTGAACTTCTCGCTGTACCACCACCGACTTCTTTGACTTATGGGTAAATTCGATTGGATCCTCAATAGTAATGATATGATCGGCACGTTCACTATTAATCTTGTCGACAAGTGCTGCAAGAGTCGTGGACTTACCCGAACCCGTTGGTCCGGTAACGAGCACAAGCCCTCGAGGAAAGTCAGCAAAACCCAGCACTACAGGCGGCATACCGAGCTCTGTAACAGATTTTATTTCATTTGGAATCAAACGCAGTGCGGCCGCTAGATTGCCTCGCTCGTGAAAGGCATTGACGCGAAAGCGCCCTAGGGTACCAAATGCGAAACTGAAGTCGAATTCTTTATCTTTTAAGAGAATCTGCTGCTGATCTTGATCAAGAATAGCAAATACAAGTGATTCTACCGCGGGTTCATCGAGTGGGCTATATCCTGGAATCGGCGAAAGGCTTCCATCAACGCGAAGCATCGGTGGCAAACCAACTTGAAGATGGAGGTCAGAGGCACGTTTCTTGATTACCTCTTCTAGTAGCACCTCTATTCGTAGTTCTTGGTTATTCATTTCTCCACCCTTCTTATACTGTATCGGCCGTTACCCGGTTAACTTCTTCAAGCGTTGTAAGACCCTGAAGTGACTTGAGATACCCATCTTGGCGCATCGTAATCATTCCTTGTTCGACTGCTTTTCGTTCAATTTCGCGACTTGTTGCGCGTGAAACGATTAAATTCTGAATCTCTTCGGTGACATCCATCACTTCATAGAGTCCAGCGCGTCCAGAATATCCACGAGGTGTCTGAGGTGTATCCCGCCCCTTCACTAAAGTATAAGCGCTTTGCCCGGCTAGGGGCAAGTCTTTATATCCTAAATCTTCAGAAACTCGCGCAACGTCATTCTTTGTACGGGGTAACAAGTGACCAACGGTCGTCATTATATTCTGGGTTTCGATAGGCGTTGATTGGTAAGCATCACGTTTTGTTGACACGCGCCGGACGAGTCGCTGCCCAATAATCGTATTGACCGTGCTGGCAATAAGAAACGGCTCTACTCCCATATCAAGCAGACGAGGTAGGACCCCTGCGGCCGAATTAGTGTGGAGCGTACTAAATACCAAGTGACCGGTCAATGCGGCCTGCACGGCAAGCTGAGCAGTCTCGGCGTCACGAATCTCACCCACCATCACAATATCAGGATCCTGACGAAGAATAGAGCGAAGACCGTTGGCGAATGTCAGCCCTACCTCAGCATTTACCTGAATCTGATTAACACCGTCCATTTTGTATTCGACCGGATCCTCAAGCGTCACGATAT
>CAYZCX010000023.1:0-13748 GCA_964477195.1 uncultured Candidatus Saccharibacteria bacterium
GGGAGTGGCGGAGTCATTGGAGAGAAGCGATAGCTTTGCTTGGGGGCGCGAGTATGCAGGCCCTGGACTATTTGCCCGAGGACCTAAACCGTGCGAACTTGAGCTTTATCTCCGTGGTTGAGTCGACACCGATCCTTAAGCGGTTTTTCGAACAAGAGGTTCAGGAATTTTTTAGAGAAATGATGGCAGCCTGCGTACGAGATGCCACAAAACTCAAAAAACTCCTTGAGTTGTTTGTCGAGCTGGCGAAATAAAAGAGCGGGTGGGGCGGACATGCGATCGCCCCACCCGTTCTTGAATTACATGATATTAAGTGGAACGCTTTATCGCTTCGAGGACCCGATCTGGGTAATTAGTTACCACGCCATCTATTCCTTCTTGTGCGAGAAGAATTGCAGCCTGGGGCCGATCAACGGTGTATGCATAGGTAAATAGTCCAACTTTTTTTGCGATCTTTAGGGCAAAAGAATTTATATAAAGTCGGTGAAACCCTACGGCTGTCAATTGCAGGCTTCGTTGGTAAGCGATGAACAAAAACGGATTATCAAGATGAAGTAATGATAGATTCGCGCGCTTACTAATTTTGCGAATTTCTTTTAATTCGCGGCCCTGAAATGAAGAGAATAAGACACAGTCCCAGTCTGCTGGTTTTTTGATGTATTGTTTTTTTAATAGGGTGGTCGCGACTTTACCGCTTCCGCGCCCTTTTACTTCTATATTTAGTAGGACGACACCAAAAAATTCATCCAATACTTCTTCGAGCGTGACGATAGACGGCTCCGAGAGTCTTTGGCGAAGTTCTTGAAGCGTTTGACGTGAGATAATCGAAAAATCATGATGGGTTCGAACAGTATGAAAATCGTGCGCGAGGATTGGGACGCCGTCTTTTGTGACGCGGACGTCAAATTCGAGAATGTCGGCACCAACTTCGAAACCGGCTCGCAGTGCTTCAAGCGAATTTTCATGTGCTAGTCCGGCGGCTCCCCGGTGACCAATAACCAACATATTGCCCTTAGTATAGCAAATTGCTACAATAACAGTAGTATAAACGGAGAAAACAATGGCTGATTTTAATAAAATTCTTACACCCGGCAATGTCGACGAAGGCGTTTTGAACGTGGTTGTCGAGATCCCTGCCGGAAGCTCACATAAAATTGAATGGAACCGTGAACTGGCTGTTATGCAGCTGGATCGTGTTGAACCGGCAATCTTTGCCAAGCCGACAAACTACGGGTTTATTCCGCAAACCCTCGATGAAGATGGTGACGAACTTGACGTGCTTATTATCACCGATCAGCCACTTCCAACGGGAATTTTCCTTGAGGCAAAAATCATTGGCGTGATGAAGTTTGAAGATGACGGAGAAGTAGATGACAAGATTGTTGTTGTACCGACCGATGATCGAACAACGGGCAATCGTATCCAAAGTCTTGCCGATATTCCGCAGCTCGTAAAGCAAATCGAAAATCACTTCAACCATTACAAAGATCTTAAAAAACCAGGCACAACTATTGTGAAAAGTTGGGGAGATATCGAAGAGGCGAAAAGCGTTGTTCACGAGTCAATCGAACGCTGGAACAATCGCTAGAAGTTTTTCCATTAAAAAAATAACTCCTCGTCTCAAGAGGAGTTATTTTGTTTTTCGTTTACGCATTATTTTTCGTCGTATGACATTTGCGGTGCTGCTGAGCGACTCAATCAGACCGAGCTTTTTGAGCTGAGTGCGCAGTTTTTCTCGTGCGTGACTTGTCGTTACGAGATCGAGCCAGGCGGGCTTTGGAAGCGAGAGGGTGCGCGTCGTTACCTCAACAACGTCACCATTTTGAAGTGGTTTGTCGAATGGATGTATATTGCCATTTACGCGGAAGCTATAGGCGTGCATGCCAATATCACTGTGGACGAGATAAGCAAAATCGAGCGGCAAGGCTTTTTCGGGCAAGTTATAAATATCGCCATTTGGCGAATACACAAAGATTCGGTCATTAAAAAGATCGACATTGAGTTGCTCGTGCGAGATCGTGTCACCAGAGCCGAGACGCAGTGCAACTTCTTGAAGCTGCGTAATCCATTGAAGATGCGAGGGAAGACTCGCGATTTTTTTGGTGTGCTTCAGGTAATCTTTTGAACTCTTCTGTTCATGATAATGGAAACTTGCGGCCAAACCACGCTCTGCGTAATCGTGCATACCGTAGGTACGGATTTGAAACTCGACGATTTGCTTGCTGGGTGTAATGACTGTTGTATGAAGACTCTGATATCCGTTTGGTTTTGGCACGGCAATATAGTCCTTGATTCGCGATATCATTGGCTGATATAGCGCGTGAAGAATACCGAGCACTTGATAGCACGTTTCTTTATCCTTCACGATAATGCGAAGCGCCATGAGATCGTAAATGTCGTCCATATTTCCGCTGACCTTTTTGAGTTTTTTGTGAAGGCTGTAGATACTTTTTACGCGACCGTTAATTTCAAATTCGATGTGATGTTTTGCAAGTTCGGTCTCGACTTGACGCCGCACAAGACCAAGTTTTCGAGTGCTCTTTCCGAGGCGTTTTCGCATCGTATTCTGAAGACGACGAAATTCTTTAGGCTCAAGGTAGCTATAGGCAAATTCTTCAATTTGCATTCGAACCCGTCCCATACCTAAGCGGTCGGCAATTGGCGCGAAAACTTCGAGGCTTTCACGAGCAATTTTGAGCTGCTTTTCGGGCGGCATATGCTGAAGTGTCGAAAGATTGTGTAGCCGATCGGCAAGCTTAATGATAATGACGCGAACATCTTGACCGACGGCGATGAGTAGCTTGGACAAATTGTCTGTTGTCTGAGGGAGATAGCTCTCAAGATTTCGCATTCCAGCACGTGCCTGCGAGACTTTTGTGACCCCGTCTACTAAAAAAGCAACGTCGCCGCCAAAGAGATTCTCGATATCTTTTAATTCAGTGTCGGTATCTTCAACGGTATCGTGAAGAATTCCTGCAAGCACCGTATCAATATCCATTCCCCATTCGATGAGAGTGTCGGCAACCGCAAGAGGATGAATGATATAAGGTTCGCCGCTTTTGCGTTTCTGCCCTTCATGCGCCTCCGAGGCAAAATCAATAGCATGCTCTAATTCAAGCATTTTATCCTCATCATAATGAGGTGCGGCATGTTGGAGAACGTCACGTTTATGGAGTGCCATAGTAGTACAAGTATAAAACAAGGAGAATAAAAACACGACTCCTCTAGGGAGTTGCGGCCAGGCAGCGTCTTTGCGTACGTCGCAAAGACGCTGCCTTGGCATGTGTTCAGTCCTGCGAGGAGAGGTGATCAGAGATCGACCGGAGCGTCTTCGGCTCTTCCGTGTCATCCTCCTTGACGAGAGCGATGTGCTCTCCTATTTCCCATGTGAATCGAGCTTGATACAGCCTCGATCGCAACAGAAACAAGAGAGAAGTGTTCGGGGCGACGTCCGCGACGCACGCCAGTACAAAGTTGCCGCGTGGAAGCAAAGTTGCTTCGGCGGCTTCACCGTGCAAGATGAGCTTCAGCTTGCTGCCGTCGTACTGATCAGTGACTCTGTAGCCGAGTAGTTCGCATCTCCGCATGTCTTCGGGAAGGAAGACGATAGGCGAATCCCCGTCGTTCGTGTATTCCTGTAGGGTTTTATACTCCACGCTCACGTTTACCTCGCTAAGTCGTTCGGCTCGAAGAAAATCTTTACTGAGGCAGGCCTTCCGGTTGTCCGAAGAGCCTGCCTCATGGATTAGTCTTGCGCGAGATCGTGGAAGATCTGCAGAAGGGTCTTTGTGTCAACGTCTCCGTCTTCTACGCGAACGAAGCGATGGCCCACATCCCACCCGGCTTCATGCGGTTTTTGCCGCAGAAGGAAAAGGAAGGTGGTACCGGCTTCGCTGTCGATGACGTAACCCAGGATGAGCTCCGCGAAAGGGAGAAGCGTCGCCTCTGCCCTCTCGCCGAACAGTTCCATCGGCATTCTTCCGCCACCCATATTTTTGGTAAGCCAGAAGTCTTGTGCAATGCAGTCCATCAGTGCGTTCTGGTCGATGACGACGGGCGGAGATCCACCTTGTGAGATGAACTCCTCAAGCGTCTTAAACCTCAAAATCACAGCTGCCTCGCTACTGTTGTAGGGTCTGAAACAATATGTAGAATATGATTAAGTACTTTAAATGTCAATTCATGGTAAAAGTACAATAAAGATGTACCGATACGTTTATTTTGCCGGCAAGGGGTCACTTTCGCAACTCCCTTGCCGGACTTCAGTTCATTGAGCGAAAGAACTCGAGCGCGACGTCCAGAGTAATTCGGGTGATTGTCGCGTTCAGACGACCGACGGTCAGGAGCAATTCCCATTCGTGTCGATCGGTATTGAATCGGAAGTGCAGAAGGTAATTGCTCTGTCGAACCATCCCGATGGGGAGCGCGACAATCGCAAGAAAGTCGTAGTCACCCAATGGAAAGAGCGCTCCGGTGACCGTACGAGTGCCGCCGTACGAGACCGTTGCCCCATTTTCACTGTACGGGGCAGGCTGGTGGCAGTCGTGGACGCGTCTGCTGTGATAGCTCATCACCGCCTTGAAGATCTCTTTCGGATCCGCATTGAAGTCTCTCATGAGAATCGTGTCGATCACTAGTCTCACATCCTTACCTCGGAAACTGTAGGTCTATTATCAACTACCTATTCATTATCGTCAATAACACGATGAAATCGATTTACGACAGAAAGGTTAGAGTATATAATGGTGGATGAAATGCTAAAGCTTATAAAAGGAGTGGGAAACTCATGGGCAAAGTAAACGTCGCGATTAATGGCTTTGGCCGGATTGGCCGGAATGCCTTTAAGATCGCGTTTGAACGAAGTGATATGGAAATCGTTGCGATTAACGATTTGACTGATACAAAGACTCTCGCGCATCTTTTAAAATATGATTCATCGTACGGCACCTATCAGCAAGATGTAGGTCACGATGATACAGGTATTATTGTCAACGGCAAGCACATCAAAGTTTTATCCGAAAAGGATCCTGCGTTACTGCCATGGCGTGATCACAATATTGACGTGGTGATTGAAAGTACGGGGTTTTTCACCGATCCAGCAAAAGCACGGGCACACATCGACCAAGCTGGTGCTAAGAAAGTTATCATTAGTGCTCCAGCAAAAGGTGAAGGCTCGGATACGATCGTACTAGGGGTGAATGAAGATCAGATCAGTCGTGACGGTGCAAGCGATGTGCTGAATAACGGAAGTTGTACGACCAACTGTATTACCCCAGTTATGGCTGTATTGGAGCATAACTTTGGAATTGAAAAGGCGATGATGACCACGATTCACAGCTACACTGCAGATCAGCGCCTTCAGGATGCACCCCATAAGGATCTCCGTCGTGCACGTGCCGCTGCACAAAATATTGTCCCGACAAGTACGGGTGCGAGTATTGCTGCGGGCCAGGCACTTCCTGCGATCGCTGGTGTGTTTGGTGGATTAAGTCTTCGCGTGCCTACTCCCGTGGTGAGTTTGAGCGACTTTGTTGTCGTGACGAAGCGTGATGTGACAGTCGAAGAAATCAACGCGGCATTTAAAAAAGCCGCAGATCAGCCATTTTATCAAGGTATTCTGACGGTCACCGAAGATGAGCTTGTAAGCAGTGATTTTAAGGGTAACAGCCATAGCGCTATTGTTGATCTTCCGCTGACAAATGTCGTTGCGGGTAATTTAGTCAAAGTCGTTGCATGGTATGACAATGAATGGGGCTATAGCAATCGCCTGGTCGAATTGGTCGCAGATGCCGGAAAGCTTGGCAAGTAACTTTCGTTTTGTCTTAAAACCGCTTATACTTAGACTATGAAGATTTACTTGGGTGCGGATCATCAAGGGTTTGCTATGAAGGAAAAGGTCTTTGCTTATCTTGCGAAGCGAAACTATGAAGTTGAAGATGTCGGAGACAAAGAGCTCGATCCGAATGACGATTTTCCTCAATTTGCGCAAATGGCAGCGCTGAAGGTTCTTGGTGATGAAGATGCGGATCCACGAGCGATTCTGCTTTGTGGTGGCGGCCAAGGTATGTGCATGGCAGCCAATCGTTTTCATGGGATTCGCGCGAGTGTGATATGGGACGCTTATGAGGCAAAAATGACGCGAAATGATAACGATAGCAACGTACTTTGTCTTCCATCACGAGTGCTGCAAGACGAAGACGCGCTATGGCAAGGCATCGTTGATACATGGCTTGATACACCATTTGCTGCAGCTCCCAGATATAAACGCCGTAACGCGCAGATTGACGAGCTATAGTTATGAGCGTTGTTGCACCATGTATCCTTGCAGAGACACCGGATGATTACAAGGCTATGGTTGAGCGAATCAATGGATTTGCTGAACGTGTCCATGTGGATATTTGTGACGGTGAGTTTGCGCCGAGCTTCACTGTAGGAGCCGCTCAAGTATGGTGGCCACAGGAATGGACCGTTGACATCCACGCCATGGTAGCACGTCCTAGTGAGCACCTCGAAACACTCATCAGTCTCAAACCACATATGATCGTTTTTCATGCCGAAGTTCAAGAAGATATTGTTCCCGTACTACAGCACATCAAGAAGTTTGACATAAAAGCTGGTATTGCGCTTTTGAAAACGACGGTTCCCAGTACGGTCGTATCGGCTATTGAAGCAGCTGATCATGTGATGATTTTTAGTGGAGAACTTGGCAAATATGGTGGTACGGCGAGTCTTATGCAGCTTGAAAAAGTACGACTTATTCGAAATATCAAACAAGATGTCGAAATAGGCTGGGATGGGGGTGTCAACGTTGAGAATGCTTATAGTTTGTCTCAGGGGGGCATCGACGTACTTAACGTAGGAGGCACGCTCGCATCTGCAGATGATCCGGCGAGTATGTATACGGCACTTGTCAACGAAATTAACAAACACGGGGTAATCTAACATGACAGACGGTCAATTGACAATTTCACAGCTCCAAAAAAAAGCTGCCGAAGTGCGAAAAAGTATCTTGGAGATGCTCGAAGCCGCCGGGAGTGGTCATAGTGCAGGTCCGCTTGATCTAGCAGATCTTGTGACGACGCTTTACTTCAATATTATGAAATTAGATCCCAAGAATCCTGAATGGGAAGATCGAGATGTATTTTTCCTGAGCAATGGTCACACCGTTCCGGTTCAGTATTCGGTCATGGCTCATCGGGGCTACTTCCCGGTAAAAGAACTTCTCACGCTTCGCAAATTCGGTAGTAGATTACAAGGTCACCCTGAACGCCTCAAACTCCCGGGCCTTGAAAATACAAGCGGACCACTAGGGTCGGGTCTGAGCCAAGCGGCCGGATATGCCTTTAGCCTGCAGTATCTCGATGATGCTAAGCATCGATGGGTATATGCAATCACTGGTGATGGCGAGTTAAACGAGGGCAACATCTGGGAAGCGGCTATGTTTGCCGGCAAATATAAGCTTTCACAGCTCATCGTATTTGTGGATCGTAATAATATTCAGATTGATGGGCCGACCGAAGAAGTCATGCCGCTTGAGGACCTTCGTGGGAAATGGGAGGCGTTCGGCTGGCATGTACAGGAAATCAATGGCCACAATATCGAGAGTATCATCGATGCGGCGGCGATGGCGAGGGCAATCACCAATCGTCCGAGTGTCATCATTACGCATACAATACCCGGGAAAGGCGTCGATTTCATGGAATATGACTATCACTGGCATGGCTATGGCAAGTCGCCAAAAGATTATACCGATGCGCTAAAAAAACTACGCAGTCTCGACGGTAAGATTACAGGAGAACACGAATGAGCTATCCATTAAACCCTCAGCTTTATGATGATAACGTTAAGCTGGAGCCTATTCGCGCTGGATTTGGCCGTGGACTCAAAGCTGCGGGTAAAACTAACGCATCAATTGTTGCCTTATGCGCGGATCTTACCGACAGTACGCAAATGTCGCTCTTTGCAGAGGCATTTCCTGAGCGCTATGTCGAAATGGGTATTGCGGAGCAAAACCTTGTCACTGTTGCGAGCGGGTTGGCGCGTGCGGGTAAAATTCCCTTTACGAGTAGTTACGCAGCATTCAGTCCAGGTCGCAACTGGGAGCAAATCCGCACGACGATTGCCCTTAATCAGCAACCAGTCAAGATTATTGGATCACACGCGGGGGTAAGTGTTGGGCCAGATGGAGCAACACATCAGATGCTCGAAGACATCGCCCTTATGAGAGTGCTGCCAAACATGGTAGTCATTGCCCCGGGTGATAGTATTGAGGCCGAGAAGGCGACGCATGCTATCGTGGCAAATAACAAGCCGAGTTATTTACGACTAGCTCGCGAAAAAACGCCTATCTTCAGCACTGACAAGTCGCCATTTGAGATTGGTAAGGCATATAAATTACGGGACGGACACGATGTGACACTGCTTGGCACAGGAACGATGACGTATCAGTTGCTCGTTGCCGCCAAGCAATTGGAGCAAAACGGCATTCATGCCGATGTGGTGCATGTTCCAACCATTAAGCCACTCGATCAAGAGACGATATTAGAGAGTGTGCGAAAAACGGGGAGGGTCGTCACTGCTGAAGAAGCGCAGATTGCTGCTGGGTTCGGTGGGGCGATTGCCGAGCTACTGGGTGAAAATCTTCCGACGCCACTTCTTCGCATTGGGATGAAAGACAGGTTTGGTGAAAGCGGCGTCCCGGCTGAACTTATAAAATATTTTGGGCTCGATGGCGCATCTATTGCCAAAAATACCGAACAATTTGTAAAAAAAGTACCGCGTTATCATCAGGGATTCTAAGGGGGAATATGGGGCTAACAATTCAACAAATTCGAGATAATACTATTCGCGCACGGCACCTTATGCAGCGCAGTCGATCGCAAAAATTTGCCGTAGGGGCATTTAATATTGATAACCAAGAGACACTTATCGCAGTTGCGAGCGCGGCTCAAAAGACTAATTCGCCAGTACTCGTTGAAGTGAGTGACGGGGAGGTAAAAGCCATGGGTCTCGAGAATATTCGAGACATGGTCGATAATTACCGCGAAGAATATGGTGTTGAGATGTACGTCAACCTCGATCATAGTCCCAGCGTCGAAGCGGCCAAGCGTGGTATTGACGCTGGATTTGAATTTATTCATATCGATATATCTCAGGCAAATCACGACGCTTCTAGGGAAGAGATTGTTGCCAAGACCAAAGAAGTAGTTGAGTATGCTAAATTTACAGGTGCTTTAGTTGAGGCTGAAGAGCGCTATTTCATGGGTTCGTCCAATCTTCACACTGAAACAATTGATTACGAAGAAGTTAAAAAATTCAATACCAAGCCAGAGGAGGCGGTGGATTTTGTGACGCAGACGGGTATTGATACCCTCGCAGTTCAAATCGGTAATCTTCACGGACTGTACCCCGTGCCTAAAGAATTAGATCTTGAGCTACTGCAGCAGATTCGCGACAAAATTGAGTGCCAGATCAGTCTTCATGGTGGAAGTGGGACACCGCTTCACTTCTTTGAAGATGCAGCGAAAATTGGTGTTAGCAAAATCAACATAAATAGTGATATGCGCTATGCATTTCGCAAGACACTCGAGAAGGTTCTCGCAGACAATCCTGATGAATATGCGGTGGTAAAACTAATGCCACAAGTTTATGGTGCGGTGCAAGCGGTCGTTGAGGAAAAAATATCTGCTTTTGGTAGCGCAGGAAAAGCAGTAGTATAAATAGCTAAAATAATGCGGGGCCGGCTTTGCTAAGAAATCTAGCAAAACCCGCCCCATAGTCTCTGGGGCAGGGGAGGAAAAACCCCCGCGGGGGGCGCCCGCAGTCTTAGAACCTCAGCGAGCACCGCAGGTATGCAACCATTAGACGTTCGATGAGCCCCACTGCACTGCTCAGCATGTACTCCGCCTCGGAAACATGTGCAGACTCATACGCCAGCGACGGGTCTGCCACCCACTTCGAAAGCGTGTTCAGGATCGCCCGAAGCTCGTCCGGACGACGGTACCCGCCATCTCGGAGCAGTACGCTGAGCAGGTGCGCTCGAACCACGAGGAAGGTCTGCGGTGTCACCTTCCAGTCGAGGCAGTACTCGGCAAGCTCGGGCAACTGCTCGACAAAACTCCGAATCTCCAGTGCGCGGCCGATGCCGTAGCTGGAGTCGGCAAGCGCTGTGTAGATCTCATTGGCGGTCGGTTTTTCCGACATATGTCCTCACTTCTCTGATGAGACGAAATTACTTATACATTTATATCCTTACATCTAATAAAAGTCAAACATCTTTTGATAAGTTATGTTTTTTATGATTATATAATAAAGTCAGAAAAGTACGAGACTAAGGAGCGATCTTGAGCAAAAGCGATAGAGTGCTCGAGTATGATTTGATGACGTCTTTACCTGGTGAAACTCTGTGGGCGGAAACCCCAAATGCTATTTGGGTGATTACGGCAACATCTTACATGAGACCGATCGAAAATGTCGGGAGGTGGGTAAAAGGCCTCAGCGTGATGGTGCGAACTGTCACTCCGGCCACCCGCCGCAACCCCGTTCTTGACCTTGTGGATCCTGATTGTTTTTGGTTCCAGCGAGTAATCAGGAGGGGTGAACAGCTCCACTTCCGACCGGATCGCGGCTCGACGGACGCGATCTGTGTAGGCAGTGTTCGCTCCTTGTTCCTCACGGAGCAAGAGGGAAGACGCCGACTTTTCTGATCTCTTTTCCGCACGCCCCGGAGTTTTACTAAGGGGCGTGCGGAGGAGTATCGATCAAGATTTAAAAACCATAAGTGATATACTTATGGATAGTATGAGTACACAAAAACCAAAAATCATTTCTATCGGCGCGGCTGTTCAAGACGTTTTTTTGAGCCACAGCGACGAATTCAAACCGGTCAGTGATAAGGCAGCTCATGAAACATTTATGAAACTAGAGCTGGGTGCAAAAGCTGATGTCAACAATATCAATTTCACCACTGGCGGTGGAGCGACAAACGCGGCCGTGACATTTGCAAGGCAAGGCCTGCATGCAGAATTTATGGGGACGATCGGGCATGATCCTGCGGGTCAGGCTGTGCTCGATGATCTTGACCAGGAAGGTGTCAACACGTCGCGTGTCAGTTACTCCGAGAAATACAATACTGGCTACTCTGTACTTCTCCTCGCACCGAGCGGTGAGCGGACGATACTGACCTACAGAGGGGCTTCAACTCATTATGATATAAAAAACTTTGACCTTGCGGATAGTAACGCTGATTGGTTGTATGTTTCGAGTATGGCGGGAAGCATGGAGACGCTTAGCAAACTGTTTCACCAGGCGCGCACGCGTGGAATGAAAATCATGTTCAACCCTGGTAAGAAAGAGCTTGCTCACGCAGCGAAATTAAAGTCGTTGCTCGAAGATGTCGAGATATTATCAGTGAACAAAGAGGAAATGCAGCAAATTGTCGAAGGCGAGGAGCTTGAGGAGCTCGTACGACATGCACTTCATTACGTTCCTGTGGCCATTGTCAGCAATGGTCCGGATGGAGTGATTGCGTCTGACGGCAGAACTATTGTCCGTGCCGGGATGTATGAAGATGTTAAAGTTATTGACCGTACGGGTGCTGGTGATGCATTTGGCTCCGGTTTTTTGAGTCAATGGGCGGCAGGTGAGGGGCTGAGAGACTCGCTTATTTTTGCCAGCGCTAACTCTACCGCAGTTGTACGAAAAATTGGTGCAAAAACCGGAATTTTACATGGATCCGCACATCTCCATGATATGCCACTACACGAAAAACCTTTTTAAATCTGTTATACTTATGCTTAAGATGGGTAGCACACGATGTTTTTAAAAGACCTTCTCGAGAACGATCATCCACTCTTTACGATCAATCTCGGCCAGTTGGAACGAGCAACTGGTAATGCTGGTATTGATACACGACTCGTTGCCGATATTACCCACCAGGCCCATGAAGCGATGCGTCGCTTGGGGCTGGACCCTGCAGACACGACGGGCGTCGAATTATATAATGCTTTAAAAAGCGCAGTACGCAGCGGCCGCGCAGAAACCATACTTGGCTCACTCGGGTATGTATTGCTGAACTTAGGAGATGGCCCGATTTCCTTTAATATTCAGGATGTTATTGAAAACACTCACCATGAACTCGCCTTTGTGCAGCGTCAAATGGGCCATGCCAAGCGACATCTGCGGCTAGAAATCATCAAACGCTATGCGGCCCATGATCGAGTTCATCCTCAGCTTGTGCAAGAACTTGCAAAAGAAATTGGTCTTGTGCTTCCCGAAGACAATGATTATCCCGAGATGCATCAGACAAATGATGCTCGGCCGTATCTATTGGCGATCGGAGATATATTCACGGATGCGTTTATTCAGCTGCGTGAAGATATTGCACGAATTGAGACTGATGACGAGGGAAACAGATGGCTTAGCGTGCCGTTTGGCTCCAAGCCTCCCTACCAGGACGCGGAAGTTGTTCAAGCAGTTGGTCCATCGCCAAATGCTGCCGTTTCATTTAGTCGCCTAGGACTTCGTACTGGGTTGATGGCATATCTCGGGCACGATCGAGCGGGCGAGGAATCACTCGCGTATCTGAAAAATGAAGGTGTCGATACAAGCACTATTTCTGTACAACAGGGTATGAAATCGAACTACTATTATGTGCTTCGTTATGGTGCCGAGCGTACGATTTTGGTAAAAAACGAGAAGTACGAATATACATGGCAAGAGCCCCGGGATGCGCCCGATTGGATATATCTTTCGCTTGTCAGTGATACCGCGTGGGAACTCCACGAAGAACTTCTTCGTTATCTGGACGCTCACCCCCAAACAAAACTTGCATTTCAGCCAGGTACCTTCCATTTTGAATGGGGTACGGAAAAACTATCACGAATATACGCACGCTCATATATCGTTGTCATGAATCGTGAAGAAGCGGCTCAGGTAACCGGAAAGAGCAAAGAATCTATCAAAATACTCGCAGAAGCGCTCCACGAGCTTGGTCCAGAGATTGTCATTATTACTGATGGACCTGACGGATCATATGCTTCATATCAGGGAAAGACACTCAGAATGCCCAACTATCCCGATCCGGCTCCGCCGTATGATCGAACGGGTGCAGGAGACGCCTTTGCATCGACAATAGTCGCGGCGCTTGCACTTGGTGAGACGATCGAGACGGCGCTCCGCTGGGCGCCAATCAATAGTATGAGTGTTGTCCAGAAGCTAGGCGCTCAGGCTGGTTTGCTTCATAAGGTGGAACTCGAAACATACTTGCAAAAAGCACCGCCAGAATTTAAGACAGAGGAGTTATAGACAGGATGCGATATCAGATTTGTGTTTCAGGTGCGGCAAGTGGGGGGACAGTACAAAAATCTCACCAACTTGCATTTGATCTAGGAAAATCCATTGCCGAACAGGGCAAAACGCTTCTTACAGGCGCAACTGTCGGATTACCTCACTATGCGGCAATGGGATTCACGAGCGTCGCGGATTCGCATGGAGTTTCGGTGGGCTTTTCACCGGCATCGTCATTTCGGGAACATGTTGCAACCTATCGATTACCAACAAAAGAATTCGATTACATCAACTTTACAGGAATGGAATACGTTGGTCGGGATGTTCATTTGGTACGAAGCTGCGATGGGATTATCACGGTTGGGGGTCGGATGGGAAGTTTGCATGAACTGTCGACGGCACTCGAGAGCCGTAAGGTATGTGGCGTGTTACTAGGCAGCGGCGGATTAGCTGACTATATT
>CAYZCX010000024.1:0-12806 GCA_964477195.1 uncultured Candidatus Saccharibacteria bacterium
CCCTTCTCATCGCTCTTGGCGGTGGACTGTATACCTGGAACAAGATTACGACGGCCCCCAAGCCCAAACCAGTAGTGAAAGTTGGCGTTCTGATGGCGTTTACGGGTGGCTCAAGTAGCATGGGCTATGGAACCATGAAAGGCATTCAGTTGGCAAAAAAGCACCTTGGTGCGACGGATGTAGATGTGGTTCAAGCTGATTCGCAGTGTGATCCAAATGTTGCGCGTGAGGCGGTAAAGAAGCTGATTGATCAAGGGGTGGTGGCAATTATTGGTGACGGCTGTTCCAGTGCTTCGGTTGCCGTATTGCCGACCGCAAATAATACCAAGACGGTCATGGTGAGTCCGTCGGCTTCATCGACAACTCTCAGTATTCCTAACGATTATTTCTTCCGTGTTATTCCTCCGGATAGTTTTCAGGCAGCGTTCATGGCCGAAGCAATCCACGATAAAGGGATTCAAAAAACGGCAGTGTTTTACACTAATGAGCCGTATGGGTCTAATATGAACAAGGCGTTCCAAGAAAAATATGAATCGCTCGGTGGACGTATTGTTGCGACCTCGTATGCTGAGCCTGACGATATCGCAATTACGTCTCAAATCCAGAAGTTAAAAGACGCTGCACCCGACGCTATCTTTATTGCTCCGAATTCAGTCGTATCGGCCACAGCTGCAATTCAGGTAGCACGCCAGGCGGGTATAAAAGTACCCCTATTTGGGGCTGATATCTTTTATGACCAAACGGTTATTGGAAATGCGCCGACGGCTTCAGCGGGGCTGACGATTACATCGTTCCCAACTGGTTCAAACACCTTCAAGCAAATGCTTCAAAGTGAATACAAGACTGTTGAACAATTGTATGCGGCACCTCAAGCGTACGATGCGTTTGAAGCGATTTATCGTGCTATTCAACAAGGTGCAACAACGGGCGAAAAGATTAAAAACACTTTGCCGAATATTTCTTTTAAAGGCATGTCGGCAGATATAAAATTCAACGAAAATGGTGAAGAACCGGGAGAAGGCTACAAATACGATGTACTTCAGGTGCAGGGTGGTGCGTTTGTAAAACTCGATAAGATGTAGCTATAGCATATGAATATTCGCCAGAAATTTATCATGTTATTTCTTGCAATCGGACTGGTTCCGGTAGTTATTGTGAGTGTCGTGGCGTATAGCGCCATGAGTGCTGCTCTGCGAAATTCAACAGTCGAACAGCTAAGTAGCACGGCGGTAAAGCAAGAACAGCGAATCACCAATTCTTTGCAAGCAAAGCAGGAAGAGGTGGTAAAATTTGCCAATCAATATGATCTTCAGCTAACCCTTCGTGACTACGCGACAGTCCCTAATAAAGTTAATGGAGATGCACTAGCGGTCATCTTGCAATCCAAAAAAACAGAGGTGTCAACGATAGATGCGCTTTTGCTGACCGATACTACAGGTAAAGTTATCGCCTCTTCTGCAGGGACGCTTGGAGGTTCGTCGCCTGTAGATATGACAGAAAACGGGACGTTTATTCAGAAAGATCCTCAGGATGGATTTACTAAGTTATATATTACGACGACAGTTTCTATAAATCGGCAAAAGGCCGCGACAGTTATGGCGGTATTTCGTACGGACGACCTCACTGCAGTCGTACAAGATTATACAGGGCTTGGAGAAACAGGTGAAACCGTCGTTGCCTCAAAAAATGGGACATCGCTCTTCCCTCTTCGCTTCGATACGGATGCCGCAACCCAAACAAGTGTTGCGAGTCTCGATTTGTTTAACGATCAAACTGCGAGTTATCGGAGCGCTACAGATTATCGCGGAAAGTCCGTATTGGTAGTGTCACATCAACTCAAGACTGTGGGCTGGGCAGTGGCGACGAAGATCGATACTGATGAGGCATTTGGTTCAATAGTCGTACTGCGAAATGGTTTAGCGGCGATTTTGGGAGCGATCGTCCTAACGATAATTATCGTTGCATTGTTTTTTACTCGACTCTTGACGCGACCGATCATCCAAATAAGCGAGGCTTCTAAACGGATTGGGCAAGGAGATTTCACTATCCAATTGCCTATACGGCGTCGTGATGAAATAGGGACACTGGCAAATAGTGTGACGACGATGGGAAGAAATCTCGATGCCTTGGTGGGTAGCATTGAGTCGCAGCGGCAGCGTCTCCAGGTAATTCTTGATAGCACGACCGAAGGAATTTTGGCAATCGATGAAAAAAGTCACATTATTATTGCAAACTCTGCTGTCGAAAAGTTGCTCCTGCAAAAACCCGAAGTACTGGTCGGTCAAAGTATGCACGATCTTTTCTCGTGGAAGCAAAACCAGCATTCGTTTGCGATTGACTATGATGTGCAGGAAGTCAAAATATATAGAAATCTTCAATTTATCGATAAAAAGGGTGTTGAGCGCTATGTAAAGCTCATCATTGCGCCTGTCAGTGATGAATCAAAGCGAGGGGTAACTCGAGCGATTGTTACAATTCACGATGAAACTTCGAGTCATGAGCTCGAGAGCATGAAGACGGACTTTGTATCTATGGCTGCTCATGAACTCAGAACACCGCTTACCGCAGTGCGAGGTTATCTGGAGGTTGCGCTCTATAAAAATGAACATCAGAATACTTCGGAAGTCATCCCTTTTGTCCACCAAGCGTTAAAAAATGTAGATGTTCTCGGAGGGTTAATTAATAATCTCCTTGACGTGACGCGAATTGAAAAAGGGACGCTGGTACTAAATATGGAGAAGGTAGATCTGGCGACTGATGTTATACAGGCCGTCGAAGCGTTGAAGTTTTCGGCGCAAGATAAACAACTAGAACTCTCGTATGAAGGAGCTCACGAGGGATGTTTCGTGGTGGCCGATCAGGTGGCACTGCACGAGGTGACAACGAATCTTCTCTCTAACGCAATAAAATATACTCGCGCACACGGTAAAATACGAGTTGCTCTAAAACAGAGTGGTGACAGTTACGAGGTGTCTGTGTCGGATACTGGTATAGGGATTCCTGAGACGGCTCTTTCGCATCTCTTTCGTAAGTTTTATCGTGTTCACGGAGGCCTCGATACAAGTAGTAACGGAACAGGGCTTGGGCTGTATATTTCAAAATCGATACTGAAGCGGCATAATGGGACAATACGGGTAGTATCTAAAGAAGGGGTTGGTTCGACATTTACGTTCTCTCTTCCTGTTTTTAGCGAACAACGACTCGCCGAAATGCGTCCCCGTACCGATGAACAAGAAGGAAATATAAGGAGGAAACGTGGCTGGGTTACAAAAAATATTACTCGTTGAAGACAACGTTGAGCTTCGAACTATTTATGAGCAATTTTTGGGTCATCGTGGATACGATATTGCGTCGGCGGTTGATGGTGAGGATGCACTAAAGAAAGCAAAGGCGCTTCATCCTGATCTTATTTTTCTCGATATTATGATGCCGAACCTTGATGGTATGCGTGTGTTGAAATTGCTACGCCATGATGAGGCCTATGGCTGTACGAAAGCTAAAATCGTGCTCCTCACAAACCTCGGTGATTCGAGCCGCGTCGATGCCGGTGTCAAAAAAGATATGGATGGCTATGTCATCAAGGCGGATATTAGCCTTAATGATTTGATCGACATCATAAAATCTTTCGAATAAAAAATAGCCTTTTTAGATGAAGGCTATTTTTTGTTATTGGAGAAGACCAGCTATACTTTTTTCACCTGAAGCGCATCGAGTTCAACCGGAGTATCGCGACCAAACATGCTGACCATGACTTTAATCTTGCCCTTTTGATTGTCGATCTCACTGATGGCGCCATCGAAACCTTTGAATGGGCCGTCGGTAATTGAGACAACCTCGCCAATAGAAAAGTCGATATGATGCTTAGGGTCATCGACACCCATTCGCTTCTTGATTTTTGCGATTTCTGCATCAGAGACAGGCGTTGGTTCTGTCCCGCTGCCAACGAAGCCAGTGACACCTGGGGTGTTGCGGACGATATACCATGTCTCGTCGGTGAGTTTCATCTCAACAAGAACATAGCCTTGGAAGATTTTTTTATCTGCAACTTTTCGCTTGCCGTTTTTGATCTCAATCTGTTTTTCCTTAGGGACCATTACATCGAAGATTTTGTCTGCCATATCGACGGCATTAATACGCTGGCGAATGCTTTCGGCCACTTTTTCTTCGTAGCCACTATATGTGTGAACGGCGTACCATTGTCTGCTTGAATCGTATCGGTTTGTCATAATTCCTTTTATCCTAAAATTAATTGAAATACATATTTGAAAAGTGCGTCAAGAAGGAGGATCAGTACGACAAAGAATGCCGTAAAGCCCAGGAGGGCTGCTGTCATACTCCAGGTGGCTTGACGATTTGGCCAACGAACTTGCTTGAGTTCTTGCCAAGCTCCCTTGAAATACCCACCAATGGCGACTACTGGATTCGCACCCTTTTCTTTGGTTTTTTTCTCTGGAGATGGAGAAACAAAGGTTTCTCCCACTTTTTTTGTCTTCTTATCCTCGTCTTTTGCGCTAACGCGCACGACGGTTGTCTCTGTTTTCTTGGTTGACTTTCCTTTTGTTGCCACGTTTCGCTCCCAAAATTAAAAGTCTGCCGTAAGCAGACTGTCAAGCTCATTGTAACTCGCTATTCTTCTGAGGTCAAGCGTGATACCATAAAATGAATGACTGTGATATTGCTTGGTGTCGTTTTAACAATTGTTCTCGTCTCCTTGTTTGTTTCTTTAACGGCATCTTTACGAAGTCTGCGCCTACGGAAAAACTACTCTGCACCAAAAGGGCTTCCGAGTGTATCAATATGTATTCCGGCGCGAAATGAGATGCATGCATTGACACGGTGCCTCGAACGGGTACTCGCGAGCAACTATCCAAAGCTTGAAGTATTGGTGCTCGATGATGCGTCCCAAGACGATACCTCGATAATTATTAAATCGTTTGCTCATGCTGGCGTGCGCTTTATACCAGGCAAACCGCTGCCAGAGGGGTGGCTGGGGCGAAATTATGCCCATGAGATACTTGCTCGGGAAGCGAGTGGCACCTATGTCATCTTTTTGGATGTCGATACATTTATCCAGCCGAATACAGTGAGTCAGCTCATAGGCTACGCAGATACCGAAAAGAAAGCGATGGTGACGGTTATTCCACGACGTGACGACACGCATCGTGCGAACGTTTTGTTTGGAACGCTGCGATATTTTTGGCAACTAGCCCTTTGGTTTCGTATTCCTGTCTCGAGCTCGCTCTGGCTTGTGCAGCGAGAGGTGCTCATCACGATGCTCGACGGTTTTGTATCGGTGAAAGGTCGGGTTGAGCCTGAAGTTGATTTGGCGAAGCGCATGGGCGCGAGGTATCAGCCCCTTTTAAGCACGGCGTCTCTGGGGGTAAGCTATGAAAAAAAATGGTCGTCACAGCTTGCTAGCTCTCGCCGACTTCTCTACCCTATGTTTGGTAAGAATTTTTTTGGTGGGTTTGGTGGTCTACTATTGATGGTGACATTAAATATCCCCACGATACTTCTTTTAGTGGGATTTATCAGCTGGGATGCATTGCAGTGGTTGGCGCTTATCTTCGTCGTCCTATTTGGCGGAATGTATGCGCTATTTCTTCGCTCGGCATGGCGAAGTAGATGGTGGCTTGGCGTCGTACTGTGGCCATTTGCCACCATGCAAGAACTAGTCGTCTATGTGATGAGTGTATGGGGCTATTCCGCTAAAACTATTACCTGGAAAAACCGATCCATTCATACTATTCCGGAGAAAGAATAGTTATTTATCTTTTTCGAGCGGAAGTGTAAAACCAAAGCTTGATCCGTGATTGAGCCGGCTGCGAAAAGCTATTTTTGTGCCAAGTTTTTTGGCTAGTTTTGCGGCAACATATAGCCCAAGACCGGTGCCGCTTGTTTCGCGGGTACGATAATCTTCTGATCGGTAAAATTTATTAAATATCTTGCCCTGGTCGCTCTTACTGATACCAATTCCCGTATCTTTCACCTCAAACGTAATGCCATTTTTATCACGTGCCACCCGAAGCGTCATACTTCCCTCTTTCGTATATTTGAGGGCATTAGTGATGAAGTTTTGGAGTAGCTCCTTAAGATAAAGCGAGCTTGCGTTAACATGCCCAAGGTGCGTGTCGAGATCAAGATTGAAGTGAAGCTTTTTTGCTTCTGCTTGCGGTGCATATTCTTTATAGAGGTCATCAACAAGACCGCGAACCGTGATTGTCTCGGGCGTATCGGCAACTCCTCGCTCGGCGCGAGATAATGTAGAGAGATCGTTCACCATTTTGGCAAGATACAGGACTTGTTCGTGTGCGGTATCGAGGCTTTCTTTGACAAGCTTCTCGCTAATATCAGGACGTCCAAGCATAATTTGCAAATTGCTGACGGTACCTTCTACTATAGTTATGGGAGTGCGAAGTTCATGGCTCACGACACTAATAAATTCATCACGCTCTTCCTCGAGGCTCTTGGTTTTAGTGATGTCGCGCAAAATCAAGATATAGCCATCTTGATTTGTGCTCGCTGTTGGCTTAGTACCACTGTAGCTGCTTCGAATCGGTGAGTAGGTCAACTCAATACGGAGAATGTCGTCTTCGAGGTTTAGCGTGACATCGTCGCGAACTGCAACGCTTCGATTGGCCTTTAGATCTTTCATGATATCGACAAGATCGCCTTTTTTGTCTCGGAGTCTTAATATTTCACTGATGTGTTTGCCATTAAGATCGGCGTTTGTATCAAGGAGGTTAAGGCAGGCAGCATTATAGACGCGTACGATTCCCGTCGCATCAATACTGAGAATTGCATCGGCAAGGTTGTTGACGAGCGTGATAATCCGATCTCGTTGGAGCGCCTCGCGCGCTTGACTGCGACGGGAGTTTATTTCCTGAACACGACCAATAGCGACTGCAGTGAGGCCAAGCGCAATGACACCTACGGCAATAACGGTATTGGTGGCAAATACTCCCGGGCTGAAATGCAATGCACTATCCAGTACACTGGTAAGGCTAAGTAGCACGATGCTGAACCACAGCCCTTTTTTAGAGAAATAGATATACGACACCAGAAAGAGTACTGTCCACAGAGGCGTTAGTGATGTACTGAAACTCGATATAAAAAGAAGGGTGAGCATGACGAGAATATGATTGACCGCCAGGTACAACCATGCGCCGCGTTTATATTTGATTGGAAAGATAAACTGAATAATCCCAGCGATCACCCACGGGATCATAATAGTGAGCACAACCCAGTTCTCCGTTGGGTAGCGAAAAGTGTCAATTTTGGAGAATTGAATGAGACATGTATACGCCGTAAGGAGAGGTGGAATAATAAGCGATGTGAATCGAATAATGCGCGCGGTGCGTGGATCGACTGTTACTTTACCCCTAAACATGCTTGTGCTTATTATACAAGTAATGCCATAGCATTAAAAGCGTGATTACTTAAATAGATGGCGTCTCATTTTTTAGGGCACGCCGATGTGATTTGAAATCGGGATCGGCAGTTTCTACTAATCGCCAAAAGGTTTCGGAGTGATTCATCTCGACCGTATGGCTTAGTTCATGTACCAAGACATAGTCGATAAGTTCAAATGGCAGTTTCATGAGGGCGATATTGAGGCTGATAGTGCCGCTCGTGCTACAACTTCCCCATCGTCCACCGGCATGAGAAAACCGTACTTTTTGGTAGTCGAATCCATGCTTTTGAGCGAGAAAGCCGAGTCGTTTTGGCAGATAACTTTTTGCTTCAAGCCGCAGGGCTTGCTGTACGACGCTCCGTATTGCCCTAATAACATCATTGTCTGCGAGCGCCTTGTCTGGTGGAAGTTGTATGACTATTTGCTGTCCATGACGCGTGACTATCGTATGACTTGATGGAGCTGTGCGTACGATGAGCGAATGGCTTTTGCCTATCTGCATCCCATCTGTAAATGTAATTTCTTTTTGATGATCATCGAGAAGCTGACGCAGTTCTAGCCGCGAATTTTTTACGAGTCGTTTTACAAGAAAAAGCGGCGCATAAAGCGGAAGAGAGGCTCGCAAACCACCGTCGGGCGCCACGCGAACGCGAATAGTCGTTGCTTTTGAGCTTCGTCGTATGGGTATGGTGCCAAATTCTTCGTCGGTAATATGCGACGCCATGAGTATACTCCTGATTTTGCTGTAAAAAACTAGCGTACGATAATATTGCGATGAGCTGGACGGTCGGAAGTAACAGGTGATTTCTGATGGACGGATATCTCTGCTCGCGGTGCTGAAAGTTTCTTCAATACAACCTTTGCCTGAGATGCATAAGTGTGTTTTCCGCTGATAACGAGCGGTTTTTCGGCCGTGCTTGGTGCAGTGAAACGCTTCAAACGTTTGTCGTATTCTTCCGCGGGAGTCGTCTTATTTACCTGTTGGTGACGGCTCTTGGCCGTTGCCTGATCTGTCTGCACCCAAATAAATAGGGGGACATATTCGGCTTCACGTGCTTTTTTAGCAAGCTCAAGTCGTTCAGTCCGAGTACTCGATGGGCCATCGTACACAATGGATTGCTTTGTTTTGAGTAACTCTTCTAGCTGAAGCTGAACGACCGCAGGTATATCACCTTCGACAAGTTTGCCAAGCTTTTCATCACTTATATATGGTGCACCAAATGTTGTCGCGAATTTCTCTGCAAAAAAGCTTTTACCGCTTCCTGGAACTCCTACCGCAACGATCAGATGTGGTTTGGTAAGACTCAAGTGTTTCATAATGACCAGTATAGCAAGATTGTGCCCTAAAGTGTAAGGGTGTTGATAAATATTACATCACAAACAAATTGACCACTAGAAAAAACAATGATAAGATAAGTTTAAACTAAGGTGTAGAGATTACGGGAGGATCTATGCGCAAATTTTACTTCAGCCTTGCAGGGCTGGCGATTTTGATCGGTGGAGTATTGCTACTCAATGTGTTTAATGGAAATTCTAGCGCTGCGTTACCGCGTGACTGTGATAATAACGCGATTATTTATTGTGGTGCTGGCGATACCAATGAATTGACGCAGAAATATAACGAAAATAAGACGGGTGATCTTGCGACAATCTATAGCTCATACGGCATTAGTAGCTCGATGCTCGCGGGTGCAAAAATGGGTGAAGTGCGTAAAGACGGTACTGTGACAGTTGGCGGCGAAGTCGTTGCGACCGATGCGATGAGCATCGGCCGTCAAAAACTAGCCGGGAGCGTCGTGAAAAGCATCGGCGGAAAAACGTATTACAATTCACCCCCAAGCACATCATTTAGGAGCAACTCTATTGCCGCTTTTGTGTTCTTTGATAACAACGGACTCTTCAAGGGCGCTATCATTACTTCTTGCGGTAATCCTGTCGAAGGTAAGCCAAAACCAAAACCTGCTTACAAATGTGATAGCCTGGTACCCGCAGCAATTACCCGAATGAAATATAATTTTACGGCTTCTGCAAGCGCTTCTGGTGGAGCAACTGTCGCGAATTATACATTTGACTTCGGCGATGGCAAATCGGTCACGAGTGCCGAGCGAACCGTTTCACATACTTATGACAAAGCTGGAACATACACTGCCAAAGTGACTGCAAATGTAAAGGTTGGCAGCGAAACAAAGCCGGCAACTGGCGCTCAATGTCAGGCCCCAGTCAAGATTGTCGAAGCGGCATATGCTTGTGATGCACTGACGCTTCGTACGATCGACGTGACCAAGCGACAATATGCTTATGACCTTACATATACTGTTAAAAATGGCGCTTCACTTTCCTCAGTTGACTATGACTTTGGCGATGGCACAACTCAGAACGACCTTAGTGCAGACGAAGCAAAAACCGTTGAACACGCCTATGCAAAAGCCGGATCATACAAGACTGTTGCAACACTGCACTTCTCAGTCGATGGCACGGTAAAAGATGTAAAATGTGAAGTTTCCGTGACACTCAGTCCCGAAATGTGTGCGCAAAACCCATCACTACCAAAAGATGATGCACGCTGTGCTCCATGCGACGTTCCTGGCAAGGAGCAATATCCAAAAGATAGCCCCCTTTGTGCGACAACAGTCACAGAGCTTCCGAAAACTGGTCCAATGGATCTCCTCTTTGGTGGACTTGGCGTAAGCTCAATTGTTGCCGCCGGGTATTACTGGTTCGGAAGCCGTCGTGGACTTGTCCAGGCGCTCTTGAACCGCTAACTTCCCTATTCAGGGCTGAGGTTTTAGGCTATACTAACACGGTATGAAATCGCTGTTTGCCCGTCACTCGCCACTTAGAATTTTCTTTATCTCCGCCTTTATTACAATAGTCGCGCTGATCCTAGTCTATGCGTACTTGGGACCATCTGCGGCTTTTGTTGCATTCATGCTAATGATTATCGAAATCACATTTAGTTTCGATAATGCAATTATCAATGCCCGCGTTCTTGCGACGATGTCACCTTTTTGGCAGAAAATGTTTATTACCGTTGGCATGTTGATCGCTGTGTTTGGTATGCGAGTCATCTTCCCTATTATTATCGTTATATTGACGGCCGGATTATCCTGGGGAGAAGTTATTAATCTTGCATTGCACGACCCAACCAAATACGCAGAAGCACTTCATGGTGCTCATCCGAGCATCGCGTCGTTTGGTGGTATGTTCTTGCTTATGCTGACGCTTCATTTCTTCTTTGATAATTCTCGTACTATTCATTGGCTAGGAAGGATCGAGCGGCCGCTGCAGGTTATCGGACGGAAGTGGCTCCATGCGGTCGTGTGTATTCTTATTCTCGTCATCCTTACATTTTTGCCTTTCAACCATCATCCAAATGAGACAATCATCGCAGGACTAGCGGGTATTATCACTTATGCGCTTATTCACGGTGCCTCTGAAATATTTACAAAACATCGAGAACTTTCGGCGAAAAAGAAAGGCGCGGTGAATATAGCAAAAGCCGCTGGCATCGCGGGATTCATATCGTTTATTTATCTTGAAATCCTCGATGCGAGTTTTAGTTTTGACGGTGTTATTGGCGCCTTCGCAGTGACGCAGGATGTTGTTCTTATTGCGATCGGACTTGGTGTTGGAGCATTGTGGGTACGCTCGCTAACGCTCTATCTAGTCCATCATAAAGTGCTCGATGTTTATCGCTATTTGGAGCATGGAGCGCACTACGTGATTGGGATTTTAGCGACGACGCTTCTCATCGGACTCTTTGTGGAAATTCCAGAAGCAATCGCAGGACTTATCGGTATCGTTGTCATTGGTTTCTCTATTGCAAGTTCTATCACTTACAACAAACTTCAGTAGAAATATTATAAGAACCGAACCGTTACAGGAAGTTGTATGAATTTTTCGTAACGTTTGCTCGCTCCCTGAATGGCTTGTTGCGTGATAAGTGAGAGTTCCTGAAATGGTGTCATAGCGAGCTCGATACTGGATTTTTTTACGTTTCGTCTCCAAGTACCAATAACTTGTCCATGCTCTATGATTGTAGGAAGAAACATACCATTTCCGCCGGGTACAATGTGGTTTGCATACTCAGACGGGAGAGCGGCGCTGCGATCACGATATCCGAGCATATATTCATCAAAACCTGGAAGTAAAAAAACCGAAGACTGCGGATTTTTTATGTTCTCGACCTCAAACCACACCTGCTTGCCATTTATTTTTGTACTTTGAAGCTCGCTACTTACCTGTTCAATTCCTCGCCTTGTATCCCCGAGTGTTAGTCCTGCCCAATTTGCAAAATCATTTTCTGTTGCAGGACCATGACTTTTGAAGTAGCGAATGACCAGTATTTTAAGCGCCTCGTCGCGGGTTGGTTCGGGCGATTTTGGCACCCAGTCATCGAATAATGCAAATGAGGGTTGTTTCCCGATATGCGGGCCAAAACAAATAAACCCAAGCTCGGCAAGTAGTCGTAGTATATGATTACCGCGCTGATCGCTTGTTTGAATACCCGCCGCTTCAAAGAGCGCCAGAATGTCTGAGCGACTGAGATATTGTTTCCCTTTTAAAGCATCGGATAGTATGGCAATGCATCGGTCGATAACTTCTGGAGTGACACCTAGGCTTTTGCGCCGAGTAGATGCCTTTTGTGTTGCCCTAGGGGCAAGTAGTTTCACCATCCAGCGGACATCTTTTGCCGCAACGAAATGTAATGTCCCGCGCATTGGCCATGTGCGAACGATCTCTCCTCTCTCGATAGCTGCTTCAATATCGGTCAGCGACAGGTCATTACTTCGGAGTGCGATCGACCATAGTGCGCCGGCATAATCTTGCGCTTGTATCGCCCCCATCCAGCTCACCACCTGTTCGGCTGTTGAAAAATCGGCTTTCGCGATATGCTGGCTAAAAAGTCGGCTACCTGTGATATCGTCTTTGTTCATATTATTTTTGCGTCACGCAATTTATGAATATATCGATGAAGCCCTGGGTCGAATGATTCTATCGGCGCCGTGAGTACATCATCAATATCCCACCATCTGACCTCGGCAAATTTACCAGGTTCGATAGTGAGTGGTGTCGTGTGACTGGCTTCGAGCGCGTACCACAGCGAAACATCAGTATGCTGTCCTTGGCCATTCGTCTTTGTGACGGTAATAAATTGTGGTTTGTCATGAAGAAATCGCGCTTCTATTCCCAACTCTTCATCACATTCTCGGTGTACAGTCTTCGCAGGATCTTCATCGGGATCGACGTGACCGCCGGCAGGTACCCATAACTGAGCCAAAAGATGATCTTGAAGCAGAATTTTATTATGTTCTGGATCGAATATGGCAAAATAACTTACGAGATGTTTGGGTGGAACATCAGGTTTTTGAATTCGATAAAGTGGCGCATT
>CAYZCX010000025.1:0-12656 GCA_964477195.1 uncultured Candidatus Saccharibacteria bacterium
GGAGCCGAAGGCCATAGGTTCGAATCCTGTCGGGTGTACCATAGAAAAAAGACGAGTTTTTTGCTCGTCTTTTTTCTATGGTAAGGCGTGAGGCCTGTTTTTACGATCGCTGCGAGTCAAACATGTCGCGTTGTTCTTGCATAGGATTTCGTCGTTCATCTTGGAACTCCTCGGGGTGAGTGAATCCGTAAATAAACGCCCATACGACAAGCCCGATAATGACGAGTGAGACGGCGGTACTGATCGCCCCGGTGACGATACCGGTGATACTGATGCCCTTCTCTCCCTGTTTTCGCTTGAGTGCAATTGCCCCCATGATGATAGCCGGGATACCAAATAGTAATCCTGGACCAACGAGAGAGACCGTTCCTAGGACAACAGAGATAATTGACAGCGTATTGTCACCAGATGGGGCGACTGGAGCTGCCTCGGTTTTTGGTTTTTTTAATTCTTTTTCCATAATTTCCTTCCTGGCGGAGAGAGAGGGATTCGAACCCTCGGAACCGTTGCCGGCTCACCGCTTTTCGAGAGCGGCCAATTCAACCACTCTTGCACCTCTCCATTCCTACTCGCCATTGTAGCAAAAATGCTACAATACCCCTATATGGAAGAATCGATTTTTACGAAAATAATAAAAGGCGAGATCCCTGCCCACAAGCTCTATGAGGACGAAAAAACGGTTGCGTTTCTTACGATTCAGCCGGTGCGGGAGGGTCATACGCTTGTGGTGCCGAAAGTTCAGGTTGACCAGTATATTGATTTGCCGGATGAGGACTATGATGCTCTATGGCACACAGTAAAAAAAGTCGCCGCGCATCTTCGAAGTATCACCGGTAAAGAGCGCATCGGTGTTGTGATAAAAGGTATTGATGTGCCACATGCTCATGTCCATCTCATTCCCTTTGATAAAGGTGAGTCCCTGAAAGCAGATGGAGCGCCGGAGATTGTCGGTGAAGATATACTGGGGCTACTAGCGAATAAGCTTCGAATGTAATGATTAAGATTATCGCCATTGGTAAAAAGCATGAATCATGGATCGAGGAGGGCCTTGAACGCTATGAAAAGCGCTTGAAGCGACCATTTCTCGCTGAGTGGGTACTTTTGCCACATTCGGCTCGTGAAGGCGACACGGCACGCCAGGAAGAGTCTGAGCGCATTTTAGGACGGCTTTCCAAAGACGATTTTGTCGTATTACTCGATGAACGTGGAACAAATATCGACTCCCCCTCGCTTTCTCAGCTTATCGTCGGTTCGCTTGAACAGTCAAAGAATGTCGTTCTTGTGATTGGCGGAGCATATGGTGTCGACGAGCGTATGCAAAAAAGGGCCGATTTTGTGTGGTCGCTGTCACTTCTCGTATTTCCGCATCAGCTAGTGAGGCTTCTGGTTATTGAGCAACTCTATCGCGCCCAAGAAATCGCAGGCGGTCGTGCATATCATCACAGCTAAAGAGCTACCCCACTAAAGTTTTAAGCTCTAGTGGGGTGTCGCCTAGGAACCCGTCGAGATGGTGCGAGCTTGCAGTTGCTATAAATTTATCTTGTGGACGACTGTATCAGGAGATAAATGCAGTCGTTGGTTACCGCTCACCAAAAAACACACCTTGTCTCTTTGTCTTTTCTTGCCAGGACATGTGCATCTTTTAGCATTTGATCCCGCTCTATAGGTTTTGGCGTTATACCTAAACACAAATCCACTTTGTATGTCTTCTGCGTGATATTCTGGCCGAGGCATAAGCGCGCATACCCCTTCCGGTTGATCGACAGGTTTCTCTAAGAGACTCTTTTCATTGTAGTTGATCGCCCTGGAGTCAACAACGACATGCAATTGACATACAATAAAGTTTATGCTAAATTAATAATACAAACTTCAAAAACAAACATGCTGACATCTGTATTAAGTTCATTATCACTTCTGTTTACTCTCGGTACCTTATCGGGCGTGGTTCTTCATGATACACGGCTTGATAAGGCCGCAACAATCCTCGCGACCCCTGTTTCCCCTACTACATATGAGATTGGCAATAAACCACTTGTCGGTGGGGATGCGCACACTCATGTTGAACGTGGGTCGTTCTCCCAAGCTATGAAAACGTATCAAACTTCTACTCCTGGTATGCAACCCCGTGATGAGCGAAAGCATATGCTGGCAAAGCATGTACCAAAGGGTCATCATGCGTTTGATAATTATAACTTACCTCTTGTCTAGTTCTCATCGAGTATTCTCCCGGAGACCACTCACGAGAGCCGGTCAATTTACATCGCTGATTCATGAAATTGGCCGCGCGGAGTCAAGTGGTCGGAAGGAGATGCTCGATGAGAATAGTCAAAAATTATCTCAGAACCTCGAGTTCAGCCTCAAGGCGCAGTAGCAGCGCTTTTTTCGTTTCCAGCTGTTCGCGCGATTCTTCGACGAGATGGGCTGGCGCCTTAGAGGTATAGCTCTCATTTGCAAGACGCCCTTCGAGCGTATGGACAAATTGCTTTGTCTCCGCAAGACGCATTTCGAGGTTCGTTTGATGCTCATAGAGAGTTTCTTCGCTTACCTCAAGCCAGGCTTCTCGGTTACTGGTGGCCAATCGAAGACCTTTGGCTTGGTCGACTTCTCTCACCTCTTTTACCTTGGCGAGATGTTGGATGAGGGCCGCATTATCGGCGATAAGTGAATCGTTTTGGTAAAGAAGAGGGTATCTGGTGTTTCCGGGGAGTTCCGACATGACATAGCGAGCTTCAACAACAAGTGTTTGTAGTTGTTCGAATTCTGCAGCAGCGATGTCATTATACGAAGTCTGAGTAGGCCATGAGGCGGCGATAAGCAAGTCTTCGCTATCGTGCCAGCCGAGAGATTGCCAGATGGTCTCGGTAACAAATGGAGCAAAAGGATGTGCTAGCTTCAGACTAGTGTCGAGTACCCAAGCGAGCATAGCGGGATTTTCTGAAATTTTGCCTGCCTCGATATACCAGTCAGCAACGCTGTCCCAGATAGCATGGTAGACAACTTCGCTTGCTTCGGCAAAGCGATAGCTTTCGAGAAACTTCTCGATAGAACCAGCGGCATCGGTAAGCTCTTTGATAATCCAGTGATCGGCCAAGGTTTGTGGTTCTGGTCGCTCTGGTGCATAGGTTTCGCCAAGTTTTCCTTCGATAAAACGGGCAATGTTCCATAGCTTGTTACAGAAGTTGCGACCAGCAACGACCTTACTAACAGAGAAAGCTTGATTTTGGCCAGCGCTACGGGAAGCCATAATACCTAATCGAAGTGCATCAGATCCATATTCGGCGACGAGCTCCATAGGATTTATGACATTCCCTTTACTCTTACTCATCTTTTGGCCATGCTCATCAAGGACAAGCCCGTGGAGGTAAATATCTTTGAACGGAACAGTATCGGTGACATATAGCCCGAACATGATCATGCGGGCAACCCAGGCATAGAGGATATCGGCACCTGTCTCCATGACATTAAGGGGATAGAATCGACTGAGATCGGTCCTCTCGAGATAGTCGGTAGTAATAAACGGCCACTGTCCACTTGAGAACCAGGTGTCAAATGTCTCTTCTGATCTCTTATATGTAGTATTGTTGACAACAATCACTTTTTCATCAACGCGAGTATCGAAGATCCAATCAGTAGGGTCATTCTCGTTTTGAAAAGCTGGGATGGGAATACCCCAGGGAATTTGGCGGCTAAGATTCCAATCGCGGATGTTATTGAGGTAACTGAGAAGTGCTGATTTTTTGCTTGTTGGAGTAAAGGCAATATCCTCTCTCTCAATTGCTTCTATGGCTTTTGCGGCGAGTGGTTTCATATTGAGAAACCATTGGTCTTTTATAAGGGGCTGAATTGGGAGTCCACTCTTATAATCATAGCCAACACTATGTTCGATTGTTTCTTCTCCGCGGAGGAACTCGCTGGCTTTTAGAGCCGCGAGCACTTTTTTGCGTGCGTCATCGACATCGAGCCCCATAAACTGCGAAGGGACATTGATCATTTTGCCGTCAAAATCAATCACCTGGATACGTTCAAGGTTGTGTCGCTCCCCTATCTCGAAGTCATTGGGGTCGTGTGCTGGGGTAATCTTGACCGCACCTGTCCCAAAATCGGGATCGACATACTCATCAGCAATAATAGGAATTTCACGATTGGTAAGTGGAAGGAGGACCCGAGTACCGATGAGTTTTTTGTAGCGTTCATCGTCTGGATGAACAGCGACAGCGACATCGCCAAGAAGAGTCTCGGGCCGAGTTGTCGCGATAACCACTTCCCCAATTTTATCAAGGGTAGGATACGCGATCTTCCATAACGTCCCCTTCTCTAGCTTATGATCGACTTCGATATCAGCATAGCCGGTCTGGTATTTCGTGCTATAGTTGACGATTCTCTCACCTCTGTAGATAAGTCCTTCATCCCACATTTTTTTGAACGTTTTGTAAACACGATCAATCACCTTGTCGTCAAGAGTAAACACGAGATCTTTCCAGGAAGTACTGGCGCCTAGGGCACGAATTTGGAGTTCGGTGTTGCCTCTGTGCATAGCAACGAAATCCCATACCTGGCTGTACACCTGCTCACGGCTAAAATCAAAGCGACTTTGGCCTTTTTTCTCGAGTTCACGCTCATAGACAACCCATGTCTCTAGTCCTGCATGATCTTCGCCGGGGATATAGATGACATCCCTTCCCTTCATGCGATAGTACCGAGTGAGAATATCCTGGAGTCCAATGGTAAGTGCATGACCGAGGTGAAGGTTTCCGTTGGCGTTTGCCGGGGGCATGACAATACTGTAAGGCTCGCCTTTGCCGCTCGGGCTAAACGCATCCGCGCTTTCCCAGAGTGCATATATGTTCGGTTCGTATTGGTTGGGGTCGTAGATTTTGGCTAATTTCATAAGAGGTCGCTCTCTGTTGTTGTTTCACGTGAAAAAAACGCACTCAAGACAGCAAATATTTTCACGTGAAAATATTTGACAAATCCTCCAGAATGTTTCACCACGTGTTTGTTTCCTCTTTAATTATAGCACATGCTGAGGGTGTATAATAGGAGGATATGACAGAGGTGGTTACATGTAATGATCAAGAAGAATGGGATAGTGAAATTGTCGAGCGCGGCGGGCATCCGTTGCAGCTTTGGGGGTGGGGCGGAGTAAAGCATCTTCATGGCTGGAAAGTCGAAAGAATATTTGTAAAAGAAGGGGAGAATATTCAGGGTATGGCCCAATTGCTTATCCGTCGACTCCCGGGGCCGTTTAAGGCACTCGTGTATGTGCCTCGTGGTCCAGTGTGTGATATTGCCGATAGGGAAGTGGTCCTAGAGGTTATCGCTGACTATGTGAAACGAACACATCCGGCTACGGTGCTGACGATTGAGCCTGATTGGGAAGGAGTGATGCTTCCTGAAGAATGGCGGCTTTCTCCAAACACGATTTTGGTGCCACGAACACTCATCCTCGATCTTACTCAAACAGAGGAGAAATTGCTGGAACTTATGGCCAAAAAGACGAGGCAGTATATTCGTAAATCCGCTCAGGATGTTGAGATTCGCCAGGTGAAGACGAAGGATGAGCTACGGGCATGCCTCGATATTTATAAACAAACGGCGAAACGAGCCGGATTTGCCCTTCACGGAGATTCATATTACGAAGATATTTTTGGGGAGTTAGGCGAACATTCACCCGTATTTGCCGCATTTCAAGACGAAAAGATGGTGGCGTTCCTATGGCTTGTTATCAGTAGTAATACGGCATTTGAGTTATACGGTGGGGTGACCGATGAGGGTCAGCGGCTTCGGGCAAATTATGCGTTGAAGTGGCAAGCAATCCAGACTATGAAAAAATGGGGGATTGTTCGGTATGATTTCAACGGTCTTCTTAATGACGGTATTAGTACGTTTAAACAGGGGTTTGCCGATCATGAAAATAAGCTCATTGGCACGTACGATCGACCACTTTCGCCCCTATATATGGTATGGACGTATGGCCTACCTTTGGCAAAGAAGATTATTCGGTGGTTGAAACAGAGGTAGGGGCCCAGGCTGTTTTCTTCATAGAAAGACTTGGGATAACTTCGAGAGAATAGGGGTCGATTGGCACGTTTTTTTGTGCGTAGTAGTATCCTAGGGTGGCGATCATGGCTGCATTGTCGGTGCAGAGTTTTATGGGAGCGTATTCTATAGTGACGGGCAGACGATCGGATAACATAGCTCGAAGGGCACGACTGGCGGCAACCCCACCGGCAATCACAACGGAGGCGGGTGAATAGGCACGATATGCTCGTTCGGCAGTATCCACGAGCGTCTCATTGGCAATTCGCTGGAAGCTGGCGGCAAAATCTGCTCGCTGAACGTCATTTAAACGTGCTGAGAGCTCGTGAGAGGGAAAAGTGAAGTCAACGCCTACCTCGCGTTGTACGGCTCGCAAAACGGCTGTTTTGAGGCCTGAGAAGCTAAAGTCGTAGGGATTTTGCATTTTTGATTTGGGCAATGGATATTTATAAGGATTACCCTTGGGTGCGAGCGCGTCGATGGCCGGACCGCCAGGGTAGGGGAGTCCGATAATCTTTGCAACCTTATCGTAGGCTTCACCCACGGCATCGTCCTGAGTTTGGCCGAGAAGTTCATAATCGCCATGGTCGCGGAAAAGGACGAGTTGAGAGTGTCCACCGCTGACGATAAGCGCCAGCATCGGGAATTGGGGCTGTTGAGAGGGAAGGGTGAAGGAGAGGGAAGGCGCTTGATCAACGATGAAATTAGCATAGACGTGTCCTTCGACGTGATGAACAGGATAGAGCGGCTTGTTTTTTAGGATGGCCAGGGTCCGGGCGGCAAGTGTCCCGACAAGAAGAGAGCCGATAAGACCGGGGGCATAGGTGACGGCGATGGCGTCGATATCATCCCAGGTGACATTGGCATCGGAGAGAGCCTGAGCAATAACTGGGTTGATTACCTCGATATGACTTCGGGCGGCTACCTCAGGGACGACTCCTCCGTAGACGGCGTGAATGTCAATTTGCGAATTGACGACATTGCTAAGAAGCTTACGACCGTCTTCGACGACCGCAGCAGCTGTTTCATCGCAACTACTTTCGATTCCAAGGATTTTCATTGTTCTTATTTTATCAGATGTTACCTCTTTAATGTAGGGTGAGCGACCGCTATACTGAAATTATGAATATTCGGCGATTCATCTTGGCTATGGTAATTGCATCTGCAGTAGCGGTTGTGCTGTTTGTTGTCGGCGCGATACGAAATCATAGTTTCGACTATTGGTATTTGACGTACAATCTGGTGCTTGCGGCAATTCCGCTGGGCGTTGCGATATGGTTACGGACGATTCTCGAGCGTTATACCTGGAGAGACTGGCGATCCCTCATACTTTTGATTGTATGGTTGCTGTTTTTGCCGAATAGTTTCTACATTCTGACGGATTTTATTCACTTGCCAGAGACGCATCGAGTGGATATCATTCAGGATATTGTCATGTTGACACAGTACAGTATTGTGGGATTTGTTATGGGGTTTGCCAGTCTGTCCTTGCTTCATGATGCGTATCTTAAACGACTAAAGGCGAGAACAGTGACAGTGCTTGTGTATGTGACATTATGGCTTGCGAGCTTTGCGATTTATCTGGGGCGGGAATTGCGCTGGAACAGTTGGGATATCGTGAGTAATCCGGTGGGGCTTTTTGGTGATGTATGGTCCATCATTTTTCATCCTTTTTTGCATATTGGGATGATTTCGATGTTACTGAGCTATTTTGCAATGCTCATGAGTCTGTACTGGATGCTGCGAGTAGTCGTTAAGAAATAAATATCAAAAAAGAGAAGGGCGGTCGCCATGGTGTAGCGACCGCCCTGTACTCCCTTTAGCAGGATCTGGAGAAGGACGTGACGGGAATGCCGTCTTCCTTGTATGTCGTACTCAGAGCCGCGTCGGGTGGTGCACACACCGTGAGACCGTACGAAGAATCCCCCGAGACTCTCACCACTGCGGTGTTGCCGTCCTTGAGGCCGATCGGCTCATACCACACGGCAATGTTGGATTCGACGACCCAACCCCCCAGTTTCTTGGGGTGGACGAATGCACCCTGGATGTAGACCTCGCGGGCTCCCCAGGGTTGATCGATGGTCGTGGCCGTCTGACCTCGAGGGATGAACACCGACTGGTTGTAGGTGAAGCGAGTCGAGATCTTCTTGTGGGCGATCGGATCCCAGTACGTCAGCTCGGTGATGAGCTTGTCGGCCAACACAGCCGGGTTGTTTGCGGGAACACGATACCCGGTCGGCAGCGATACCTTGTAGCCACTCAGGGGATCCTTCGGATCCTTGGGCTCGACCGTTCCGCAGAACTTGATGCAGTCCAGCGTGACGGGCGCACCTTTTCTGAGGTAGAGGCGGCCTCCTTGGCCGATTACCTGCGAACTCGCGTCGAAGCGCGAGGCGCTTGAATCGAGACTCGCCTGGTATTCGGTTCGAAGGTCTTCGTTTCTCGGCGGCGGTGGGGTACAGCCTGAGATGACCAGGCCTAACGCGACGGCAGCCAGAAGTACTGGCCGCCAGTGTGCAATTCTCACAGTTCCTCCTAAGGGATGGGAATACTCATATATTCAAGCACAAAGAATGACAAAAAGCAATATTATAAAATATTTTGATTAACTACGAAAGCTTCACGGCGCCGTCTCGGATCGTCTCTATGGTGCCATCATCGTGGAGTTTGATGATTGTTGAAGGGGGGCGGCCCGAGAGGTCACCACCGTCAACGTAGAAGTCAACGCGCGTCTGGAAGTAATCCCATGCTTCCTGAATAGTAGTAGAGCCGGGGGCACCGGGGTGATTTGCGCTTGAGGTAACAAGCGGCCCGGTTTTTTCGAGAATCTTGCGGACATCCTCATCGGCAACTACCCGGAATCCTTGGCGACCAGTTTCTTGGTGAAGATAATTGAGTTCTGGACCAAGCGGTGTTTCAACGCTAAGAGGGTTGGGCCACCATTTTTTTACTCGATCGAGATGTGCTTGATCGACGCCCAATTCAGCAAGCTGTTCGACACTCGCTGCGATGACTGTCCCTGGTTTGTGGTCGCGGTTTTTGAGTGCATAGAGTTTCGCGACGGCTTGAGGATCATGCGCCCGGGCGACCAGACCGTAGACTGTATCGGTGGGCATCACCCCGACACTACCTTCGAGGAGCCGCTGAGTGGCTGCTTCGGGGGAGATAAGTAATTGTTGTAAACTCTGATTCATTGCCGTTAATAATAGCATTTTTTATAAAGAGAGCAAGACAGCGTTTCGCACGGATAAGAAAGTGCTAAAATAGAGATATGAAAGAAAACCCGGGAGGAGGGGGACGAAGGATTCTTCCTGATAGTCTCGCAAAGCGCGTTATCGAGTTGTATCGTCGCGGTCGTGCTAAATTTGTCAGTGCTCGCTATGGCAACCCCGCGGGCGTCGTCCGTGTTATTGCGATCACGGGAGAATATGGCAAGACGACGACGGCCTTATTACTCTCGGCTATCCTAAAAGAAGCAGGCCGTTCGGCAGTGCGTTACCAGGGAGACGTCTCTAGCGAATCTGTTGATTTTGCCGCTGAACTGCAACGTGATCTAAAACGGGCCAGACAGACGCAGACGGAATTTTTCATCATCGAAATTACGCCGGAACTTGTGTCGTCGAGCGCACTGAGCGGTGTAACACTTGATACCGTGGTAGTGACGAGTCCAGCAGCGGAAGCGGACGCACTCCTCAAGGAAGAAGTTAACTATGCGGTAGTTCCCGATGATTACGAGGCGGGAATGTTAGCCATTGCCGAGCATCAGATTATTACGTTTGGCGAAAAAGAAACGGCTGAGGCAAAGATAGATAAAACGACACTTTTCCGTAAGGGGACAGAGGTAGAGATGACGATCGATCATCATACATCACTGACTGTTGCGACGCATTTGGTGGGGACGGCCAACGCCCATAATGTTGCAGCGGCGGTCGCTTCAGCGTATGTACTTGGTGCGGCGCTTAACACGGTAGAAGAAGGCGCAGCACAGCTAGAACAAGTGGATGGAAATTATCAATATTTAGACGGGGAGCGACCGTATACCGTTGTTGTTGACAGAGCAGTAACGGATCGTTCAATCGATTTTGTGGTTGATTCTGCCAAGGAATTGGCTCGCCGACGTCTTGTAGTAGCACTTGAGGCCAGCGCTCCGAGTGAAGAAATGATTAAAAACCTCAAAAAGAAATCAGATCGCCTCGTACTCGTGTCCCGGGCAGCGCCAACTCTTCCTGGCGTTGAAGTGGTAGAGTCTGTCGAAGAAGCCTGGATAATTGTCCAGCGTGCTGCCAAAAAAGATGACACGGTGCTTTTGATCGGTCAGACATTTGTTGATCAAGCGCGAGAATTTAGCAAATCCGAAAAAGAAAGTAATTAAATACATGTCTCTCCGTGGTGTCGTCAAAAATCTCATTCCCTCTCGTTTTTTTGAGAAAATCGAACCGACCGGGCATCTTTTGGAAGCAGTTGCTGCGAATATTCGTTACGGATTTCCCTCTCGAAATATGCATGTTATAGGGGTGACAGGGACGAACGGGAAGACAACAACCAGTTTTATGATTCATGAAATGCTCCATAAGGCAGGGTATAAGGTGGGACTTTTGACGACGGTCGCATATGGAGTAGGAGATGATATTCACCCCCAAATTGCTCATATGACGACAGTTTCGGCGCCACTACTGCAAAAGCGCTTGGCGGAGTTTAAGCAACAGGGCGTCGAGTGGGTGGTGCTTGAGACGACGAGTCACGCGCTTGCTCAGCACCGTGTCTGGGGAATTCCTTATGAGATTGCAGTCATGACGAATATCACGCATGAGCATCTCGATTATCACAAGACATTTGCGCGGTACGTTGCGGCAAAGAGGCGACTATTCCAACTTGCGGCGAAACACGGTATGCGTTTTGGGGTAGTGAATGCTGACGACGATCAGGCGGCTACTTTCTTAAAAGCTGTACCAAATTCACTTGCCTATGGTATAAAAACAGGCGAGCTGACGGCGAATAATATTTCGCTCACAACCGATGGCAGCCGATATGAGGCAAGGGTAGGCGGTGATAGCTACGCAATTCATTGCCGTCTTCCCGGGGAATTCAATGTTTATAATAGCCTGGCTGCGGTAGCGGTAGGGCGCAAAATTGGTCTATCGAAGCGACAAGTAGAAGAGGGGATAGAGAGTCTGGCGGGCGTTGAGGGGCGCATGACAGTGATCGATGAGGGGCAACCTTTTGACGTGATTATTGACTATGCGCACACGCCTGACAGCTTTGAGAAATTATTTCATGATCTACGACCGATGGTAAAAGGAAAGCTTGTGGCGGTATTCGGCTCGGCGGGTCGTCGTGATGAAGAAAAACGTGCCGTCCAGGGAGAAACTGCGGGGAAATATGCTGACGAAATAGTGCTAACCGAAGAAGATGATCGAGATATCGATGGTCAGGAAATTATGAAGGAAATTGCAGCTGGTGCGGAAAAATCAGGCAAAAGACAGCAAAAAGATCTGTTCTTGGTTCATGATCGTCGAGAGGCGATTGCCTTTGCGTTTTCACGGGTCGCCAAGAAGGGGGATACAGTAGTACTGCTCGGCAAAGGTCACGAAAAGGATCTCTTGCGCCCCGGCCCCCGAGCTGCCGAGCTCCGACACCTCAAGCAAGATGACTATGATCCAGAGCGCGTTGTCTCGATTCCATGGAACGAGGCCGAAGAAGCGCGGAAGGCATTAAAAACAGTCGTTAAGTAAAAAACCCGAGCTTCCCCTCCTTTTTCAAGAGAGAAAGCCCGGGGCCCACCGCAGGCGACTACGTGGCGAGCGGCTTGAAGTTCAACGTGCCTTCGTTGCGGAAGTTGTCGTGCGTGACGGTCCACCCTTCCGCGATCCACTCGTTCTGCACCGCCTGCCAGACGGTACTGGGTGTGTCACCGAGTGCCACGCCGAAAGACTTCTCGCCGCGCCTCTGCGCACCGCGAAGTGCCCTTCATGACTTCCTCCTGGAGTGCGGCGTGTTCAGCTTCGAACGTATTAACACCCCGAAGAAATTCATCCGGACTGATGGCCACAGTGTGTCTCCCTCTTGTTATCACGATCTTTTGGGATAGTACAGGAGTATTATGCCATGAATACTGTATTTTTGGAAGATATAAGGGGTGTTAATTAAATGTAAGACTAGTACAACGAATGTATCCGCCGCCCTTGATGAGCTCATTGATCTTGGGACTGACGATCTTCAGGCCATGCGCCTGCAACCTAGCAGCGAGTTTCGGCGCTTTATCGCTCATGATGACCGTTTCGCCGGTCGAGACGAGGTTTGCGGCAAATCCAACCATCGCTTCCTCGAGGGGAATGATGATTTTTTCGGCATGGGAGAATCCCGCGAGTAATTCTTGGCTTTCAGGGATGAATGCTTCAGGACAGTAGGCGATGAGGCCTTTTTTGTCTTTTTCTGGTGGACGAATAATGCTGAGTGCTAGATCGATATCATAAAAAAAGCTATCTGGCCAACCAGAGATTTTGTTGGTAACCGGCTGTTTTTTGGTATCGAGTTCAGGGATCGTTTGAAGTTGAATACGATCGTAGCCAAGCTGTGTGGCGGCAAATTCCTGAGCCTTCACGTCACTCCGGTAGCCT
>CAYZCX010000026.1:0-11358 GCA_964477195.1 uncultured Candidatus Saccharibacteria bacterium
CGCAAAAGAAGGCAGCATCTAAGACATAGAAAGGAATATGAGATATGGCAGAAGCTAAAACAACTCGTAAAAAGCAACGCCGATCAGTTCCTTCTGGTCAGTTGCATGTTCAGGCAACGTTTAACAATACAATTGTGACGTTTTCCGACAAAAAAGGTAACGTACTCGCCTCAAGTAGTGCTGGTGCATCAGGTTTCCGCGGAAGCAAAAAAGGAACAGCGTATGCTGCTCAGGTTGCTGCGGAAAAAGCTGCAGAAACGGTGAAATCTCTTCACGGTATGAACAGTGTTGATGTATTCATAAAGGGCGTTGGACTCGGTCGCGATGCAGCGATTCGGGCTCTGGACAACTTTGATATCAATGTAGAAAGCATCAAGGATGTCACCGGTGTACCACACGGCGGTGTTCGTCCTCGTAAGGCACGGAGGGCGTAAGAAGATGGCACGAGATACTTCACCAATCGTGAAGCAAAGTCGCCGCGAAGGCTACGCGCTTCATCCTAAAGCACACAAAATCTTAGCGAAAAAGTCTGGTATTCCAGGTCAGCACAGTGGTGGCCGACAAAGCAAGCCAAGTCTTTACGCAACGCAACTTCGTGAAAAACAGAAGGTACGCCGTATTTACGGTCTCCTTGAAAAACAGTTCGCTCGTCTTATGAACGAAGCGACCCGCAAGCCAGGCTTGACTGGCGAGAACCTTTTGCAGCTTCTTGAGCTTCGTCTCGATAACGCTGTCTATCGATCGGGACTCGCGACAAGCCGACGTGGGGCTCGCCAGCTCGTAAGTCACGGACACTTCGTATTAAACGGTCGTCGTGTTGACATTCCTTCCATCCGTCTGAAACCAGGTGACGAAATTACCGTACGCGAAAAAAGCACAAAATCTGGCTACTTTTCTCAAATTGATGACGTAGTAAAAAACTCAATCCAAGGTCCGCTTAGTTGGCTCAAGAGCGACACTAAGAAGCTGAAGATTGAAATTACTGGGTTACCGAAGCGCGAAGAAGCCGAGGCAGACATTAACGAACAGCTCATTGTTGAGTACTACTCACGTTAAATAGGGTAAGGAGATAAGAAATGTCAAAAGTAATTCACAACCCTGCACTAGCCGCAGTAAACGAAATGGCCGCAAACGAAGCTGAATTTGTTATCGAGCCTCTCTTCGCCAACTATGGTTATACCCTTGGTAACAGCCTTCGTCGCGTATTGCTCTCGAGCATCCGCGGTGGTGCAATCGTTGCCTTTCGTATTGAAGGAGTAAGCCACGAGTTTACGACTATTCCAGGAATCAAAGAAGATGTCGTCGACATCATGCTCAATATCAAAAACATTCGCCTCAAGGTTCACAGCGATGAGCCAGTTGAACTTCGTCTTGAAAAGAAAGGCGCAGGTGTTATCACCGCTGCTGATATCAAGGCGACAGCTGACGTCGAAGTTGTTAATCCTGATCAAGTCATCGCGACGATTGACGACCCAAAGAAAACAGTGGTCATCGACTTTGTCGCAGAAGCTGGCCGAGGTTACCGTTCTATCGAAGAGTCAAGCGAAGCACGTATTCACAGCGACATGATCGCTCTTGATGCGATGTTTGGCCCCGTCCTTCGTGTTCGTTACAAAGTTGACGGCACTCGTGTCGGTCAAGATACTAACCTCGACAAACTTCGTCTTATTGTCGAAACAGATGGCACCGTGACGCCACGTGATGCCTTCGAAGAAGCTGCTGCGATTTTGGTTAACCAATACACAGCCCTCTCTGGAAGCACAACTGTTGCAGCAGCGCCAGCTCCTGGTCAGCAGGCGGCAAACGATGACGATGAGCTCAACACTCCAATCGAAGAGCTTGACCTCACGGCTCGTACGGCCAACGCGCTTATCAACAACGAAATCCGTACTGTTCGTGACCTCGTTACATTAAGTGAACAAGACCTTCGCGAACTCAAAGGATTTGGCTCAAAAGCGCTTGATGAAGTGAAGGATAAATTAGCGGAGCTTGAACTCTAATGCATCGACACGGATACAAAGGGCGCAAGTTTGGTCGTGAACGCGACCAGCGCCGCGCACTGCTTAAGGGCTTGGCGACCAGTTTTGTCGAACACGGCAAAATTGAGACAACGCTGCCAAAAGCCAAAGAGCTTGTGCGTTACATTGAGAAACTAATTACCAAGGCTAAGAAGGGTGACCTTGCAAACCGCCGCATGGTGATAGCTGGTCTTAGTACCCAGGCGGCAGCATTTAAACTCGTTGATGAAATAGCTCCTCAGCTGACAGGACGCACGAGCGGCCATGTCCGTGTTGAGCGTACTCGACTTCGTGTCGGTGACGGCGCGCAGATGGCAACTGTTTCATTTGTCGATGAGCTAAAATCTGCTCCTAAGAAAGAGGAGGTAAAAGCATAATGGCTACCAACTCAAAAACCTACTCACAAAAACCAAGTGAAGTATCTCGTCGATGGATTCTTATCGACGCAACAGATGCTCCTCTCGGACGTGTCGCAACGCAGATCTCTAAGTACTTGATCGGCAAATATAAGCCAACCTATACACCACATATCGATGGTGGTGACTACGTTGTCGTCATCAATGCTAAAGACGTTGCGGTAACTGGCGACAAAGAGACCGGCAAGGTCTACTATCGACACACTGGTTTTCCTGGTGGTATCAAAGACGCTACCTTGGCTGAAGTGCGCGAAAAATTCCCAGAGCGCATTATCGAAGCAGCTGTCCGGGGAATGCTTCCGAAGAACAAACTTTCGCCTGAACGCATGAAGCGTTTGAAGGTTTTCCCAGGTAGCGATCACGCACATACAGCACAAACTCCAGAGAAAGTAGAGATAAAATAATATGGCTGAAGGCAAATACTTCTACGGTCTGGGGCGTCGTAAAGCAGCAACAGCTCGAGCTCGCCTTTATAGCGGCAAGGGCAGTGTCACAATCAACGACAAGCCAGCGAATGAATATCTTTCTGAGAATAAAACACTTCTTGCAGAAATCACGGATCCACTTGCACTCGTGAATAAGCAAAAAGAATTTGATGTCACGGTAAAGGTAAATGGTGGTGGTCTTGCGGGCCAAGTCGATGCAATTAAGCTTGCTATCGCAAAGGCTCTGACAACTGCACACGGTGACCTCCGTAGTACGCTCAAAAAAGCCGAATTTCTTCGCCGCGATCCACGCGAAAAAGAGCGAAAGAAATACGGTCTTCGTAGCGCTCGTAAACGTGAGCAATACTCAAAGCGTTAATCTTTATAACGTTTTACGAGAAATCCTGTCCTCAAGTGACAGGATTTCTTCGTATAATAAGGAAAGATATGGCAAAACGACAAGATAAAGCAGAGAAACGAATCAAAAAACAGGGGCAACTGGTTGTACGGACCGCGAATATAGCCCAGAGTACACGGGAAGATGCCGTCGCGTTACTTAGCCAACCTCTTGTACAATCGGTCCGAATCAACCCTCTTCGAGGTGAAGTTAGTGAGACAATCCCTAAGATGCGAACACTTGGATGGCGCGGGAGACCAACTTGGTGCGAAAATGGCTACACGCTAGATGATGGGTTTGTACAACTTCGAGACAGCTCTTTGATTGACGAGGGTAAGCTCTATATTCAAAATGAAGCTAGCTGGGTGCCAGTCGCTGCGTTACAGGCTCGGCCAGGAGATCGCATACTTGATATATGTGCAGCACCCGGGGGAAAGACGAGTCATATTGCTGCGTGCATGAGCAATAAAGGGCAAATCGTTGCCAATGATAACTCACGCGCCCGTCTGATGAAGCTCCAATCTAATCTTGCTCGACTTGGTGCTCACGCCGAATATACATTGTATGATGCGACAAAATTAACGCGGAGCATAACGGAGCCATTTGATCGAATACTACTCGATGCGCCGTGTAGTGGTGAGGGGCTCATCAACCTCAACGACCCACGATCACTCGACAGTTGGTCTGTCGCACACATACGTCGCCTTGCGACACTTCAAAAACAATTGATCCACCAAGCCTGGCTCTTACTCAAACCCGGCGGGCGACTCGTCTATAGTACCTGTACGATGGCGCCCGAGGAAAACGAAGCAGTTATCGATTGGTTGCTCCGTCGAAATCTTGACGCAGAAGTCATTGAATCCACGACTCTTCTCGAAGGGGCGAGTACGCCAATCCTTCAGTGGAACGATCAAGCCTACGATCCGCGCATTAATCGCGCGATCCGTCTATTACCGGCAAACGGAAGAGAGGCGTTCTTTACCTGTATTCTTGAAAAACACCCAGCAAATTCAACTATGGCATAATATAGTTATGCTTGATGTTATAACGCACCGATGGCTCCGTATTCCATATTCGCTCTATGTTCGCACCAATCAAAGGCCCATTCGGCCCCGCGCAACTATCCTTCTCATCCATGGTATCGGCAATTCCGGTGCTGCATGGGATGCTGTCGTGAAAAAACTTCCCAATGATCTCCACGTCGTTACAATTGACTTGTTGGGATTTGGGGAATCTCCTCGTCCATCGTGGATGGTATACGATGCAAAAGCACAGGCTCGCTCGGTACTCGCGACGTTTTTCAAGTTGCGTTTGAAAGGGCAGGTGATTATTGTAGGTCACTCACTCGGTGCGCTCGTCGCGGTTGAAATCGCCAAGCGATACCCACTACTCGTGAAATCACTTGTACTTCTCAGTCCACCCTTTTACCGTGTCGCTCCTCGATCTCGAAGCGCACTGCCAAATGCCGACAAATTGCGACGTGATATCTATAGTCTTGTCAAAAAACATCCCGATCAATTACTCCGTATTACTTCATTAGCCTTAAAGTTGGGTCTTCTCAATAAAGCATTTAGTCTGACAGCTGACACAACGTCGGTATATATGAATGCTTTTGAGGCGAGTATCCTCAACCAAACATCACTCGAAGATGCCACACGGCTTCGTATTCCTCTCACTATTCTTTATGGTCGGCTCGATCCTGTCGTTGTTCCGCGTAACCTTACCTATCTTGCTCGTAAAAACAAGAACGTAACGCTCACACCGGTTATGGCATCACATGAAATTATCGGTCCCTTTGTACCGAGCGCCGCCCATGCGATTGAACAAGCTGCTTTGCAAAAGACAACAAGTATGCTATAACAAACAAGGAATGAAACATTACCTATCTTTTAGTGCATATTGGCTTACCGACAGAAACTCTGGCGGTTTGTTCCGTGTTTTTTAACACAATCTAAAAAGTATTGAAGAGACCGCCCAGTAATGAGGCGGTTTTTTAAATACGAAAAGGAGAAAATATGGCAGAAATAATACGGAGTAATGCAATACGCGAAGAGGTAATTCCGATAGGAAGCGAGGCTGGAATGCTCGAGGTTTACGACGGATTGAAAACACCCGTGTCCGAAGATATAATCGAGTTAACTCCCTATCACACCTCACAAATCGAAGCGTATGTTAATGCGGCAGCCATGGCTTTTGGCCCACATGGTGAATCCGCAGAGCCCACCTTTGCGCAAACGCGATTTGGCGTGCCTGCACTTGTAGTGCGTGTTGACTGTACGATACGTGACGGCGAAATTGTCGCCTATGAAATGGAGGATAGCCCATCGGGTCAAGGCGTGACGGATAAGGTTCACAAAAGTATGGGCGGAGTAGGAATTAAGAATATCATTCGCGACCACTACTACTCGTCCATTGGTCAACTACCGCATGTCGTCGTGTCGGGTGCGCGTTCACATGGCACAGACGACCCGCTCATTGTTGGAGCGGAAAACTATACATACGATACCCGTAGGGATCTTCAATTGCCAGAAGATAAGTTGGTGATCGTAAAAAGCATTCCCGGATTTGAGGAGTCTTCACGACCTTACGAACACCTCCAATCACGCGCCCTTGCACCACTGCAATCAGAAGGCGATAAGACATACCTTGAGCGAATGAAACAACTCCGCTCTGTTTCGGATGAAAGAGGCTTATTACAAACGCCGAATGGCGAACTGGCATCACAGGTGCTTAAAGCTCGCATGGGATCCATGGCGATGGGGGTGTCTCTGTATCTTCACCCTGTTGACCGTCATCAATTTGGAAAAAAGGGAATAGTGACAGCGAGCCGGCTAGTGAGAGACCTCCATCACTTTAAAGATAGCCGCGACGGTGCATTGGTGCAACCTTTTGTGGCACCGATGCAACTAAAAAATAACGAAGGGCGAAGCAATGCAATTATGCGCGTGTTTGCGCTTCTCAAGCGACAAGATGGTGAAATTGTCTCAAGAGTAATCGGTGGCTGCTATGTGGCTCGGCCGGAGCTTATTGTTCACGGTGCGCAAAACGCAGTGTCAGGTGCGGTTGTGATAGGGGAGCATTCGTCATGATCGACTACCTAGAAAAGCTCACAAGCTTCCATTCCGTGACAGATGACCAGATACGCGTGCGAGCCTTACTCGACTATGTCAGTGTGCATCTGCAAGCGTACGGACTTAGTGTCGAAATCCTGACGTACGAGGGAGTTCACGATCTTTATGCGTCGACGACCAGCAAAAAACATAGTCGAATACTCCTCCAGGGTCACGCCGATATCGTGCCAGGTAACCAACCTTTTCACCAAGACAACTTGGCGTGTTACGGTCGAGGCACCTTCGATATGTTATTCGGTATTGCGGCATTTATGCGACTCGTCGATGAAATAGATGTCTCGTCCTCGGACATTGCGATAATGCTGAGCGGCGACGAAGAAAAAGGCGGTTTTCATGGGGTAAATCGTATGCTCAGCGATGGATATACTTCGGACATTTGTCTACTTCCTGACGCCGGCGAGGGGTTTGGATCACTCAATATCGCCGCCAAGGGTGTCTACAGTCTCTTGATCGAAATTCATGGCAAGACTCATCATGCCTCACGTCCATGGGAGGGCGATGGGGCAGGAGTAAAGCTGCTGCACTTTCTGTACAAGCTCGAGGCACTGTTCGACAGTTCAAGTCGTGATAATTCGACGATGACCATTTCAAAATTACAGGCGGGTGTCGCCATGAATCAAGGCCCCGCAGCAGCAATAGCCGGGGTCGACATTAGATACAAAAACAAAACGGATCTTGCTCGCATCAAGAAAGGAATGCAAATACTTCTTAAAGAGCACGATGGAAAGATAATCGAAACTACTAACGGCAGCGATTATCAGCTTCCGTTAGATAATCCGCTTGTTCAGCAATTTCTTAAAATATATCAAAGTCACCTCGATCAGCCAATTCGCTACACAAAAGCGCACGGATCGTCTGATGCTCGTTTCTTCAGCGAAAAGGACATTCCTGTCATCATGTTTCGCCCTGATGGCGGCGGAGCTCATGGGGATCATGAATGGATCTCACGTGATAGTTTAGAAAAATTTTACCAGGTTTTAAAGGAGTATGTTACCTTGGTCGCAACTGAGGTATAATAGGAGAAGCTATGACAAAATCAACAATTCTTACCGGCCTTCGCGCCAACAACGACCTGACGATCGGCAATTATTTTGGCGCCATGCTTCCGATGATTGATATGGCAAAACAAAAATCTGATGATTATCAAATAAATATGTTTATTCCGGATTTACATAGTTTTACGACACCCATTAATCACGACGAATTGTATGAGCAAATTATCCATAACGCTCGTCTTTTCGCTGCCGCTGGGTTACCGCTTAATAACAACAATATTCATTTGTATCGACAAAGTCACATCTCGGCTCATAGCGAGCTGACATGGATTCTCGATTGTTTCACGGGCTTTGGTGAGATGAGTCGTATGACACAATTCAAGGACAAATCAGCATCGCTTGGCGATGACCGAGTCAGCCTCGGCCTCTTCAACTATCCTGTACTCATGGCTGCGGACATCCTCTTGTACAACGCCGAATATGTGCCCGTAGGAGATGACCAAACCCAACACCTCGAATTTGCACGCGATATAGCCGAACGTATAAATAGCCGATTTGGCAAAATCTTTGTCGTGCCAAAACCGGTCAAAGCACAACACGAGTTCTTTGGAAAAGACCAAGGCCTCCGGATCAAAGACCTCCAAGATCCGAGTAAAAAGATGAGTAAAAGCGACGAAAGCGGGAAGGGCGTCATATTTCTTGGCGACGAGCCAGCAATAGCGGCAAGGAAAGTCATGAGTGCGACAACCGACGATAAGGCTGAAATTCGCTACGACAAAACTAGCCAACCAGGAATCAGTAACTTGTTAGAGATATTAGCATTGCTCCGCGGCGTTCCTCGCGATCATGTTGTTGCTGAATTTGAAGGACAAACACGGTATGGTGATTTCAAAAAAGTCGTTGCTGGTGAAGTCGAGGCATTCCTCACGTCATTCCAGAAGCGACTGGCGGATTCGAACGATTACCTCATCCAGGCTAAGCTAGAGGAGTCCGAACGTGTCGTAGGCGCTATCGCCGACGAAACACTATTACGAGTTCAACAGGCGGTGGGCCTTCGACCGAAGGATACTCGATGAAAATTACCACTAACGATGCCCTTGCTATTTTGCAAATGTATCATCAAGCGGATGATGCCGCACGTTCTCGCATGATTGATCAACTTCGGGTCACACATCCGACCGAGCATACCACCATGGCAACCTTTCGTTTTGCAAAACAGCCCTATTATCTCCTTATCGATACGACCGCCGAGGATGATACGAACTACCTTATGTCGTATATTCACGAGAATAAGTCCGATATAACGGGTGAATTTGTTGCGAGTCCGCGGGAGGAGTTAATCACTACCTATGCTTTGCCGTACAAAGGCAAAGAGGCATACCTCTACAAAATCGCATCTACCAAAAAACGCCTCGATGCGTATCTCAGTGAGACATATCCAGATATCTCTCGAAGCACTTGGCAGAAGTATATAAAGGAAGGCTATATAAGTGTCGAGGGTACTATCGAAACTTCTCCCAAGAGCGACGTGAGTAGCGCGGCCTCAGTGGTTGTCGCGATTCCCGAAGCCACCGACCACGAATCCGATACGCTTCCCATTATATATCTCGACGAGAGCGTCATTGTCATCAATAAACCTATCGGCACACTTTCCCATTCAAAAGGCGCGCTTAATGATGAATTCACTGTCGCCGATTTCTTTCGTCGATATACGACATACAACATTGATACAAATCGTCCCGGTATCGTCCATCGTCTCGACCGTGATACCAGTGGCGTGATGATCGGCGCTCGTACTCCCGAAGTAGCGAGCCTACTGCAAAAACAATTCGCTGATCGCAAAACGAAGAAAACGTACACAGCTATCCTTAGCGGTATCCTTAAGGAAAAAGAGGCGCTTATCGACCTTCCGATTGGACGAAACCCATCCATGCCGAGTACGTTTCGCGTTGATGCCAAGGGCAAGTCTGCTGTGACTAAATATGCTGTAATAGCAGAAGATGCCGGGAAAAGTCTCGTTGAGCTCTCGCCGCTCACTGGTCGAACCCACCAGCTGCGCGTTCATATGGCCTATCTTCATGCTCCAATCTATGGTGATCGTGTCTACGGTAAGGCAGCCGATCGCCTCTATCTTCATGCACACAAGCTTGAAATCACCATTCCCGAAGGACAACGTAAGGTATTTTCAGCTCCAGTTCCTGTTGAATTTACCCGTATTTTCCCTGAGAACCTATGAAACAGCTCCTCCTCCATCCCACGACCGAATTCCTTGTAGCGTCGCTGCGACGAGATATGCCGCAATCGTTGCTACTGACCGGAGAGAAGGGCGTGGGCCTACTTACTTTTGCGCGTCACTTACAACCTGATACATCGACAATTGTGTTACAGCCAAAAAATGCCAAAGGGGAGCTTGATCAAGCAATAGGCACTATTAGCGTGGAGGCAATTCGACAACTCTACGAACAGTCTCGAACAAAAACAACCAACCCTCGAATCATTATCATCGATGATGCCGATAGAATGAGCAGGGGAGCGCAAAGTGCATTTCTAAAGCTGCTCGAGGAACCGCCAACTTCGACATTCTTCATCCTTACGTCGCATACCGAGGGGGGCTTGCTTCCGACCATTCGCTCACGTGTTCAACATCTTTATATTCAATCTGTAACGACCGAGCAGTCGCGTTCATTTATCGCAGACCAGAAGGTAGACGACCCTACCAAGCAGACGCAATTACTCTTTTTGGCAGAGGGTCTCCCGGCTGAACTCTTCCGGCTCATACATGATTCTGAGTATTTTGCGACTCGTGCTGCTATTATTTCCGATGCTCGTCAACTTATTACCGCCAGTCCTTATCAAAAGTTACGTACCGTTCACAAATACCGACAAGATAGGGAGGGGGCTGTTCGCCTCATCGATAGCGCAATAACTATCTTAAAATATAGCCTCCGATCAAAACCGCAGTACGCTCCGGTAACACAATTGAATCTCTTACTCGAAGCAAGGGAAAAGATAGTCAACAACCAGAACGTCTCGCTACAACTTTCTCATGCTGTGGTATAATAAACACATATGTTAGGCGTTATTTTCATCGCAATTCTTGGTGCTTGGGCTATCTGGAAACCCCAGACTATCACGGAAGTCGCGACCGATCTCCCTCAAAAGATTTCAGAAAAACTCGATCGTTTATGGGACGTGGCTCAAGAATCACTTCGAGACAAAAAATACCTTCGCGCAGAGAAGGCGCTTCTCACCATTCTTCGTATTGACGAGCGCAATGCGACAGCTTACAACCGACTTGGGATTTTATACGCCAAGCAACAAGCCTTCAAGGATGCGATTGAGTGTTTTGAAATCGCGCAAAGCCTCGCTCCAAGCGCCAGTAGCCTTCACAATGTCGGCTTGATCTATTACGAGACAGAGAAGTATGAAAAAGCCGGACTCGCTTTTGAACAAGCACTCGCTATGGAAAATGATCTCGCCGCACGTCATATTGCTTACGCAAAAGTCCAGGAAAAACTCGGCCGATTTAAGCGAATGATCGAATCGCTCGAACATGCCGTAGAATTGGAGCCAACTCCTCAAACCCTCTCTATTTTAGCCGACGCATATGATCGTAATGGCCAAAAAGATTTGGCTGCAGAGCTTCGAGATAAAGCCGCCAAAATGATCATTCCCGAAGGTCAGTCCAAACAGATTCGCCAAGCTCGTCGCGTTGTCATGTAGCTAGCATGTACGACAGTAATATATTCGATTGCAATTAAAAACACCGTCCAGCCGAACGGTGCTTTTAATTGGTACTGGGGGTAGGATTCGAACCTACGAAGGCGAATGCCGACAGATTTACAGTCTGTTGTGTTTGACCGCTCCACAACCCCAGCGTGCATTTCCATAACAAAACAACGACTGTTCATTGTCTTGACCATGGAGCCGCCTTTCGGACTCGAACCGAAGACCTGCTGTTTACAAAACAGCTGCT
>CAYZCX010000027.1:0-7543 GCA_964477195.1 uncultured Candidatus Saccharibacteria bacterium
TTGAACTTGCGACCTCACGGCCCCCAGCCGTGCGCGCTACCAGGCTGCGCCACATCCCGCTATCATAAAATCCCAGAACAGTGCTTTTGACGCTTGATATTCCCCGCAATTACGCAAGGTGGGTGCTCTCAACGCACTTCCACGGAAATACATCATGTTGAGCTCCCTATCAAATATGATATTCAGGAAAATCATATACGCCTAGGCTTGTCCTGGGACTCTTTTATTATAGCATTTCTTCTCTTACTAAATACTGAATATGTGGCCAAATAAAGTAATAAAGAAATTGATAGCACCCGCCATAAATGCTCCTATAAGAGGACTAGCGAGAAGAACTATAGCAAACACAACAACGATCCCATAACGCTCGATCATCTCCATTCCCCTTCGGACAAACTCAGGAGCTAACGCATAGAGAATGCGCGAGCCATCAAGTGGTGGAATGGGAATGATATTAAATACAAAGAATCCAAGATTTACATAAATCATCGCGTGAAGAAGAAGAGCGAAAAAGCCATCCATAGGCAGACCTGCTACAACAAAGATACCAAAGGAGATGAAGGCGATGAAAAGATTGGTAAGAGGTCCTGCTACCGCAATGAGCGCAGCACCCCACTCGTCGTAGCGAACTCGCGCAGGATTAAACGGAACAGGCTTGGCGCCACCAAAGATAGGGCCACCCACAAGTGCCAACATAAGAGGTAGCAGGACCGTTAGAAAGGGGTCGATGTGCTTAATGGGATTCAGGGTAAGTCTCCCTTCAAGCTTGGCAGTATCATCGCCCAGCCAATACCCCACAAATGCATGCATTGCTTCGTGAAGTGTCATCGACACCAAAATCACACCCAAAACAGTGATAATATAGCCTAAGTCAAAATCCATCTGCCTCCATTATACAGGATTAATAGTCGGATTCGTCGTAGTAGAATTCTCTTTCTACGTAATGAATACCTCGTTGCATAAGATCAGTAAAATCGTCAACGCTTACAAATCGCTTGGGCTGCTGATGGAATTCCTCAACTGTCATCCAGCGATTAATACCCCCTTCAAACTTCTCGATAAGATCACCCTCGTATTCAGTGGCGTAAACACAAAGAAATATCTTGTCTTCGAGTAGCTTGCCTGTTTGCTTACTGAAATCTCGCTTATGGTAAAGAGTCTTGTATTCAAATTTGGCCGTAAGACCCGTTTCTTCCAGGAGCTCTCGGTCAGCAGCCTCAATAATCGTCTCGCCCCAGCGGACTTTGCCGCCCATACGACCCCAAAAATCAAAGTACGGATTCTTCTTGCGTTGTTGAAAGAGAAATTCGCTCTCACCTTTGGCATTCTTACGCTCAATTGTAATTGCCACAGATATTTTAGGCTGTTTTTCAATCCCTTTTTCATCGGTATCCATGCGGTTCGCATATTCCTTACCTCTGTGAGTCAAGCGATACACCTTATCCGTTTTTTCAACATACCCTTCCTCAATCAGTTTTTTGATATGAAAGTTGAAATGGTCGCTACTGAGTCCCGTCCCCTTCTGCAGTTCTGCAAATCCAGCCTGAGGGGTAAATAACAGATGACGTAGTATTTCAATCTGCGCCTCGTGAGCATGTGGTTCGTATGTCATAGTTCCTCCTAATGTCATTGTAACTCCTAAATCATATCCTTCCGAACTGCCCATATCTAGTAAAGTAGGCTTCACCTTGACTAAACACCCCAAAAGGGGTAAACTGGTACAGATTGTAAAAATAAGTGGAAACTAATTATGGCAGCACGATGTGAACTTACCGGTAAAGGCAAACAATTTGGCCACAATGTGAGCTTTTCTTTGCGTCGCACAAAGCGCGTCTTTAAGCCCAACCTTCAAAAGAAGACTTTTGAAGTAGACGGCCAAAAGATCACTATGATCCTTAGTACGCAAGCTATCCGCACGCTGAAGAAAAAAGGCATTTTGGCAAAAGCAGCCTAGCCCAAAAAACTAATAAAAAACAGCCTTCTTCCTGAAGGCTGTTTTTTATTGTAGACTCGTTTAATTACTCAGCTCAATAACCGTAAGAGTGAGGGGGAGCGCCGTCGAAGCCTTAATTTTGTATTTACCTGTCACCTTCTCTACTGGTGCAGCTAGCTCCTTCGTAAATACCTCCACGCTTTCCTGAGGTACTTCGTATTTAAGTGTGTTATCCGCATAATGAACAGGAATAACTGCCTTCGGGTCAATACTGCGTACGAGTGCCGCCGCGCTTGTCGCGTCAAGCGTTAAGCCATTGCCACCCACAGGCAACACGAGGATATCGATGATGCCGATCTCTTCAAGTTGGTCTTCAGTTAACTGAGGGGCAATATTTCCAAGAAGCGCAACTCTGACGTCACCAACCTCTATTCGATAAATTGTGGACTTTTTTTCATCCGCCTCTGTGTCAATATGACGCCGAGCAGCAATTCCCCTAATAGAAAAATCGCCGATCTCATATTCTCCTGGCCCCTCTATATTGAGCACTGACTCAGAGTCATTAGTTGCAAAGCGGGCTTCCGTCGCAAGTGCAACCTTATCTTTGGTCGGAAGAACCTTTAGTCCTACTACCGATAGGTCCGGATCTACCACCAGATCTGTTTTCTTTGTTGAAATAATAAGGCCATTACCACCTTTGTACTCGATATCAAACATGTATTAACTCCTTTTCCTACGACTTCAGTACTTTATCAGTATCTAGCAATACGGTATGCTTTCCATTCAATATCTCTGTTATAAATTTATCACGAACACTCAATCTATAATAGAATTCATCGTAACTTATGACACTATAGTTGATCTCTCGTCCTTCTATCTTTTCGATCTGCTTCACGACATTTTTGACTTTTACTGGTGAAACATTGCCCACCACTAGCAAATCGACACCTATCGCCGATCCTTTTACAAGGACACCGGCGAGTAGTATCAGGCGAACTCCGCTCAAACCCTCGAGAAGACTATGCCAGCTATCTTGTCTCGCATCTGCGTCTACTTCACGTATCTTTTCATCCGCAAATATCGCTCGAAATGGAACATAATATTCGTATCGTTGATTTATTTCATAATAAAGTTTGTTATCCGCGGTATCACTGGTGATAATTCCTACCTGAAGCATATTGGCAAGCTCACGTCGCACCGAGTTGATTTGTTCATCAATAAGTCGAGTTATTTCTCGGACATAAAAAGACTTTCCTGGATTGTTCAGGAATAGATGTAATAATTTCACCCTCGTCTTTGAACCAAATAATGCGTCAATCATTTCCCTGCCTAAGAATAACTTTCGTGTTCTATAATATCATGGTTCGATTCACTTGGCGAGCCGTTCAGATATATAGCCTTTCACCTCTTTTAGCACTACCCAATGTATGAACGGATTCCGTCGCAGCCATGTCAATTGACGTTTGGCAAGCTGACGATCAAGTGTTGTAATTTTTTCCTTCATATCTTCTTCCCTTAGTTGGCCCGACAGATACAGTTCGACAACTTTATAGATATTTCCTGTAAATGCTTCGCTTTGCCAGCCATACTTTTTGCCCAACCTTATTGCCTCTTCCACAACGCCATCCTGAAATAATTGTTCGGTGCGACGCTCTATTCTTTCATTTAAGACTTCCTTATCTGTGGCAATTCCAACAATAATGCTATTGCTTATCGGCTCGGATTGCCTCTGGGAGTTGACGCCATTTTGTTCAATGGCACGAATAATGTACCGTTTGTTTTGTATATTCTCGGGCATCTCTATATTGTGTTCTTTACAATATTCTTGAAGCTGCTCGGTGGTGAGAGTTTCAAGCGTGCGCCTCAATGAAGGGTCACTAGGAGTACCAAATTGATAATCAAACAGCACAGCATCAATATACAGGCCCGTTCCACCAACCAGAAAAGGCACATGTCCGCGCGAACGTATTTCTACAATCTTCTTTTCCGCATACCGCTTGAAATCCGCCACAGTAAAACGTTCACCGGGATCGACGAGGTCAAGCCCCCAGTGAGGCACCTCTTGTTGTTCGGCGGCCGTTGGCTTGGCAGTTCCAATATCCATCCCCCTATAGATAGTCCTTGAGTCGGCGCATATTATTTCACCCCTATACTCTTTGGCCAACTCAATGGCCAGTCCAGTCTTACCGCTCGCTGTCGGTCCAACAATGACTACAAGGGGAGCGTCAATTGTGAATCCGGTGGACTCCATCGCTGCTCCTTAAAATCATCGATAATGAATTCCGTACACATAACACCTTCTTGAGCCAAGAGTTGCTCTTGTACTTCACGGCCCCCATGAAATCCCGATGCCAATCCACCAAACCGATTCACCAATCGATGCCACGGTAACTCAGTGGGGCCATAGTGAGCAATCCCCCCTACAATTCGCGCAGCATTTGCCTGTCCTGCAAAGCCAGCGACATCTCCATATGTAATCACCCGCCCTCGAGGAACCTGTGCCATAATCTCATATACTTTCTCACGAAAGCCCGGAGAGACAGTATCTTCCTGCATTACAATCCTTTTATATACTCGCTAAGAGCATCGAGAGTAACTTTTTGCTCGCCACCCTGGGTTCTCACGCTTACTTCCCTTGCCTCTTTATCCTTAGGGCCCACGATAAGCTGAACGGGGATCTTCCATGTCGTCGCCTCACGAATCTTCTTGCCAAGGCTTTCATTCCGATCATCACGAGTAAATCTTAGTTCGTTATACTTAACCGGTGTCATAAGGACCGTGTCGCGCAGAACATTTTCGATCTCCTCGACGTAATCAAGGACCGTGTCGTTGATCGTAAGAATGCGTACCTGCTCAGGTGCTGCCCAAAGTGGAAACCACCCACCCGTATGCTCTATGAAGACACTCAAGAAACGTTCGATAGATCCGAGGAGTGCGCAGTGAATCATAACTGGAGATTTTGATGTAGCATCAACGTCATTATATTCGAGCCCAAAACGGGTAGGCATAACAAAATCAAGCTGCACAGTTGCCACTTGGTGTTCGCGGCCAATCGCATCCGTCGCCATAAAGTCAATCTTAGGACCGTAAAACGCCGCTTCACCGTCCTGTTCAAAGTAATCCAGGCCATTGGCAACAACAGCGTTCTTCAACTGCTCCTGAGCGCTTACCCATAATTCTTTCGAACCGAGATACGCATCACTATCATCCCGATAGCTCAAACGAACCCGTAGCGGCATCTTCAAGGCACCGTAGAGCTCGTTTGCAGCCGATAGAAGATCGTTAATCTGTGCCTCTATCTGATCAGGCCTCACAAAAGCGTGAGCATCATCCTGTGTAATACTCCGTACACGGCTAAGACCTCCGAGCTCACCAGTTTTCTCATCCCGATATACCATCGTCGTATCGAGGTAGCGAACAGGTAAATCACGATAGCTACGAGGTTGCGACGCAAATATCTGCGTATGATGAGGACAATTCATTGGCTTTAATACAAAATCATCGCTTGTTTCTTGGCTCGTCACCAAGAATAATTCGTCTCCAAACTTAGCCCAGTGACCGGAGGTTTCATATAACTCCTTTTTTGTAATGTGTGGAATTGATACTTTTTGGAAGCCCCGGTTTTCACGGAGTTGATTCGCATATTGCGCTACCTTCTCACGAAGTACAGTTCCACGTGGAGTGAAAAGCGGCAAACCAGCCCCTACGAGCGGAGATATCGTATAGAGGTCGAGCTCCTTGCCTAACTTACGATGATCACGCTGCTTAGCCTGCTCGAGACGCTCAAGATATTGCTCCAACTCTTCTTTCGTTGTAAATGCAACACCATAAAGACGCTGCATTTGTGCGTTGTCTTCTTTACCACGCCAGTATGCTCCTGCGACACGCATCAGCTTAAATACCCCAACATCTTTGGTATTTGCAACATGAGGACCACGGCACAAATCTGTGAAGTCGCCGTTCCTATAAAAAGACACCTCTGCTATGGCGGCATCCCCTTCCGTGATTGTCCCCATTGCCTCTTTATCAAGATCTTTTGCAACAGTCGTACCTGAGCGCTTCAGATCGTTGAGAAGCTCTTCCTTGTACGGCTGGTGATTTTTCTTCGCCCATGCAATTGCCTCGTCTATTGGCATAGCAAACCGCTCAAAATCTTGCGCTTGATTAATAATCTGCCGCATTGTCTTCTCAATCTTGGAAAAATCGGCCTCTGATATCTTTTGATCACCGAGGTCAATATCATAATAAAAACCATTCTCTACCACTGGTCCTACGCCAAACTTTGCCTCAGGCCAGAGCTTTTTAACCGCTGCGGCGGCGATATGCGCAAGACTGTGTCGCATTGCGTGTAATTGATCGTCCATATTTTCTCTCCTTTTTTAGATAAATAAAAACATGCGATGACTGGTTTTAAATAATATTAAATCCATATATCGCATGTCTCGGACCCTTGTAGCGGGCGGTTCCACCGGACTTCCTGATAAATCAGGCACTTATGAGGCACGTAACGCACATGACCACATCCACGGAGCTAGGCGGGTGGTTAATCCGCTTTCAGGCGCTCATTTATTATGATAGTGTGTCACCCTTGTTATTGCAAGACTTCTCTCTGTTTGCTATGCTATCTAAGGCTGAACGGGCGATTAGCTCAGCTGGCTAGAGCGCCACATTGACGTTGTGGAGGTCAGAGGTTCGACTCCTCTATCGCCCACCAAGAGATTATAAATAAGGACCCTTGCGTCCTTATTTTTTATACTTCTCTTATCCGCTATGCTATAGTCACCTTATGATCAAAGGTATTTTGCTCGACTACGATGGCGTCATGACAAAAAATAATGACGCGAATTCCCCCCCGTCTGAACTCCTTGCTAAAATCCTTGATAAGTCTCTTAAGGAAACTAACGATTTATTTATGACCTTCTGGCCTGATTACTTGCGGGGAAAGATATCAGATGAAGAAATGTGGAGTCTTATAGAAGCAAAGACAGACCGGAAAATTCCGATAGATAAACGAGACATATGGAGTAAATGGGAGCAACTCCACCCCCTTCCTGAAATGATCGAATTCGTGGCTTCTCTCCAGGCACAAGGTTATCCCATTGGCCTCCTCACTAATGTCACTCCGACAACTCTTGCAGAGGTGGAAATGGGCGGAGGATACAAAGGATTCGACTTTTTGATCCAGTCATGCAAAGTAGGCTATGCTAAGCCAGAACCCGAGATATACAAGCTGGCGGTAGATACATTCTCTGACCTTGTTCCCGAAGAAGTCCTATTCGTTGACGACCGTGAGCGTTTTTTAGTTCCCGCTCAGGCAATGGGAATGAAAACCGTCCTCTCTCTCGATAGTCAACAGGTAATTACGGATGTTTCAGCCTTACTTAGAGATTAATGACATTCTCGCTAAGCTAGCATAAAAATGCTATAGTAAACTGTCTTCCGCTTGGATGACATCAGGTACCCAGTCTGGATTCAGGAGAGTTCTCATGACTCATGTTCGGATCTTCGACGGCGACATTACTAGGGTTCAGTCTGACGTGCTTTGGCGGCAATCAAATGAAACCGAAGGTGGGAGGGGGGGAAGCGTGGCGGCATCCGGCCATTGTCCGG
>CAYZCX010000027.1:7553-11058 GCA_964477195.1 uncultured Candidatus Saccharibacteria bacterium
TGGGCGGTATCGATGGAGCAATCGTGCAATGTGCCGGCGACTCGTTTCACATACAAGCCGCTCGTCGGCCGAAGCTCAGCGATGGCGACCTCATCTTTGCGACATCCGCACCACATGGCGGAAAGTTTGCGAGCGTACTTTTCCTTGTAGACGACTTCGAGTGCCCACTTCGACAGCTTGTTCTAGCCGGACTTCGAGAAGTAGAACAACGAAAACTTCGCTCCATCTCCGTGCCAGCAATTCGAACAGGAATCGCTGCGGGCAACTACGAACCGACTGTTAAAGCTGCTGTGAACGAGATGGTCATCGCCATTCGCGAGTTTGTGTCAGCCGCGCCACGGCACGTTACCGATATTACTGTCGTCACGTACAGAGATCCCGCCAGTCACCGACAATTCGTCGAAGGATTACAGGGACTCGGGTAACCGAGAGTGGCCCATTCGTCTCCTTACAAAGGCGGCGAATGGGCTCTTTACACAATGAGACTTTTTTATCCACATCAATTTATCTCTTTTTTACAGGTGTCTTAACTCACCCATGATATATTTACGTCACTCCCCTTACTTGACATAAGATGATGCTTATGCTAATATAGAGGTATGGCTAAAGATTCCATACACAAACCATCTGCGCTAGAAAAGGTCCCTATTTCATTTGAATACGATATGACCTGGCGTGATGCAAAAAAAGCTATTCGGGTTCGTACCCACAAACAATAGCTTTCAACCCGATCAGTAAACACCTCTCATCCAGAGAGGTGTTTTTATTCCCCAATTTTCGTATGGTTTTCCACTGGTATTCTAAATAGCGTTATGTCAATATATTGATATGTTTTGTATAAATTGTTTCAATCCTACCACCCAAGTCGTAAATTCACGTGGTCACAAAAAGCACGCGCTTATATGGCGGCGGCGGCATTGTTCTGCATGTGAAGCGACCTTTACTACTCACGAGAGACCTTCTCTCGTGGACAATACGAAGGTTACCTTACCTAGCGGCAAAGAGGAGTCTTTTAACCCGGGAAAGCTGATACTCAGTATCGCAAGAACATTTACCCACGCCCCTGTTAGCGCCGAGCGATATGCCTATGCTCTCGCTCAAACCGTTGAAGAGACGCTTTCAACCCAGACAAAAGTCATCACCCCAGATGAAATCGCCGCTACAACTCACACTGTATTAAAACGGTTTGATGAGCTCGCTGCGCTCCAGTATGCAGCCAAACACCAGCTTATTGTTTCGACGCGGAGGCGGGGTCGCCCTTCGACCGCTTGGCGCGGGCAACGGACTGATGAGTAGCCTTCTCTGTAACATCAAATTTATCGAGATACCTACCGAATAGCAGACGGGTCTGAGCATTAAAGGCAGCAAAAGCGCTATAGGCAATCGCAGTAACGGGCATCAATGCCCACTGTAGTAGCATCCATAAGGTACGGCGGCGTTTGTAACGCTCGGGACGTGGTGGAAGCATCTTGAATGCGAGGAAAATTGTAATGATAAGCCCTATCATCGCAACACGCTGGACACCACTTACTACCTCAGGAAGTTGGTGGGCAGCAATATCTCGCGCAGCTTGGCTATTCACGAGAAGCGGCACCCACCCCCCTACGGCAACGAGGATAGGAACGCTGGCCAAGGTAACGTGACCATCAATGAGACGGAGAAGACGAGCTAGCCCTGGCAAAAATGGAACATTTCGCTTACGCGAGAAAATGCGAGTTGCTACATAAGGGATGTCTGAGGCCCCGTAGGCCCAGCGTCGTAGTTGAATAAATTGTGCTTTCAATGTCCGAGGATACGTATCGGCAAGCACTGCATCCTGGTAAATGGGCACGTATACAGGGATGACCGAGTAGTTTCCACCAAAATAGAAATAGCTTCGCCAATACTGATGACCGTCTTCCACGATGCTACGTTTACTCCAAAAATCCATCTCAACCAAGGCATCCATCGGCTGAGAGTGGGAGGCGAAATTCCTCAGCGTATGAGGTCGCATTGAACTAATGATATTCCAAAAAGAGTTGCCCGTCGCCAATACGCGCATTGGTGCAGGCGCATCCCAAATATTATTCAAAAAGAGAGCGATAGGCTGATACGAAAGATGTTTGCGATCTTCGTGAACAACATATTCGTACGTGACGTAATCGAAATATGAAGCATAGGGACGATTATCACTATCGAGTGTTGTTACGATGACATTTCTGTACTCGATCTCTTCTTTTTCCAGCCACTCTTTCAGGAAATGACCTGCAAAAGTAATATTACTCCCCTTACCTCTAATTTCATCGGGAAGATTATCGGGGTGAGAAATAACGTGGAACGCTTTGAAGGAATGAGCAAACTTAGATTTTAGCTTTTGCGCAGTCGCTGCGATAGCCGCCCCACCACGCTCTTCATAGGTGAAAACAACAATTAACTTATCGCTATCGTATGTCGTATCAAGAATTGACTGAATCGTCGGTTCAATGACCTCGTATGATTCGTTGTAAGCAGCGACAATCACTGCATTATAAAGACTTGAAGGCTTAGGAAACGCCGCTGGGTCTGCAGCCATAAGTCGTAGATTTTCTTTGTGAGCATCAAAACCAAAGCTCTGAGTATGGGCTCCTTTTTCGAGCTCGTAGCTCTTTATTGGGTCCTCCAACTGGGCTAAGCGTTCATGCCAATTGACGTTCTGGGCCTTGTCTAATCGGTTGCGACCCCCTATCGTATGAAATCCAATTCCTACTGCTTTTACGAGAACAGTAATGATGATCAAAAGGAGATAAACCGCTGCGGCAAGTGGGCTGAAGATCGATAATACGACGAGAAGCAGAAGCATTCCGTAGCTCAAGATGGCCGGGAGCATTTCAAAAAATCGATAAAACTTCGTTCGTTTTTTCAGAGGAAGTTCAAGTTCGATCATAAATTAAAGGAATGCAACCCTTAGAACCGCCCATGTCGTAAACCAGATGATTACCACAAAGAGCAAGCTCAGCCAGACGAACGCTAGTGCAAGTGGGCGGCGCCCCTGGATGAATAACTTTACCGTTATAACCGTATGAGCGATTGCCATAATAGCTCCGACTGCGATGAAATTAATGAAGTAATACCACTTGTCTCTATAAAAGCTCGTCTCACCAAACGCACTATAGTGAACTGCTACTTGCAGGTCACTGGGACGCAGTGATATGCCAACATATACAGCGTAAGCAATGGCAACGAGAATAAAAAGCAAAAGAAGTAGCGCAAGTGCGCGATCGGCTAGAATCAGTTTAATATAATTAATGCTTGCTGTTTTCATATGTTTTAGCTATCTAGCCACTTGTAATTCTGTCGACGGCTATGGAGCCGCTGACCGGATTTGAACCGGTGACCTACGCTTTACGAAAGCGCCGCTCTACCAGCTGAGCTACAGCGGCAATTTAGTAAGCCTCTTGGTTATTATAGCACTCAAAGAATCCAAAATAAATCCTCTTTACCCTGTTGCACCTCGAGATAAAAACTGTTATCATGTTGAAAGCTAAAG
>CAYZCX010000028.1:0-8125 GCA_964477195.1 uncultured Candidatus Saccharibacteria bacterium
GCGAAGACCGTTGGCGAATGTCAGCCCTACCTCAGCATTTACCTGAATCTGATTGACACCGTCCATTTTGTATTCGACCGGATCTTCAAGCGTCACGATGTTAACGGTGTCGTTTTTGATCTCCTTGATAAGTGCATACAAACTCGTTGATTTACCTGAACCGGTTGGCCCAGAGGTTAGAATCATGCCGTTTGGTCGCTTGATACCTTTACGAATAGCTCGCAATGCCCGACCGGCATATCCCATTTGTTCGATATCAAATGAATTACCCGACTTATCAAGCGAACGAATGACTACCTGCTCGCCCCAAACTACAGGGCTGATCGCAATACGAAGGTCGACTTCTTTGCCAGCCACTTTCACCGTAAATTGACCGTCTTGTGGGATACGATGCTCATCAATCTTGAGGTTTGAGAGAATCTTGATACGGCTCACAAGGGCAGGTTCGATAGATTTCGGTAACTGCATAACCTCACGGAGTACACCGTCAACTCGACAGCGGATTTTCAATGCGCCCTCAAGTGGCTCAACGTGAACGTCGCTCGATCGGGTTTTGACAGCGTATTCCAAAATAGTGCTCAGTGCCCGACTAATCGGTGAATCTTGGACAATTGTCTTAATATCATTCTCACTAGCCTTGCTCGCCTCTTCCTGTGAAGCCTTTGCAGCCTCACCAACACTCGAAAGATCAGTTCGATACTGGTCGAGTACATGACGAACTCCCGCCTCGGAAGCCATAAATACTTTGATCGGGCGTTGGATACGGTTCGCGAGGTAGTCAACAGCCTGAACATTATTTGCGTCGATCATAGCAACAGCAAGTCGATTTTGTACCTCGGCAAGCGGCACTGCCATGAAGCGTTCAGCGATATCTTCCGGGAGGAGCGCTAATACATCTTGATTGATAAGACTATTGCTGAGGTTGACATACGGCACACCAGATACCTGGGCAATCGCGTGCGTTAGTAACTCATCATCAACGACACCTTGCTCCGTGAGAGCCGCAAATAAGGGCTTATTTGTTTTGGCCGCATCATCTTCGGCCGCACGAAGAACATCTTCAGCAACAAGTCCCTCCTCCACAAGGAGAGAGATGAGTTTTTCCTGCATGTCACTCGTCAGTAGTGCCATACGCCGCTCTTTTTACCGCTCCTGCGATGGATTATTGCCAATAATCACTTCAACCGTCGGGTTGATCGCATCTTTATTAAAGACCGTCGGGTCGGGCTCATCGATCTTTGTCGTGATCTTATCCGCCGTCTTTACTTTGACCGATTGGTTTCCCACATCGCCAATAACCGTCTTAGCGACAAAATATGCAATTAAAACACTAACCGAGGCGATGAGAATGATCATTGCGATATCAGATTTTTTCATTGCTTTACCGTCTTATCCTTTAATTCTACTGTCTTTGCGGGCTCGTAAAATGCGCGACCGTCGACAGCGAGAATAATTCGGTTTCCCTGCGTTTCGACAGAAAGTGACGTAATATCGATGGCGCGAATTGAACGCTCTAGCTTTTGCAATAATTCCTTGAACGCACTGGCGTTGCTGACATCAGTACTGACCGAAAAGCGGAAGGTAATTTGATTATCGCCACTTCCCGTGCTCGACTTAGAAGCATCTTGTACATTTAGCGAATCTTGAGATTCAACACCCTGAACGGGGTCAACACTAAGGGAGTCAAGTGTGAGACCACTTCCATTGAGAAATTTCTCTTGGAGTGATGATCCAAGCGCAGATGAGTTGGCGTCGGAAGGAAGAGCGTCGAGCACTACCTGAACAGGTTGACTATCCGCAGGAGTCATAACCGAGCGCAGTGCATCATTTGTATTGAGCACGCGAACCTGATCTTTTAACTCCCCTATCACCTTGTTATTATCGGTTAAAATCGAAGCAGTCTTTGACTTCTCGGCAAGTACTTTTTCGTTAAACCACGCCTTTTGGAGCAGGAATAGCGAGGCGACAATAGCAATGCCTACGACTACCGAGACGCCCGCTACCCACAAGAACATCATGCGATTAGCTCTTGCGATCTGCTGCCGTTTCCTGATTGCTGTACCTTGTTCGGCCATACTAATTGCCCCCCGTATCTGTTGCTCGCTGCGTAAATAAGCTCTGTGGGACACCTAGGAATGAGTCGGTGACGTTCGTCTTCTCTGGAGCAACGACTGTCGCATTCTGGGCTGTTCGCGAGAAGAGCTCCTCTGGGTAAACGAATGTCAGCGTAAAACGAAGTACCTTCGCACCGCTTGCGTCTTCACCATAACTTCGATCACTATCATTCATGCTCGTAGCTAGCGGGACGGATTTTTTCTCACCGTCCTGTACATACTCAAACGTAGTACCATTGATCGTCTTCTTAAATACCTCAAGTGCAGGATACCCATTGACAGCTTGTGCCTCAACTTTAATCGTCGAATCGCTTGAATTCAATGTTAGCTTAGTGATAGCGACGTTATTGGGAGCCGAAGGGTTGATCGTATTAAGAATATCAAAGATACGGGAATCAATATGTTTGCTGTCATGGAGCTCCGAAAGCTTACTCAATTGATTCTGAATTGTCAGCGTCGTCGAAACATCTTCGACTTTAGAGAGTTTTTGACTCTCGCTTTTAATCGTATTGTCAGAAATAACGTCTCGAGCCGCCTGTACGGCAAATACCCACATGGCAAGTGCGACGACTATCCCTATGGCTACGATACCAATAATGATCGCCATCGAAATGACACTCGTACGAACACGTTGTGCTTTGAGAAGCTCTTGTTTTACGTCAGGGATAAGGTTGATTTCTATCATCACTTATTCACCCTTTCGGCAAGTCCTATTGCAGTCGCAAATTCACTGGCAATTGGCGTCAGCTGCTGCTGATCACCCTGGGAGACACGTACTTTTTGCCATGGATTTGCCTGAGCAGACTGGATACCGGTTTTTGCTGTCACATAATCACCAAATTTAGGCACGACGCTCGCATAGCCAGAAAGCAGCACCCCACCGACAGGGGTATTCGGATAGCGCGTCTGGAAAAATTTAATAGATTTTACCAATTCGGCCGCAAATCCATCAAGCACACTTTCGACAGCATGAAAAACCTGTCCCTCAAGTCGATCCGGTGCGAGTCCAAATTTTACAATAAACTGACGGGCTTGATCTTCTTGAACATTAAGGTTTTGCACCGCTGATTTAACAAGCGACTGAAGACCTGTAGGAATCGTGCGAACAAGGCGCGGAGCATCCGCATATGTCACCACGAGGTTAGTCGCCAGTTCCCCTACATCAATGATCAGCCGAGCATCCTGTATGCCGCTCGGTAGGAGTGAGCGAACTATAGCAATAGGATCAGGCTCTGCGGCAATGACATTAAGCCCTAGCCCTTCAATAAATTCGAGGCGCTCTTCGGCATAGCTATTCGCCGTGCTTGCAAGCAAAACCTCTTGTTGTTGAGGATTATGCGCAGATTGTCCCAGGGAGACCCAATCGACTTTTGCATCATCAATCGACATAGGGATATACTGATCAATCTGATATCTAATTGTTGTACGAAGTTCCGCCTCAGACATCGTAGGCACATCTATAACAGTCGTGAAAGTTTTTTGAGAAGGCAACCCGATGGCGACATTTTTAGTCTTGATACCACTCTGCCCTACCGCTGTCATAATCACTTCACCAAGACGTCGCTCTGATTCTTTGGTATTTGCAGTGGTCGTTTTCATATCGACCGTAGCATATCCATAATGCTGCAATGTCCAATTATCTTGACCATTATGAGCAAGCTGAACAACGCGCACTGCATTGGTCCCTATATCAAGTGCAAAAAAATCGCCCACGCCTTTTAGTAATGCCATATTGGCTTTTATTATACATAAGCACTATGCCATCTGGCAAGGGCTTTGGAACAAAAGGGACTGTTTAGAATCGAGGTGGCAACTCTGTGGAATACACCGTCTGGGCTTTGTTGCTTCCACGAGCCTGGAGACTTGCCCATAGGAAAGCGTCTGGACGTAGGTTGAAGCGCTCCGCTGGCTCCCCCGACTGCGGACCCGTGTCTGAACCCGCCGTGCGTCGGAGGAAGAGTCTCTTCGTTATGACAGGGCCATTCACTTCGAGTAAAATATTACACTTATTTGATGTCGGATTGCCTGCGAGGTTATAACAAGTATCTATCGTATCGTTCGAGACCAACCATGCGTCAATATGCGCCACCGTGTCCTTTATAAGAATGTTCTGAGCAATAATGACTACCTGCGGAATATCACGGATATTCGAGAATGGACCATTTGCATAATTAATATCTCCATCGATAGTCACCGTGCCCGTAGAGTAGATAATAACCGAATGCGTGGGAGGAATATTACTATTTGTTATCGTCATATTACCTCCTGTGCGCACGACTACCGGCGTTCCGTTGACGTATCCAAGTCCACTAATATCGCCGCCGCCAGCTGGCTGCTTATTTGAGAATGCATTAAAGAAGCTCGCAACATTTGGTACACCCGGAAAACCAGGACCCGTCGTATATTGTCCAAATGAATCCGCGCCTGTGTTATCTTTGTTGGCAAAAGTAAGCTTACTCCATGCTAGCTGACTATTATCAGTCTGACCGTTCAAGCCCGAACCCGACGCAAATCGAGAATTCGATCCAACAGAGAAGACCCCATATTCAACCCAGCTTCCAAACGTCTGCTGGCTTCCGCTCACATCTTTGACCGAGGTACTTGTTTCGATCTTTCCACGTACATTTAGGTCGCCACCCCATATCTGCACTTTCGGTTTCTTTCCTACGACTGTACAAAGTGGCTTTGAGTGTCCCCACTGCGTATCGCTATTTGAACGTGGCTGTATAGATAATGCAAAACATATCCTCGTACCGACGGGCACATCGCCAATATCCCATGCAGACACACTCGGTTTTAGGTTTTGTGATGGTGATCCAAGATTGAACACACCAGACCCTTTCCCTGCATTGCGACAAGTTGCATCGGCACTTGTGAAGTAGTTACCGGCTGGCGCACCTCCATTTCCCTGACATGGTGCCTGAGTCGACGCAGTTGGCCCCTCGTCTTCATGTGGTGCTTTTTTGCCTGGTTTCACCGTTATCTGCGTAATCTCCCACTGTGTATTCTGGCTATTCACCTCTCCTGTCGTATCGACACTCGATGTGACCGTCATTTTACTACCAGACTCAACCTGCGTCGGTGTCACACTATCAACACGCGGTGTCAGATTGTAGGTGCGAGGCAGTTTTTGCAATCGACCGACTGGATTGGCACAGTCTTTCTTAATAGCATAAAGTGGCTGCCCTGTATCTTGATCATAAAAGACAATACTCCACGCTGATGTCTGCGCTGAAGGATAATAAGCGACATCAGTCACGCTAGAGCGAGTGTTCAGACCACCAAAATTGTAAAAGACATTGTAGTTAGTGTACGGCGCCCAATCTCGTACTGTGTTAGCCCATTCACCAAATTGTTGACACGCAACGTTTTTCGACGTTCCGGGAGCATATCCGAGCATGGTCAAAATGATAAAGGCTGATCCAGTTGCATTTTGATCGCCCGCGTTGAGAAGTGTTCCGCCGCTACACGCCATGTGGCTTCCGATATTCGCAATCAACTCATTGGCATTGTTGACATTCAACAGAGCCGGCGGTGTGATGACGTTGTGACGGAGTGTTCCCGGACCACCATCGTACGCGCCAAAAAAGTACCCGATATAACAATCTCGACCATTGATAGAACATGCGTCGGCGTTTGCTTGCTGCGTATAGAACGTCAACGTTCCCGCACTAAGTAGCGCAACACCAAAGAGCCAAGCCGTTACCCATGTGGCTCTGCCCCGCCCTTTTAAGAAGGAGATCATTGCTTTTTCTCCAATTCAGAGATTTTGTAATCATAGGTCACGATCTCATCCTGACTGACTTTTTTGGAGCTTACCCCATATTCTTTTGCCTTTTTATATGCGGCGAGCGCAGCTTTAAAATCACCTGCGCGATCGGCCATGTCGGCCATATTAGCAAGTTCAGAGTCAGGAAGTTTCCCTGCATCGGCTATTTTTTTATAAATATCAAAAGCCTTTTTGACATCGCCCGAATTGGCATACGCCCCAGCTAGCAATAGTTGAAGACTCACATCTTCGACATCTTTCTGGCCTTCGATCAGCGTAATCGCTCCCTTGAAATCATTCGTACCATATTTTGTGTTCACTTCATTAATAAGCTGTTGTTTGTCGTTATATTGCGTTGTGGTTTTTGAAGCCCCGCTATTCGAAGGAGAATCCGCAGCTGGCGTTGATTTCCATACCATCCACAAAAGAACCCCGCCCCCGATGAGTAATAAAGCAACAACGATACCGGCGATAAGAAGGAGTTTTTTATTATTTTTCATCATTTATAGCTTCTCGAATGGATTCGCGTTTAATTAGTAACATAATAGCATAAGCGCTACCTATATAGCAAAGTCCCGTGAAGCCATTGTCACTCCTAGTAGGAATTGAAGACAAAAAAATATATTTTTGTCACTTAACTCACCTGCCATCTACAAACAAAGTGAAAACCCCGCCAGCTGCGAGGCTCACTTTATCAGTAAATCCAAGCAGTAAAGCGGGGTGCTTCAGGAGGCGATATCGGGTGTGTATCCGTAATCGCGCATCACACGAAGAGCGTTGTTGGCCATGCGCACAAGGGTCTCGTCAGAGCGATTGTTCATGAGACGATCCACATCCACCTGCATCACATCGTGTACACCGAGACGAAAGTCGTCATCTGTGACAATGTAGCTACAAGGGATATAATCGTGCCAGCTCGCACGATCCGCGTGATCGATAAGACGAATAGTCGCATCCCTTTGAAGTCCGAGGTTCGAATCGACACCTACCGTATGACCGAAGTGCACTCCGCGCACGCCAGTGCAAAAATCCTTGGTCGTGGCCTCCTCGCTGATAACGTACATACGTTCGTTCAAGCAGCCAGAGTGGGTCTCCGGCGCCGTGGTCAGCCACTTCGTAGCAGCCACGATGGTCTTGATTGCTTCCTCGCGGTTCATCAATACTCCCGTATCTGTAGTCTGAAGCTTATCGCTATTTTAAAATATAAATAATAATGCGTCAATTACCAATCGTCATTACCTCTGTTATGCTATACTATTGATATGAGTTCACTTTCTATTGGCATCGTCGGTCTTCCAAATGTTGGCAAGTCGACCCTTTTTAATGCCCTCACCAACAATGATATTCTTGCAGCTAATTACCCCTTTGCAACAATTGAGCCCAACACTGGTATCGTACCCGTTCCTGATGCACGTCTGACCAAGCTTGCAGAGCTGTATAATGCCGCAAAAATCATCCCTGCAACAGTGACTTTTGTCGATATTGCAGGACTTGTAGCAGGTGCCTCTAAGGGAGAGGGTCTGGGCAATAAATTTCTTGCCAATATCCGCGAGTGCGATGCGATTATCCATATTGTCCGGGCGTTTGTGAACACCGATATTGTTCATGTCGAGGACCGTATTCACCCCTCAGATGACATTGATATTATCAACACCGAGCTTATCCTCTCGGATATCCAAAGTATCGAAAATCGCCTTCCAAAGCTAATGAAGGAGTCCAAAGCAAATCCATCAGCTCGCACGGCCGTCGACTACCTCCAATCTCTCAAGAACAAACTTGAGCAAGGCACCCCCCTCTCCCAGGTAGACGAGTTAAATCAAGAATATATCGGGGATCTCAATCTTCTGACTGCAAAGCCCATTATTTACGCCTTTAACATTGATGAAGAAACCCTCACAGACGAGGAGCGGAAAGCAGAGCTCACCCAGCTCGTCGCTCCGAATAGGAGCGTATTTGTGTGCGCCAAACTTGAGGAAGAGCTAAAAGGTCTCAACGATAGCGACGCTCAAGAATTACTCGAAAGCTATGGCGTGAGCGAAACCGGTCTCGTTCAAATGATTCACTCTGCCTATGACGTACTGGGCCTTCAGAGCTACCTTACCGCCGGACCAAAAGAAGTCCGTGCGTGGACCATCAAAAAGGGTTTCACTGCTCCGCAAGCAGCCGGTGTGATTCACGGCGATTTTGAGCGCGGCTTCATTGCTGCTCAAATCGTTGACTATGATGATCTCATCGAAGCCGG
>CAYZCX010000029.1:0-5693 GCA_964477195.1 uncultured Candidatus Saccharibacteria bacterium
CGGTTAGAGTTGTTTTACCGTGGTCAACGTGGCCCATAGTACCAACGTTAACGTGAGGCTTACTTCGATCGAAATCTGCCATTGTGGATTATTTCTCCTATTAATTTATATTTCGCGCACAGTCTTTAAAAAGACTCCGCGACGTATGAGGCTAATTATACAGGGAAAGAAGTCATCTGTAAACAACTTAGAGCGTTCCATCTTGTAAAATATGATATACATGACATCATTTCATAAAACTATCTTACCCCTAGGCGCCGTCATTGCTGACGCCTAGGGGTAACTTCCTACATTTATATGTGTGTTGGTCGGGTCGACGACACGATCTCACCGTTTTGGATAACGATAGTGCCATGCCCCGGCCCTTCGGGAGCATTCCTACCGCCATACCGGAATATGGTGCAATCATCCTCCCAGACAATGAGTAGCTTCAGGTCCTCGATGCTTCTCAAGTGCGACGGAAGTGCTCGCATGACGTGAGCCGCATACCGACGTAGCGCGTCTTTTACCCGAGGACGTCGCTCATCAAGTAAACGACGCACCTCCTTGTGCTCCTCTTGCTTTGCCTTAAAGCGCGCAATTGCATTCTCAAGCTCAGCCCTCCTTGCGTAGTCACGCTCTGTAATAGAAGGAAGACCGGCCTGTGCCGCCTGCAGTTCTTCGACAGTTACTTGCGTACTACCAGCCTGTGCACTCTCGATCGTCTGCAGTAAACGTGCTTTTGATTCTTCGTAATTCTGAATAAGCCGCGACAACTGACGTAGTTCAGAGTGCCACCCACCACACTTAGGTTGGTTGTCTTCTAGAAAAAGCCAAAGATCGAACTCACGTTGCTGCAATCGAACCATTTCAATGTCTTCCATGAAGGCGCTCCTCACATATACAGCAGGGTGTCGGCATATTAAAATACTTAGCCAATCTTGTCAATATTATGCTTGTATCGTCATAGTATCGGTGATAATCTTTATTGTTAGCCGCAGACATACAGCATGGAGGCGCCATGGCAAAACATACCGAAGTATCGCTCACCACTGTGGAACAGCAGATTCTCAATCTAATCGGTGAACGAGAATACAACAAGCGACAAACCGAGCGCAAGCCGACGAATCGTCAGATTGCGCTGATTCTCGGGATAAGCCTTCACCGAGTACGCTTCTGTGTTCGGAGTATTAATTACAAGCTGAACACTCCAAGCGACACACGCACCGCCTACCGAGTCGCAAAGCAATTGTATCTCGTATAAATTTTCCCGTAAGTATCCATGTCTGCGGCTACTTACCCTGCAATATACCTATTGACTTTGCTTCATAAAATGATGTAGATTAGGTAAGGTTACGTCACATCCGATATGCAAAGGAGTACACGATGCCTTTCCGAACTGGGGATGGCTTCCTGCCGGACCCCTCACAGGGCACCGCCTTGGATCTTTTCTACGAGAAAATCGGCAGACCGGTCCGTGAGTTCATCCACGAACTCAGGAACGCGCCCGACGGAGAAACCCGAAAGGCGATCCTCGCCGAACTCAACGTGGCTCGACAGCTCCGTGGCGGCGATTACATCGGACGTGTCGAGGTCATCGTCGATCTGAGCGGCACAATCCAGTTGGACTTGGAGAAACCGGTCGCCGAAAGTGACTGGAAGAACTGGCTGGAAGTCCTGAGCGCCATTCACGGTGTCGAGAAGCCGGAGCGTCGAAGCCCGCATACCGTTGTCTTGGCTCTCGGCGGCTTCTATCGGAACAAGGCAAGGGCCACGGGAGTGGCGACGAACGCGGTCGACCTCCTACACCTGACCACCGCCGGTTCCCAGATCAAGTTCATCGGCGAGGGCTGACCTGATGCTCGCCTCTTCCCTGTTTTTTCGGGGAGAGGCGAGCATCATCTACTTATGATTCCACCCTGCACCTTAATGGTGTTTTTTTATTTTTTGGCAAGGCAAAAGCCCATGAAAGAACCATGGGCTTTGCGAATATCGTCGAAGCGCTGGGAATCAGTGCTTCAAGTATTCTTCTTACTTAGAGCGCTTTTCGATGATTTCCTGCGCCACGTTTGGTGGTACTTCTTCGTACTGCGCTAGCTCCATAGTTGAAGCTGCACGACCTTGGCTCATTGAGCGAAGATCACCAGTGTAGCCAAACATACTTGCAAGCGGCACATAGGCACGAATCAGCTTAGCACCACCCTGGAGATCTTCCATAGAGTCGATGCGACCACGACGAGAGTTAAGGTCACCGATGACGTCACCCATGAACTCCTCAGCGGTCGTCACTTCTACTTTCATGACTGGCTCAAGAAGAATTGGCTTGGCCTGCTTCACACCTTCACGAGTTGCAAGCGCTCCCGCCAATTTAAAGGCCAGTTCACTTGAGTCCACATCGTGGTAGCTACCATCATAGAGCGTTGCTTTGACGTCAACCACTGGGTAGCCAGCAATGACACCACCATCAAGTGTTTCACGAACACCTTGCTCGACTGGTTTTCGGTATTCCTGAGGAACAACTCCACCCTTGATCTGATCGATGAATTCGAAGCCTTTACCTGCTTCGTTTGGCTCGAAACGAATCCAAACGTCACCATATTGACCACGTCCACCAGATTGCTTGGCATGTTTACCCTGAACCTCAGAGGTGCCCTTGATCGACTCGCGGAAGGCAACTTGTGGCTCACCAACATTTGCTTCAACGTTAAACTCACGCTTCATTCGGTCGATAAGGATATCGAGGTGAAGCTCACCCATTCCTGACATAATTGTCTGGCCAGTTTCCTCGTCTGTGTGAACGCGGAACGTTGGGTCTTCTTCGGCAAGACGTTGCAAAGCAATACCCATTTTTTCTTGGTCAGCCTTTGTCTTAGGCTCAACAGCGATCGAAACGGGTGGCTCTGGGAATGAAATACTTTCTAGAGTAATAGGATTTGCAGGATCAGCAAGTGTATGACCGGTAAATGTTCCCTTAAGACCTACGACGGCCGCGATGTCACCTGCACCGATCATATCGATGTCTTCACGCTTGTCTGCGTGCATACGAACGATACGTCCTACGCGCTCTTTTTCACCTGTCGTCGTGTTGAGAACATAGCTACCAGCAGTCAATTTACCGCTGTAAACTCGGACAAAGATTAGCTTACCAACAAATGGGTCAGTTGCGATCTTGAAGGCTAGACCAGCAAGCGGCTCGCTATCGGCAGGTTTTCGCTCGATTTCGTCACCAGTCTTGGGGTTTGTGCCCCAAATTGAGTCAACATCGAGTGGGCTAGGAAGATAGTCAGCGACAAGGTCAAGGACTTTCTCGACAATCACACCACGACCGTCACCACCTGTTACAAGGTAGAAGTCACCAGCAAGCACGCGCTTACGAAGTGCAGCCTTTAGTTCATCGATAGTAATAGATTCTTCACCCTTATCAAGGAAGCGCTCAAAGAGCTCGTCGTCGGCCTCAACAGCTGCCTCAACAAGCAGGCTGCGCGCATGCTTCGCTTTGTCGAGCATGTCTGCAGGAATTTCGCCCTGAACCAGCGCTTTATCAGTGTAATCTTTGTAGGTGTATGCCTTCATATCAACAAGGTCGACAAGACCATTTATTTCTTTTTCAAATCCAATTGGAAGATGGATAGGGAGCGCGTGCTTTGAAAGACGCTTATGAATAGAGTCGAGAGATTTGTAGAAGTCACCACCTGTTTGGTTAATCTTGTTCACAAAACAAATACGTGGCACACCGTACTTATTTGCCTGACGCCAAACGGTCTCACTCTGTGGCTCAACACCCATTTTACCGTCAAATACGGTGACGGCGCCGTCAAGCACACGAAGCGAACGCTCAACTTCAGCGGTAAAGTCAATGTGACCTGGCGTATCAATAATATTGATCTTGTGACCCTTCCAGAAAGCAGTCACGGCTGCAGAGGTGATGGTAATTCCACGCTCTTTTTCCTGCGCCATCCAGTCAGTTGTTGCACTGTCGCCGTCAGCACCGCGAACCTCACCAATTTTGTGATTGATACCGGTTCGATATAGGATACCTTCGGTTGTCGTTGTTTTACCTGCGTCAATATGCGCAATAATACCAATATTGCGGAACTGCTGAAGCGGGACGTTTTTTTGTGCCATGAATGTATAATTCCTTTTTCTTAATATTTTTTGCCATAAAAAATAGCGCTTATTAATTAGTATACCAGATATTCGTCTTCTATACCAGGGGTGCACTCCAGAGAAATCTTGCAGTATACTCCGTGGTAATGTATAGTCTTCTTGTTGGATCCTACTTTGTGAAAGGTGCTCGTCATGACAATGGAGCTTTTGACTCCGGACAATCTCGCGTCATTCGTGGAGAAGGCGCAGCAGTTTCTTGACGCAGGACCGGTGGGCATATATCAGGTGGGGGTGTGGTACGGCGAGGGCCGCACGACAGTCAAAGTGGTACGGCAGGGGCAGACGCTCACCGCGGAATTCACCCTCGGCGGAACGACATGGAGTGTCGCTGCATATCCCGAAGGCGCGGCCTATCCGGCGTACTATCGAGTGATGGACGATCGTCTTGAGATCGACCAGCCCATCGAGGGAAGGTCAGAGCTGCTCGTCATGCAGCGCAAGTCTCAGTAAGAGACGACACGGGGGCTATGCGGATTTTCGCATAGCCCTCTTTTCATCTTATAATTGCTACACAAAAGACCGATCCAGTATAGATCGGTTTTTATGATATGCGATTTACCCTAGGAGTTGTCGCGATTAACCGCGAGCAAAGTGTGCAAAGGCGCGGTTAGCCTCGGCCATCTTGTGAGTGTCTTCCTTCTTCTTGAAGGCGGCACCTGCTTCGTTGTGAGCATCGACAATTTCGAGCGCAAGTCGTTGTGAATACGGAATACCCTTGCGAGCACGAGCTGACTGGACGAGCCAAGAAAATGCATAGTGATGCTGACGATGACCCTGTACTGGGAAAGGAATCTGATAGTTGGCACCACCAACACGACGAGATTTTACTTCGAAGTTTGGTGATACATTACGAAGTGCTTTCTCAAATACTTCAAGTGGATCTTCGCTGTTAAGTTTTTTAGCAGCGAGTTCAAGTGCGTCATAGACGGCACGTTCAGCGATAGATTTCTTACCGTCGAGAATTGACTTATTGATAAGACGCTGGACAAGCACACTCTGGTACTTGCGGTCTGGCTTCAGTACACGCTGAAGTTTTTTGGTTACTTTACGAGGCATTACTTTTTGTCCTCCTTCTTAGCACCGTATTTAGAACGGCCTTGCTGGCGTTTTGCAACACCCTGAAGGTCAAGTGCACCACGAACGATGTGGTAGCGCACACCTGGAAGATCCGGGACACGCCCACCACGGACAAGCACAACGGCGTGTTCCTGGAGGTTGTGACCTTCGCCACCGATGTAAGCCCAAACTTCTTGCTGGTTCGTCAAACGAACACGAGCAACCTTGCGAAGTGCAGAGTTTGGTTTTTTCGGTGTCTTAGTCGTTACTTTGATACAAACGCCACGTTTAAGTGGACCGTTCTGTTCGTAGTAACGGGTTTTGAGTGCGTTGTGGATACGGCCGAGCGCAGGTGATTTCGACTTTTTAGTCGCGATCTTGCGTGGCTTACGAATCAACTGGTTGATTGTTGGCATTTAGTGCAAACTCCCGTTTTAAAAATTAACTTGGTTGGTGTCATTCCGGACTTGATCCGGAATCCAATAGATTTT
>CAYZCX010000030.1:0-5485 GCA_964477195.1 uncultured Candidatus Saccharibacteria bacterium
TACGGCGCACCAAAATCTCAACGTGACTGAATTTCTATACACTCGCAAGAACTTACATTACACATATAGAAACTCATCGGTAACCCGCTTAAAATTAGTGTTTTAGGAAGCCGCGCCTTGACGGGCTTGTCTTTCATCGAAGCGGTAGACGATTCTGCCCTTGGTAAGATCGTAAGGACTCATCTCGACTTCCACTTTATCCTCCGGAACCAGACGAATATAATGCCTTCGCATTTTGCCGCTGATATGTCCGGTGATCGTATGACCGTTCTCAAGTTCTATTCGGAATTGAGTATTAGGCAGTGCTTCCACCACCTTACCTTTTATCCGAATAACTCCTTTTTGATCAGCCATAAACTACAGTAGTAGATTATACACCAAAAAACTATCAAGAGCAAGTATGTTTCACGAGATACCACGTATTTTATCGTGGCTAAAATTGTATACTCCTATTGTAGCGCATCTCGCGTACTCGTCAAGCCGTTTACGCTCGCGTAGCAAACACAAGGACTCGGTCACTATATAAACCGGTTTTTTTATCGTATGCCCCTCCGCACGTGATGAGGTTGAGCCCCTGTTTTCCTTCCATAGGCCGCAATAACCGGTTCATATCAACTTGGTCAGCTGGTGTTTGCTCAACAGTTATCACGCGATATGAGGTCATCACTCCATCCCCGCGCTCTACCGCGATATCATCATTTGCTTTGATTTGCGCCAATTTACCAAAAATGCCCAGTGTTCCATACGAATCATTCACATGGCCATCAATTAATAACGTACCCGAGGCTCCCGGGAGGCCGCTTTTGTCATACCAGCCCACGTCCCAGGCGGTTTTTGGTGCTGCAAGCGTATTGTTCGCAAGAACTGCCACTGGTTTAACGAGCGCATCCACACCTATTGAAGCGATTATCAGTCGACGAGGATATGCTGGCGGGACCGTGTACGACTGCTTTTCATGGTCATTGGGCGGAGAACTTGCCGCTGGTGATTCATTACTGATGTGCTGTAGTCTTGTTGGCGGTGAGATGGGAGCAAAGAAATCATGACAGAACCATATGCTGATCGCCGTTACCCCCATGGCAATGACTATCGTAAATACTATCCAACGCCGCTTTCTATAGTTTTTTGCCTGCGTGGTAATCGTTGAGGCTTGCACGGCAACCCCTAGTTATAGTCGTCGTAGGTGACCATGAGTGCGCGCGAATTGATCTGACGCAGGCTCTCAAGCCCAACAGACACAACAATCAAGAGCCCCGTACCACCGATAGCCAGGTTAGCGGCGTTGATTTCGAGTTGGGCAAAGATAAATTCCGCACCAAACGGCAATACTGCAATCAGCCCCAGCGCGATTGATCCGAACAAAATCAATCGATTAACCGTGCGTGAAAGATATTTTTCAGTCTGAATACCAGGTCGAACTCCATCGATAAATCCACCCTGTTTCTGAAGGTTTTCTGCTATTTCATTCGCGTTAAACACAATACCGGTATAGAAATAGGTGAAAAGAATTACCAAGAGGAAATAGGCGGTCGGATAAATGAGCGATGTCAATGTGTCTCCGGTAAATGCACCCGGCTGAGGTGCCTGGAACCACGTAATAAGATTGGTTGCAAGATTAAGATATGCCGGATTGCCAGAAGCCTTTAGGACTTGACCAAAAAAGGCAGGAAGTGACAAGAAGGCGACCGCAAAGATCACCGGAATAACCCCCGCCGCGATAAGCTTCACTGGCAAAATACTTTTGACACCGCCGTAAGTGCTGTTGCCCTGAACGCGCTTTGCATAGTTGATGGTAATAACCCGCTGCGCTTCATTAATTTTAACGAGAATGTATAACACTAGTAATGACGCGAGTCCTACTCCAAGAACAAGCCAAAACGCCACCGGATTAACCGGCAATGTAAACCAGCCGAATACATTCAGGCCACCATCTGTTGCGTTGAACAGAGATGTGCCAATTGATGCGAGTGTTTGCGGGAGCTGACTGATAATACCCGCAAAGATAATCAGGCTGATACCGTTCCCGATACCTTGCTCTGTAATTAACTCACCGAGCCACATCAGAAGGATCGAGCCTGCCGTCATCGCTGTCACAGCAACAATCCACTCGATCGGCGTCGGGTCAGCAAGTCCGGTTGTATTGCCAGCAAGTACTGTTTGGCGAAGGATATAAATAAACGCAACAGATTGAATAATGGCAAGCGGCACCGAAAGAAGCCGAGTCCACTGATTGATCTTACGTCGACCAGATTCGCCGTCTTTGTGGAGCTCTTCAAGTTTTGGAATAGCTTTTGTAAGTAACTGGGTAATAATCGAAGCGGTAATAAATGGGCTCATTCCTACGAGTACAATTGAGAATTGGGCCAATGCCCCACCAGAGAGAAGATTAAGAAATCCACCAAAATCGCTGCCGCTCACAACGTTATTAATAACCTCTTTTAGCTGCGTTGGCTCAGCCAGCGGCACAGGGATATGTGCCAAAAAACGATACGCAATAATAAGCCCGATAACAATGATGAGCCGTTTTTGCATGTCTTTATTTTTGAATGATCGGAAAATGGTTTTCCAGTTCACAGTCGCTCTACCTCTTTAGGATTTTATAGAAAATTCCTTACTAGTATATCATATAAAATTAGTAAGGTGATTGCGAGCATGCTCTAAGTAAAACATGCTCGCAATTCGGTCTCCGCCTCTTAGTTTAGCCTGTTTTAAGCAGTTATGAAATAAACACTGGCCACTGTACCGTTGGCATTTTTGTTTATTTCATACCGTCCCGGATAAGTTTCATCGTAAATTCCTGCGAGAATACTCTTAACTTTTTCATATTCAAGCTCATTCCAGGGAGTCTGTGACGCTCGAGAGATCATAGACTGCGAAAGCCCAGTTCGTGCAGCAACAGTTCGTTGCGACAGCCCCGTGATCTCAATCGCATGCGCAATCGAATTGCGTTCCCAGCGCGGCAAAAGAAACTCCAATCAAACAAAGGGAATAAAGACCTTGCCCATGGTATCATAATTTCATTAGATAAAATAAAAAGCCCAAAATGAGCTTTTTATTTTTCGCAGTTTATAACGCTATTTATCAGCTTTTTCGGCCTCTTTTGCACTTTGCTTTACAGGAGTTGCTACTTTTTCAAAAGTACCACCTGCTTTTGCGACAGCCTCTTGGACACTCTGACTAGCCGCCTGAACGCGAAGCGTGACTTTTTCTTTCAGCTCACCGCGAGCGATGATTTTAACGGAATGGAAAGGTGTTGCGATAAGACCGGCTTCGAACAAGCTCATATTATCTGCAGTTTTGCCCTTGAATGCATTAAGATGGTCAAGATAGACAACCTGTGCAGGGGTGCGGAGACTCTTAAAGCCACGTGCCTTAGGCGTACGGCGAACAAGTGCGCCTGATCCACCTTGGAACATTGCATTGAGCTTTTTACCCGTACGTGCGCCTTGACCTTTTGTACCACGGCCGGCAGTTTTACCTTGACCGGCAGCAATACCACGCCCGACGCGTTTCTTGTCTTTGTTACTACTAACTTGGAGTTCGTGGTATTTCATTACTTCGTCTCCTCCTTAGCTTCCTTTTTTGGAGCTACTTTTTTCTTTGGAGCATTGAGCCACTCTTCTTTCGGCACAAGACTCTTGAGGGCATCAATCGTTGCATACGCGATGTTCACCTTGTTGGTTGAACCGAGTGATTTTGAAAGAAGGTTACGAATGCCAGTCACTCCGATGATTGAACGAACGACACCACCAGCGATAATACCGGTACCTGGGGCTGCGGGCTTAATCAAGACCTGTGCACCAGAAACTTTTACTTCTGCATCATGGGGAATAGTTTCATTCGCAACTGGAATCGTAATGAGGCTTTTCTTTGCAACGTCAGCTGCTTTTGTAATAGCTGCTTGAACATCAGCGCCTTTTGCAACACCGACACCGACTTTGTTTTTGCGATCACCAACGACAACGAGTGCCTTGAAGCGGAAGCGACGTCCACCTTTTACAACACGTGCAACCCGGTCGATGTTGATAACAAGCTCTTCGAATTGTTTCTGCTCTTCAGTTTGTTCTGGACGGCGATTGTTGCCGCGACCACGAGGATCTGTTTTACCTTGTGTAACCATGACTAGAACTCCAATCCTTCTTTACGGGCTGCGTCTGCAAGTGCCGCAAGGCGCTTTGCATAGTGGCGACCGTTGCGATCGAATACAACAGCGGTAACTTTAGCTTTTTTTGCCTTTTTAGCAATATCAGCACCGACCCACGCAGCTTGATCAGCGAGCGATCCTTCTTGTTTTGTGCCGACAGTTGTACTGGCAACGATTGTTTTTTGCTTCTCGTCGTCAATAAGCTGCGCACTCACGTGCTTGTTGCTCACTGTTACCGTCAGGCGAGGACGCTCGGCAACACCAGTAACCTTACTGCGGACGCGATTTTTACGAAGACTTTTACCAAGTAATTTCTTTGCAAGATTACCCATGGTTACTTACCAGCCTTTCCTGCCTTGCGAAGGATAACTTCACCGGCATATTTAATTCCCTTACCCTTGTACGGCTCGGGCTTCTTTAGCGCTCGGATTTCGGCAGCAACCTGACCAACAGCTTGCTTATCGATACCCGAAACGGTAATTTCCATTTTGTTGACTGCGAGCGAGACACCAGCCGGTGCTTCATATTTCACAGGGTGAGAAAAACCAAGGCTCATTTCAATTGCCTGACCACCGCCAGACACGCGGAAACCGACGCCGTTTATCTCAAGCTTCTTCTCGAAGCCTTTTGTAATACCAACAACAGCGTTATTGAGGAGTGCGCGCTGCAATCCATGCTGCGCTTTTGCAATGCGTTCGTCATCCTTACGGGTCACGATTGCCTGCGTACCTTCGAGGCTAACAGTCACGTCGCTGAGGTGAGGTACTGTGAGTTCGCCTTTTGGCCCTTTGACAGCTATCTCATCTGTGTCGACCGTGATTGTCACACCCTGAGGTACGTCAATTGGTAGTTTTCCGATTCGACTCATCTTACTTCTCTTCTTTCTCTATTAATATACTTTCAGGAGTAATTCACCACCGAGACGTTGCTTGACAGCTTCGTGTCCGGTGATAACGCCCTTGCTTGTGCTAATAAGCACCATGCCTCGGCCACTCTTAATCCTAGGGATTTCGTTGGCGCCAACATAGACGCGACGACCCGGCTTGCTCATACGAGTGATCTCGTTGATTGGGCTATTTTCGCCTGGTTTATTGATGGTGATAACGATCGTATCGCGTGGCTTTCCTGCTTCTACCTTCACTTCGGCGAGATAGTTGTTTTTCTTGAGTTGTTCTGCAATTGTCTTCTTGAGTTTGCTTGCAGGAACACGAACTTCTGTCTTGCCAACCATTGCTGCATTACGAATGCGAGTAAGAAGGTCGGCGATTGGGTCAGTTGATTGTAGTGACATGTCTAAATTCCTTCCCTTCTTACCAACTACTCTTTGTTACGCCTGGGATT
>CAYZCX010000031.1:0-4573 GCA_964477195.1 uncultured Candidatus Saccharibacteria bacterium
CAAGAACAAGTGTTGTCATGTTCTTAAGTTGCAATACACGGCGCTGCATAAGGTCCTTAAGACGGCCAGGTGTCCCAATAATAAAGTGAGGACGACGTTTCAAATCACGGATTTGACGATCGATATTCACCCCACCAACAATAAGCGTTGAGTAGAGATTAAGACCTTTACTAAATTCGCGGAATTGCTCGTCGATCTGCTGTGCTAATTCACGCGTCGGCGCAACGATTAGCACGCTTGGACGAAGCGTAATGCCACTTTGGCGCTCGATAATTGGCAGCAAGAATGCGGCCGTTTTACCAGTACCGGTATTTGCAAGACCAATAACGTCTTTTCCTTCGATAATGAACGGAATAGCTTGATCTTGAATTGCGCTAGGCGTTTTGTACCCCTTGCTTGCGATGTTGTGGTGAAGCTGGGCCCCAAAAGGAAAGTCAGCAAATGTATGCTTTGACTCGTAAGGAACTTCGTCCTCTTTTGTCACTGCTTTATTTATAAACTTTGATGGATGAATATATTTCTTAGCTGGACCGCGGCTTCCACCACGACGTCCGCCGCCAAAACTACGTCCACCGCCGCCCTGTGGGCGACCTTGATTAGGGCGTCCGCCCCGTCTTTGTTGATATGCCATAAAAAATAACCCTTTCGTTATTCTAGATTTAATAGCTGTATGCAGTCTAAAGGGCGGGTGTGCCCTAGGGAGAACAGCGAGAGGATATTTCGGTGGTGGCGCCAGCTATCTTGGATAGCAGAATTATATAGTGCGCTCATCTTTGAAAGAGGCTCGACATTCATCGAATGCAATAACTTCATTATACATCATAAATGTCAATTTTGCAAGCATTTCTCTATTTTCGAACCCTTTCTACTGTATAATCGAGGTGATGACGCGTCGTGATGGATATTCGACCAATGAGGAGCTATTCGTGGACTTTACCACCGCATCCCGCGACCTCTTTGTTGCCTCTTTTGAAACACACATGCAGGGCAATCTTCCTCCTGCATACGAAGACAAACCGCTTTCTTTTTTAGGGTTCGAGATTCTTAAACGCTACCTTCCCGACAACCGCTCATCCGAAGGTATGACCGACGAAGAGTTATCGATTACACCGCTTAATGAAACGCATATCGATAGCATGAAGGAGCGTCTTACGGGGAAAATGCCTCTTGATGTATTTGAATACTACAAGAAGATTGTCACGCTCATAGGGCAAACGGCTCTATCGAACGAGACAGACCTTCGCAGTGTCCTTCCACCTAGCGGTGTTCGCGCGATGTATACAGCCGGTTTTCCAGATAATAAACATATACGCGTCGGTGGTACTAAAGAAAAGTCCAACAAACAAGCCATTGTTGCGGCCCGATACTTTGCCGATGAAGCACGTGACTATATTACTTCCGACCAATCCCAACTTCCCGTTGAGGAACGGCTGCGCTTAGCAATACGCGGAGATACTGACGGAATTATGAGGCATCGTTTCAGTCTTCGCATGACTCCTGAACTACCGCTCAATGGTCGCGAAGGAACCGCTTTTCTTTACGCATACCGTGATCGAATGCTCGCCGAATTTCAGGCAAAACAGCGGCATCTCGATTATCTGATTCGTTACGACGCACCCGAATCGTCGGTTGCGAATGCTCGCGCACAAGTAGATATATATGAACATGCACTTGCTCGCGTACTAGACATCCTAAGCTAGCTATATTTTGGAACGAATTTCAGCTATAAGATCACGTAGCTCAGCAGCTTTTTCGAATTCAAGATTCGCACTTGCAAGTTCCATTTGCGATGTAAGCTCTTTTGCCAGCGCCTGATACTCATCTTTTGGAATTTTCTTGAGATCAATTTTCTTCTTCGTATCTTCCTTCATCGGAATGATCGCACGCAGCCCCTCGTCGATCTCCTTGGCAATACTGGTCGGAGTAATGTTGTGTTCTGTATTATATGTCTCTTGAATCTCACGACGTCGGTTTGTTTCACCGATAGCTTCTTTCATTGAGTCAGTCATATTGTCGGCATACATAAAAACCGTTCCGTTTAGGTGGCGGGCGGCACGACCGATAATCTGAATCAGCGCACGTGCACTTCGCAAAAATCCTTCCTTATCGGCATCCATAATCGCAACCATACTCACTTCTGGCAGGTCCAGCCCTTCACGAAGCAAGTTAATTCCTACCAGCACATCATAGACTCCCATACGCAGGTCTCGCAGAATATCCCCGCGTTCCAAGGTATCGACTTCACTATGGATATAGGCTGTTTTTATGCCAATCTCCTGTAAATACGTCGAGAGATCTTCAGCCATCCGCTTTGTGAGCGTCGTCACAAGGACACGTTCTTTACGGGCAACGCGCTCGTTTATTTCTGCGATCAAATCATCGATCTGGCCCTTCGTTGGACGAATGGTTATTTGCGGATCAATCAGTCCGGTCGGACGAATAATCTGCTCGGCAGGCTTGGGACTTCGGGCAATTTCATAATCTCCGGGCGTTGCCGAAACATAAATCACTTGATTGATATGCCGCTCAAATTCACTGAAAGTCAGGGGACGATTATCGAGTGCTGACGGCAAACGGAATCCATGCTCAACAAGGACTTCTTTGCGAGCACGATCACCGTTGTACATCCCTCTTACCTGCGGCAATGTCTGGTGACTTTCATCAGCAAGCAACAAGAAATCGTCGGGGAAATAATCCAAAAGCGTCGCAGGCTGCTCACCCGGTTCGCGGTTTGTCAGATAGCGCGAGTAGTTCTCGATCCCCTTTACAAACCCTGTCTCCTCAAGCATTTCGATATCATATTTTGTGCGCTGACCAAGGCGCTGCGCTTCGAGCAATTTATTGTGTTTCTCAAACCAATCCATACGCTCATCAAATTCTTTTTTGATGTTATCAATCGCGCGGCTTAGTTTTTCCTTTGGTGTCACATAGTGACTGCTTGGAAAAATAGTGATCGATGACGGTTCGCCTGTAATCTCACCTGTCAGCGGGTCAATTTGCGTGATACGATCTACCTCGTCACCAAAAAACTCCAACCGGTAGCCAAAGTCACGGCCAGCTGGAAAAACATCAACAACATCGCCCTTTACTCGAAATGTTCCACGGTGAAAATCCATGTCATTTCGCTGATACTGGATATCTGTCAGAAGGCGCACCAATTTATCTTGCTGACGCCGCTCACCACGCGTCACTGTGATGGACATCTCTGCATAATCATCTGGCGATCCAATACCATAAATACAACTAACACTCGCCACAATAATCACATCACGACGAGTCAATAATGCAGAGGTTGCGGCATGGCGAAGTCGATCAATTTCATCGTTGATTTTGCTATCTTTTTCTATATAGGTATCGCTACTCGCAATATATGCTTCCGGCTGGTAGTAATCAAAATAACTCACAAAATAATGGACCTCGTTGTGAGGGAAAAAGGCCTTAAACTCGCTATAAAGCTGCGCAGCAAGTGTTTTGTTATGTGCAAGAACTAGTGTCGGGACACCTCGCTTTTCAATGATATTCGCCATTGTAAACGTCTTACCACTTCCCGTCACACCAAGAAGCGTCTGTTCTTTGATGCCCGCTTCGAGTCCTTGCACTAATTGAGCAATGGCCGACGGTTGATCGCCGGTAGGCTGATACTTTGTTTCTAAACGGAATTCGGAGCTCATCCGTTCTATTATACTATTCCTTGCGCGCTGATTCGAGCACCTTTATTGCTGCCTTATAATCATCAGTAGCGATAAGGTCCTTCACCTGTTGCATTTCCTTGACGCGAACATCATCGCCGCTCGCGAGTTTAGGGAAGTCAATCGATAATGTAATCGTTGGAGATGTCACAGCGTTGTTATTTGTCACTAGACGCGAGGCGACACCAACAAAACTGACCGTGCAAAACGAATCTCCAAGCGAAGCGTGAGTATCACCCCCATCTTGTGTCAGTCCAATTGCATAATTATAGCCGCTTTTTTCGGCATCCGTCATGGTTTCGACAATATACGCCGTCGAGTCGCTCAGCTTAGTATTGGCCTGAGGATATACGTTATAAAAACGAACTTTTCGCGAGCTACTGGAATCACAACTTCCGCCAATAGGGTCGCCTGAAACACTCATTTTTATACGGACTGATTTTTCGGTATTCGTCAGGACGACCGTATTCGATCCGCCCGTGCCAGGTGTCGTCACCTCAGACCATCCTGACGGATAATCTAGAGCATAAATACCGCTCTGGAACGCAACCCGCACCGTGTTTGTCTCTTCACTTGTTTGAGGCTGCGATGAATCAGAATGTGACGTGGTGCCTTTCTTAGCAACAAAATTCTGATAAAACACGACACCAAGCGTCACCAAAAGTGCTGCGCCAAGTATCGCGATGATGATGACATGCAAACTTCCCGTTTGTTTATATGACATGACCTACCCCCTTCCCGATCGCACGGCACTAATATGACTATCTGTGCCGTCATCAATAAAATCAGCATATCGTTTATCTAGTGCTGCGACAACTTTGATGACAAGCGCGTTTGGATTCGTATCAAAAATAACTTCTTTTGCTCCAGGCGCCTCGATATGT
>CAYZCX010000032.1:0-3114 GCA_964477195.1 uncultured Candidatus Saccharibacteria bacterium
GGGTACAGGGACTCTAACCCTGGACCTCGTCCTTGGCAAGGACGCGCTCTAACAGCTGAGCTACACCCGCATGTACGTTAGGAATTATAACGTACTTCTACCCCTATGACAAGATAGAATACTCCTAGAAATGTGACTAGAATGAAAATCGGTTCTGGTACAATGCCGCGAGGCGTCGCACCAGAACCGAAGAGTCAGAGCAAACTCTGCATTTGCTCCAGGGTTTTCACTCCGGAGTCGAGTGGCCGGAACTCTACGCAATAGGATCGAACACGGTTGAGCCACTGCCGGATTTCTACTTCAGCACATTCTGCATTATCAAGATACTCAAACCCAATACATACAGCAGCACTTCGCTCGCTCGGCATCACGTGGTATGCGGCCAGCTGGTTCATGAACGTGAGGGTCAGACTATTTCCGCGACTATCCTCACCTTCGCAAAATGCGGTAATGGTTGCCGCAAAAGCAGGTAGAACGGTACGCACCAGCTCCCCAAAACGATCACCGGGAATAAGCGCCACAAAGCCACGCGACATATCTAGCTCCAGCCTCTACAGGATAATGAACTGGTATATTGTATTGGCGATCTGTGATCATGTCAACAGATGCCTAGATAAGTCTGAGCTTCACCGACCATAGAATAAACTAATAGATTTAAAACGGCCCCGCATGGAAAAAATCCACGCGGGGCCAAAAGCATTAGCTCCGACTCCGTACCAGTTCCCGCAACTTTTCCATTGCATTGATACCGGCCTCGAGCGGAACAAAGTGAGCGCAGTACTGCTTCATTGCTTTGCGAGCCTCCTCCAGTTCACTTTCGCTATACGTCTCGCCCCGAAGATATTCGAAACCGAAGCCGACGAATGAGCTTCCTCGCCGCGTAAAGACATGCCATGCCTCGGGGTGTAGCGAGAGGGTAAGCGTCAGCCCATATCCTCCCGTTGCAGACAGGCCGAGCATGATTTCCTCACAGTAGGTTTCGGCTACCGGATAAAATGCGCTCGGCATAACATTGCGCGTGATGAGCTGCACCCGATCACTCGCAACCAGCATCAGATAACCACTGTATGTCATCATTCTAGCCTACCCTTCTGCTTCACTTGCGCTAGAGTTCCAGAGCCAGCAACAAAAATCGTCCGATCAGGACATCATCTACGCCGAACCAGACCCAAAAAGGACCACTTCCGCCACGACACCTACGGCAGAACATTTCTCATTAAAACACATACCGCCCCTATCATAAAACACGCTCGTTGCGAAGCCTCAGCTGGGAGCGTCTTATAATAATGAAAGCGGTTAACGTAGTATAAAGAAGTAGCAAGTAAACCGGATACGCAATGGCAGAAATCTGCCACGATCCAGCAACGCACAATGTCACGAAGCCTGCTATCCCGGTCAGAAGAAATGTTATTCCTTTTTCTTCATACGGCTTCTGCCATGCATGCTTCAAAGTAGGGGCTGCTCCGATGATATCAATCGTAATCATTGCAATAATTGTTACAGCCGGTGAATTGAAGATTGGCCATAGGAGTAGCCCCACAGCCGCTCCAGCCAGACACCAACGATCAAGCCTTTCCAACCTCCGACTCGCTCCCTTGGCAAGAAGTAAAACAGAAATTGCTCCTGTTTGAAGCGTCATGACAAATGTCAGTACAGCGCTTGGGATTTGCCCATCGCCGATTGAAGCCACGCACCCAACACCTGTCAGTATTGTCCATATGAACCATGTAACTACCCTCGGCTTGGCATCCTTGCTACGCAGAATATCAATGATATACGGCACCGCTGCACTCACAGCTAAAATCCCACTAATAACAATCCAAAATATCGACATCCCACTCACTCTCGACACTAATTAATTAACAACATCGTCCTAAACATTAAGTGGCACGCGACGAAGCACCGTCGCCCCGAGTGTGCCATATATCTCATGACGTGGCGTGTTCGCCGGCTCCTCTTTTTTTGTGCCAGTATGAAGATTCACAATCTGTGCTTTTTTGGGCACATTACGATTTCTTTGGACATTCTCCTCATTGAACTTTTCAGTATTTGTATTGTAAAGTTCCACAACCTCATCGTAGAGTTCGCGCGTTTCGGCCATCTCCAGATCATCGAATTCACTGGGATGCATGTCGACAAAAAAATCAAGCAAATACGAGGTACGAACTAATAGATGTTCGTATGGTGTGCGTTCAGATTCAGGCGTTTCTAGCGCCTTTACCATACCATCCCGCCATCGTTCGGCATGTACATCACCTCCTTTACTACGGTTTCTAATAGGTCGTGGATTGACTTGCCAGTGCAGGGCTACTTCAAGATGAGGCTTAAAGGACTTCACGATAAGATCGTCAACGCTGGCTGTTCGCATCGATTCATCATCGCGAAGATAGCCAATCGCTACATTCATCGCCGCTCGCTCCTCGGTAGTATTACTTGAGCTCCCCAGTGGAACACCACATTTTGCGAATCGTTTTTTGATTTCACTTTCATTCGCCAAAAGCTGATAATCGGGATCGTAGCGCCAATGAAATGCGTCTATCTCCATGAGCCACCAAAACTCTAACACTCCAGGCGTAAGACCCTCGACATTCCCGGGAGCTTGCGTATGATCATCCGGCAGCTTCAAGCGTCGAATAAGATCGATCGCATGCTGCGCAATATCGTACGCTTCTGGGTCATCATTCGGATTTGGGTTGAGGATATCCCAATCCACCGGTAGGTCACCCTCCTGCCACATGGCAGCAAGCGGCACCATGTCACAAAACTGGCCATATTGCCGACCGCTCGAGATGACAAAACTACCGATCAAGAATTCAAGCATCTCCCGAAAGAAGGGATTTTTAAGCAACTCATAGTCGGCATCCGTTAACCTATCGAACATCTTACCGTAATCGTAGTCTGCTGTGGGTTTAATTATTTCGGAACTACGCATATACCTCCATTTTCAATCTTTCTAAGTGTACCATGGTCATCATGGTACACATTGAAGTCGCTAGGCATGTGTCTACTTTAATAAGTAAACAAAAAATTCCAAGAAATAAATCTTGGAATTTTTTGCAATCTGTAATTATCTCTTGGTGGCTCCTCCCAGACTCGAACTGGGGACACAAGGCT
>CAYZCX010000033.1:0-2859 GCA_964477195.1 uncultured Candidatus Saccharibacteria bacterium
TTTTCATCGCGGGCAATCATAGATTTTTTAGCCATTAGCGTTTGCCTCCTTCTTTCTCAAATGGAATACCAAATTTCTCTAAGAGAGCTCGAGAATGTGCAGGGTCATGGCTCTTGATAGCAAATGTCACCTGCAATCCGTGAACAACCTGAGTTTCTTCAAATGTTAGTTCTGGGAAAATAGACTGCTCAATGATCCCAAGGTTGTAGTTGCCACCCTTGTCAAACTTGGCTTTCACACCGTGAAAGTCACGAACACGTGGAAGTGCAATATTAACCAGACGATCGAGGAATTCATACATACGAGCATCGCGAAGCGTCACACTGATACCGACGCGGTTCATTCCAGCACGGATTTTGAAGCCCGCAATAGACTTCTTTGCCATACGATCAACGGGTGATTGTCCGGTAATTTTTGTCAGCGTGTTACGAACAACTTCGTAATGACGCTTGTCATCTTTGTTTTTACCGATTCCTACGCTTACGACGATTTTCTCTAGCTTTGGCACTTGGTGCGGATTTGCTAGATTCAATTCGGCTTGGAGTTCTTTGACAAATTGATCTTTGTAAAAAGCTTTCAAGCGAGGAGTGGTCGTTGTAGCTGTCTTAGTAGCCATTACTTGATCTCCTTGTTTTTAGCTTGACGTGCGAGGCGAACCTTGGCACCGTCAGCGTTCTTAACATAGCCAATGCGGCTTGTTTTGCTTGCTTTTTCGTCAACAACGAGTGCAAGTTTGTGAAGCGGCGTAGGGACATGGATGTCCTTGCTGCCACCACGTGGATTAACTTGGCTTGGCTTCACGTGACGGTGTTTTGTGCCGACACCTTCCACCAATGCGCCTTGCTTGCCAGGAAGTACCGCGAGGACTTTTCCTGTTGTTCCCTTGTTGCTGCCAGAGATGATCTTTACGACATCGTCTTTTTTGATACGCTCGGCCATATTAGAGTACCTCCGGTGCAAGGCTAATGATCTTGGCATAACCAAGATCACGAAGTTCGCGTGGTACAGGACCAAATACACGAGTTGCCTTAGGGGTTTTATCTTCGTTGATAATCACAGCAGCATTATCATCAAATGCAATGGTGCTGCCATCTTTGCGCTGTATCTGGTCGCGAGTTCGCACTACCACAGCTTTTACGACAGATTTCTTTTTGACGTTACCGGTTGGGTTAGCGTCTTTAACGGTTGCCACGATGATATCGCCAACGCGTGCATAACGACGCTTCGTTCCACCGAGAACACGGATACAAAGAATACTTTTTGCACCTGAGTTATCAGTTACTTTCAGACGGGATTCTTGCTGGATCATTACCTAAGCCTCCGCCTCGTCTTTAAGTTCGATGCTTCCGACCGATTTTTCTTCGACATTAGCGAGCTTAAAACTCTTTGTCTTTGAAATTGGGCGGGTTTCTGTAATAACCACCTTGTCACCGAGGTTTGCCTCGTTGTTTTCATCGTGAGCGGTATATTTACGAGAAACGGTATATTGCTTCTTATAAATAGGATGAGTCTCACGACTAGTTACAGTGACGGTAATGGTTTTATCTCGTAGCGCTGACGTTACGATACCGGTCAATGTCTTGGCCATATTAGTTACTCTCCTTCTGCTCTGTTTCCGCAGCGCGAATAGCGGTGTGGAGTCGAGCGATTTCTTTACGGGTGTGGGTCAGAACGCGTGGGTTCACCAATTCACCAGCAGCGTGTGAACGCTTTGCTTCCAAAAGATCCTGCTGTTTTGCCAGAAGTTCTGTCTGGAGTTGTTCCAAGCTCTTTACTTCGGAAGCTTTGGTTGTCTTTTTGTCAGCCATGATTATGCTTCCTCTCGCTTGATGAACTTAGTTTTTACTGGTAATTTGTGAGCTGCAAGGCGCATTGCTTCACGCGCAGTTTCTTCGGTAACACCCTTCATTTCAAACAAAATGGTACCAGGTTTTACTTTGGCAACAAAGAATTCAGGGTTACCCTTACCACCGCCCATCTTTACATCCTGAGGCTTACGCGTCACAGGAATGTGCGGGAAGATGCGGATCCAGATTTTACCACCACGTTTGATATAACGAGTCATCGCCTGACGTGCAGATTCGATCTGACGTGAAGTAATGTCGTTGTTATCTTGTGATTGCAGTCCGAAGTCGCCAAATGCAACGTAATGGCCACGAGTTGCGTTGCCGTCGTTTTTGCCTTTTCGGACTTTTCGGAACTTAGTTTTCTTAGGAAGTAACATTATCGATCCTGCCTTTCACCCTTGTAGATCCATACCTTAACACCGACAATTCCGGCACCAGGAAGGGCTGCTGGGGCAGTATGAAAATCGATATAAGCACGAAGCGTGTGAAGCGTAACAGAGCCTTCGATGACCTTTTCCTTACGAGCCATTTCAGCGTTATTCAATCGGCCAGCTACCTGAATACGAATACCTTTTGCACCAGCATTCATGGTGTTTTGGGCAGCCATTTTGGTCGCACGGCGGAAATTGATACGACGCTCAAGTTGACGAGCGATGTTCTCAGCAACAAGCTTTGCAGCGAGTTCTGGTCGTTTTACTTCTTCGATATTAATACGTACTGGCAGGCTAGCGATCTTTTCGATCTGTGACTTGAGCTCGGTTACACCCGCACCACCACGACCGATCACAACACCAGCTTTGGCTGTGTGAATAGTAATAGTTGTGAGATTAGCAGAGCGCTCAATTTCAATACGATTAATTGTTGGACGAGACGCGAATTTCTTTTCGATCAGTTCACGAATCTTGATATCTTCCGCGAGCCACTTTGCAAAGTCACGCTTTCCAGCGACAAACCAGCGAGAGTCCCAGTTCTTGTGAACCTGGAGGCGGAAGCTAATTGGGTTTACTTTTTG
>CAYZCX010000034.1:0-2852 GCA_964477195.1 uncultured Candidatus Saccharibacteria bacterium
ACACTAGCACCTGAAGCTAGCGCGTCTACCATTCCGCCACTCGCGCGTGCTTTTGCTATGATACCGACTTTTGAGCCCCGAGGCAAGTACTACCCCTAGGCATACGGAACAAAATTAGCCATATTCCCCATATCGTAGTCGCGTCGAAGCATGGAGACGAGCTGTCGAACCTCGATATCCTGCTTCACACCCGGGTTAAGGATTCCATACGGATCAAAGGCAGTTTTTATTGCTTTGTAGACTTCCTTTACTTCCTCACTGAGTTGAGCATGGGCGAATCGCGCCTTTACTCTCCCCTCGCCACCCATGGCAACCAAACATCCGTTGTGATATGCCACCAACGCGGCATATTCATCGAGCAGTTTAAAGAGTTTTTGCTTGTCACTAACCTTATGAAAATACAGGACGGGACGCGTATATATAATATTTGTCAGCATATCGATATGAAGCGGCAGTTCAACGTGATATTTCGCAGCCAAACTATCGAGTCCCTTTGAGAATTCCTCTAGGCGTTCGCGGGGAACATATGCCCCATCGAGAAGGGGTGGCGCTGAAGCTCCAGTTTTGCTTGGCGAAACAAGAAAACTTGTTACTTCTCGCGCAGCAAGCAGATTTGCCCCATCGGGACCCTCTGCCATTTCAAAAGTGACATCGGCTTTAGATAGCAGCTTCTCGGCTTTTTTGAGTTTCTTTTTTCTGGCATGATCACTGAAATCATTGAACCCAATGACTACAACCGCCCCTATCATACCATCGATATCATTATAAAAACTATACTTCTTCCCTCTTGCAGCCGCTTGTTCAAAGAGAGCTCCATCAAAATACTCGAGCAATGCTGGCTCTAGTTTTTGTAGCTCATCTACCATATCGCGAGCGGCTTCTTTACTCGGAAAAGCAGCTACTAAGGCACCGACGTGCATACTGACAAAATCTGCACGAATAATCATCTCAGATATAACACCGAGTGTCCCCTGAGAACCTACAATAAGCGGGGTAAGATCAAACGACCCATCGGGTTGTTTGACTTTCGCTATAGCGCTGTATCCAGAAGTATCATAGCCATCCGAGCCGATTTTTTCCTCAATGAGCTCTTTGTTATCCTCTATAATACTGTCGATTGTTCGATAAATTTCGCCCTCGAATGTCTGGAACCCTTTACGTCGACCTAATTCACGCTTACTGATACGCTCGGTCTGTAGCACATCACCATTAGCCAACACCACTTCGAGCTGGTGCACCCATGCTCGCACGTCTCCATACTGCCCAGCAAGGGGCCCACTGATATTATTGGCCACAATTCCACCGACCGTTGAGTAAGGAGCTGCAGGCGGAAGCGCAGGAATAGCAAGACCGTGGAGTGCAAGTGCATCATTTAACGCTTTTGCGTTGAGACCGGGCTGCAGGCGCACTAGTTTTTGTTTGGCGTCGAATTCTAACAGATTATTCATATGTGCCGTTGTGACAATAATCGCACCTTTCCCTATCGCAGCACCAGTCTCGTCAGTTCCATACCCACGCGCCGTCAGAGGAAGAACGTGCCCCTTCTCGGCAAGCTGCCAGGCAAAGCGCGTCACCTTTCTGATATCATTTGTGACTCGTGGATAGACGACCATTTCGGGCTTGATCTGGAGGACGCTCCCATCGCGACTCAAGGCATCGAGAATTGCGGGATGTACCGATATTTCACCTGCGATATGCTCCTGCAAATATTCAGCAACTTTACTCATTTTTGCTTTCCCCGTTTACCCCTTGTCGTCATTGCTTTCATGATACCATAAGCAATACAAATTTACAGCTTTTCACTAGAAAATAATCTGTTATAATGAAGGGTACCTGCGCGAGTGGTGGAATTGGTAGACACGCATGCCTTAGGAGCATGTGCCTTCGGGCGTGAAGGTTCAAGTCCTTTCTCGCGCACCATGAAATTATAATTATTACAAAAAAGACTCTCTACTTACGAGAGTCTTTTTCGTGATGACCGTCTGCTCATATTTTTTTAGGCCCCACCCGTCGCATAACGACAGATGGGGCCTGTTGCGTGTCGCGGCTATGAACCGCAACCACCGAGATGTTTCGCCGTCAACACGGTGTTGACCGCTTGGACCAGTCTGTCGCGAGACAGCTGGCCCTGGTTGACCGCCGCCACGATGGCAGCAGTCATTTTGCCGTACTCCTTCACGGATGTGGCAGGAGTTCCATACAAAAGGAAGTCCGCTCCAGCCTTAAGGGCCGCCACGGCAGCACTCTCTGTCGTGAATCCGTTTCCCGAGAGAGCCTTTGCCGACAAGCTGTCGGTCATAATAACTCCCTTGAATCCCAGCTGCTCCCTTAATACCTTCGTGACCTCCGGAGAGACACTGGCAGGTAGCTTGGTCAGGCCAGGCACACTGGCGTTTGCAGTCATGACCACTGGCATGCCAGCGTCAATCGCCGCCTTGAACGGCAATAGTCCAGCCTTTTGGAGCTGTACCCATGGCAATGTGTGCGCCGGTTTGTCATCGGTATTTCCGATGGTGCCACCTAAGCCGGGGAAATGTTTCACTACCGGCGTCACGCCAGCCGCCTGTAACCCTTTGGCAAAGGCGAGGCCGTCTTGCGTGGTTTTTGCAGGATCGATTCCGAAGGAGCGGTTGCCAATGGCATTACTGCTATTTGGTGCTGTCGCTTTGGGGTCGAGATCAAGCACTGGGCCGAGATCCATCATAGTGCCCAGTTCCTTCATCTGCGATCCCAGCGTTTGGGCCGCCTGTTGGATTTTTTCCGCCGACCAATGGTCAGCCATCCAGCGTGCCGAGTTTAATTTGCCCACAGCATCACCGAGCCGCTGGATAGAACCACCTTCCTGATCAGCC
>CAYZCX010000035.1:0-2329 GCA_964477195.1 uncultured Candidatus Saccharibacteria bacterium
ACCTTTATATGTTCTCTTCCGTCTGTATCGATACCTTTCCACACTGGCATAGCCGTCGCCCAAAAACGATCGCGACTAAGATTCCAGTCGGGTGCTTGCTGAACAGTCTTTTCGAATCGACCATGTTTGATATGCGCCGGAAACCAATTAATGTGCTCGGTATTTTGCTCAAGCATTTCCGTGCGCTGACCATCAATATCCATAAACCAGCTCGGATGAGCTCGGTACATAATACGGTTGCCGTTGCGAAGATTGTGCGGATATTCGTGTTGAATATAGTCGATCTTCCATACAACACTACGTTCTTTTAGCGCCTTTGCTATGGCCTTATTCGTCTCCCACACATCCAAACCTTCCCACTCACCCTCGGTGTATTTTCCATATTCATCGAGAACATGAATAACAGGGATCTTTTTTTCCTGGGCTAAGATAAAGTCTTCTTCACCGTATGCCGGCGCAAGGTGTACGATACCCGTACCAGAGTCGGTTGTCACATAGTCCGCAGCCCATACTTTGTGGGCATTCGCGCCTCGATCTTCAAACAACGGTTCATACTCGAGCCCGACAAGGTTACTTCCTCGCATTGTACGGATAACTTTATACTCGAGGACTTTGTGCTTTTCATCCGTAAGAACTTTTTCAAGAAGCTCACTCGCCAATATAAATCGCTCGCCTTCAAGTTCAACTTCGGCATACTCTACATCCTCATTAACAGCAAGCGCGGTATTGCCTGGCAGCGTCCACGGCGTCGTTGTCCAAGCAAGTAAATATGTCGGCTGCGCAGATGAGTCGAGAAGACGAAACTTCACATACACGCTCGGATCAGTCACTACCTGGTATGCGCCAGCATCCATCGTCACCTCAGCCTTCGAGAGGGGCGTTGCCCACTTGGTATCGTACATAAGGACACGTTCGCCTTCGTAAATTTTGCCCTTTTCGTAGAGTGTTTTAAACGCCCACCACACACTCTCCATGTAGTCTTTATCCATCGTTTTGTAGGCACCCTTGAAATCTACCCAACGACCAATTCGATCGATGGTTGACTCCCACAAGTTACCCGTTTGGATCATACTTTCGCGGGCTGTCGTAATATATTCTGCCAAACTAATCTTCGTACCGATGTCGTGACGATCGGTGATACCGAGTTTTTTCTCCACGAAGTTTTCAGCTGGCAGTCCGTGCGTATCCCAGCCCCACACACGCTCAACGCGCTTGCCTTTCATCGTCTGATAGCGCGGAATCGCATCCTTTACGACAGACGAAAGTAATGTTCCGTGGTGCGGCACACCAGTAATGAACGGAGGACCGTCATAAAAAACATAGCCATTAGTTTGCGGGCGATTTTCGACCGATTTTTCAAATGTTTTGTTCTCTTTCCATTGGGCGACGAGTGCTTTTTCATATTCGAGTGCCCGACGGCGTGAGTTTGCCTTGAACTTCATTATGCCTTTCCTCCGTTTTTTAACCACTGCAAAAGAATGAGCGCGATACGCTCTTCCCGGATGTCCCCACGTAAAATCATGTCCTCAACTTCGGAAAGGTTGAACCAATTATCTGCCTCGACCTGCTCTCCTTCTTCTAGTTTTTGGCCATCTTTATGAAGCTGCCAATCTTTACTGACAAATACGAATAAATCCCACTCAACAGTTGCACCGAGGGTGGATTTTTTGAAAAAATCTAGGCCTGCTATCTCTATGCCGGCTTCCTCATGCGCCTCAGCGCGAGCTTTACTTATGGCTGCAACCAAAATATCCTCACCAGAAGCCCGAAATGCGTCATACTCTTCAAGTGAGTCAAATACTTTTCCGCCAGGCAATCGATAGTCCCACGCGCCAAGCTCTTTGCGATACTCTTTTGTCAGTAAAATCTTCTGCTCTGCAGCATCAACAATGATCAACCTCACTCCGGGCGCACGACGTGCAACCTCAAAAACACGTCCATCCGGCTGCGTCTCGTGGACGAGCTCGAATAGTTTTCCTTTTGCGAATACTTCTTCTTTCATCAACTCTGCCTTTCTTAAAACAAAAAATCCCTGTTTAGATACTGGAATCCGATGACTCGGACGGTACCATCCAGTTTCTAAAAAGAGATTCTTTTTAGCGCTTAGTTGTTTGCCATGACGTCGCATTCACGTCGGGTTCTACTCTCTTTACAGATTTCTTCCCAATAACATTCGCGGCTGATAACCGCTCACCTCTCGTATTTCATAAGAGAACGTTTTCTTCATTTTACCCTATTTTGCTTCAAGAATCTAGGGGTGAAGCTGGAGTGGGGGGTTTGGGCAAAAACAACCAACCACACACAACCCGGGGGGTTTGTGGGTTTTAGC
>CAYZCX010000036.1:0-2242 GCA_964477195.1 uncultured Candidatus Saccharibacteria bacterium
ACGGCGCCTCATCTGGCGGCGCCCTCGTGCTGGAGGCAGCAGCGGCAGGTTCGGCGATCGACAAGATCGCGGTGTGGGATACGCCGTACGTGATCGGGGACGACCAGTGGCCGAGATTCAATCAGTACCTTGCGGACACCTACGGGGCATACAAAGCCGGCCAGGACGAGAAGCTACTGGAACTGTTCATGAAGCTTACCGGCGGATCCGACGCGGACATTGCGACTTACAAACAGCACCCGATGTGGGCCTCGTCCGTGGCTCTCGCCCACACGCTCGTCAAGGATGCCGAAGTCCTCAATGGCTACAAGATCCCCGCGGACCGACTTGCCCGCGTCACTCAGCCGGTCCTGGTGACCTCAGAGGGTTCGACCACCGATCCCCAGTTTGCAGGTCTCCCGCCCGATTTCTTCGAACGCGCCGCGAAAGCGATAATCGCTGCCATCCCTCATGCCGAACGACACACACTCGACGGGCAGGGACATGTCGTCGCCCCCGAACTCATAGTCCCTGTACTGAAGACGTTCTTCAACCAATAATTCGCATTTCTCTAGTCTCATTGCTAACCATAAATAGTTCTGAATTTTGCTTCGGCGCCGCAGAAATAGAGCTTGCTTGATATAATTGCATGATGGATGAAGGCAAATTAGAGCTTTTAAGAGAGCACGCTAAAAATAATAGTTACGTGCCTCACGGTAATATAGAGAATCTCGATTGCGTAATCGGTTTTTCATTTGGCTATCGTGAAGATAAAGGCAGCATTATTCCCGGTAAGACAAATGAACAGCTAGCTCGATTTATAGAAAATACTTTTCTGCGTACTCCACTCATTCTTCAATTTGAGATAAATGATGCGCTGCAACATCGAGTAGCCGATCTGGTAATTAGTAAATCACGGCAAAAAGGTGAATATCTTAATTCCCGTGAGATTGCCTTGCAGGCCTTTGAGTTTATGAACGAAAAAGGCTGGAAAAGTGCGGCAATTGTAACGCATCCTGCCATGGTGGCGAGGAATGATGCAATTTGCCATAAGATTGGGATCGAGACGCTACTGCCTATCGGTTTAGATGTTATCGAATATGATATGGAGTCCGTGCAGCCGTGGACATGCAATAAAGATGCTTGGTGGGAGCGTGAAGAAATAGTCACCAACATATGCCTTGAAAATAATTGGATTTAAATTGACTAAAGTTAGTATTTATGTTATATTGCATTAGTATCTACACCGTGTAGATACGACTCGAGAAAGGTTCCTATTATGCAGTGTCGCTTTTGCCACTGGTACAACGACAAGCACGACGAAAACTGCCCCGAGGTGGCGGGTCCGTCGCGGAAGGAAGCCGCCAGGGCCACCTGGAACGAGGGCTACGATGACGGTCAAAACCGTCGCGAAGCTCAGTCCAGCGATCCCACTTACACCATCGGCTGGATCCGAGGTGATGCGGCCGCGGACTACCACGAGAATGTCTCCGAGTGAATCGTCCCCCAGCCCCCGGCTGGGGGCTTCAACATGGCATATATTCGTAAAAATCATTCAGTAACTATTGCACTCACCCAGCACAGGGTTACCGTGGAGCCTGTCGTTGCTCTTGAATATTAATGCGTGTTAGCTTATAGTTTAGTAGTTCGAATTTCAGGCGACTAGGAGCAGTCATGACCAACCCCGTAGTCCAACATCTCGAGCGGATTCTCAAAATTAAGGACACTGATGCAAAGTGTCGAGGCGTGGCGATTTTACTAAGCGCATATGTCGACGAACAGGGTCACTTTCAGGCTACGCCTAAAAACATCCTCTTAGATATGCTAGTCGAGCCAGGCCGTAACCAGAACAGTCGGTTGACAAGCGTTGTCAGCGTACTGACTAAAAACGGTTGGCTCGAAAATCGACTGAGTCACTCTGGCAAAGCCGGAGACTGGTACTTGAGTCTTGAGCGTTTGGGGACTGTCAAGGATATTGCCTTGGATCTTGAGGTTCATGTGGCGGTTACTGAATTATTCGAAAAATATCCGCCCCAGATTTGCGAAGCTATCGCTGACCAGATCGAGCGTCGATTGCGTTCGTAGCCACTGTACTGCCTCTTGCGCGACTTAATCGAAAGGCGTATAACTATTACGGTTGGCAATTTTCGAATACCTAGGAGTAGAGATGACGATTCGTTTCTTTGCGCTAGAGATTAGTGCGCCCGACACGTCAGAACGAACTGCAACTTTGTTGGCCCCGTTTGTTCCCCCAGATCTTGCG